>DASTOJ010000275.1:0-11687 GCA_035762565.1 Candidatus Methylomirabilota bacterium | reverse complement strand
CCGGGATCACCGCCGCCCGGCTGCTCACCTACCGCGCGGCCGAGCGGGACGCCGCCCCGGACGCTGCCGCGATGGCGCGACTGCACGCCGCCGCGGTCGCGGCCAGCGCCACGCTGGAGTCGATGCGCATCCACGGCGGCTATGGCTACGTCAGCGAGTTCCCGGTCGAGCGCTACTACCGCGACGCCGCCCGCCTGCTCTTCGTGCCGCTCGACGACGCGACGCTCCGCGCGGACCTCGCCGCGCGGCTCGCCGAGACGGCATGACCGGCCTGCTCGCGACCGCGTCCGTCCTCAGCGCGACCCTGTTCACGACGTGGGCGCTCTACATCACCCTCGTCGAGCACCCGGCGCGGCTGGACAGCGGGGCCGAGGCGGGCCGGGCGCAGTTCGGCCCGAGCTATCGGCGGGCGGCGCCGTGGCAGGCGTCGTTCGCCGCGATCGCGCTCGCCAGCGGCGTGGCCGTGTCGGCGCTCACGACGCGCTGGGCCTGGCTGGCCGGCGCGCTCGCGGTCGGCGCGGTGATCCCGCTCACCCTGGCGGTGATCGCGCCGATCAACCGGCGCCTGCTGGCCGCGGGCCCGCTGGACGCCGACGAGATCCTGCGGCTGTTACGGCGCTGGGGGCGGCTGCACACGGTGCGGACGATCCTGGGCGCGGTGGGCCTGCTCGCGTTCCTCTGGGGGCTGCGAGGGCGCTGATGGCCTACGGGCGGTGGTTCGAGGAATTCACGGTGGGCGAGGTCATCAGGCACTGGCCGGGGCGGACGATCAACGAGGCGGACTGCACGTGGTTCGCGCTGCTGACGATGAACCAGCACCCGGTGCACAGCGACGCCCACTACGCGGCCACCCACACCCAGCACGGCCAGCGGCTGGTCCTGGGCCCGCTGGTGTTCTCGATCGGCATCGGCATGACGGTGGCCGACGTCTCCGGCAAGGCCATCGCCAATCTCGAGATCGAGAAGATCACCCACCAGGCGCCCACCTTCATCGGCGACACGATCTACTCCGAGTCGACGGTCCTGGCCACGCGGGAGTCGAGGCAGGGCGACCGCGGCACGGTGACCGTCCAGACGCGCGTGACCAACCAGCGCGGCGAGCGCGTGATGACCTTCACCCGGACCGCACTCGTCCCCAAGAGGAGCCACGCCACGCTCGGCGAGGGGAAGTACCCCGCGTGACCCGGCCGATGCTCGCGGGCCTGCGCATCCTGGCGGTCTCGCAGTTCGGCGCCGGCCCGTTCGGCACCCAGCTCCTGGCCGACCTCGGCGCCGAGGTCATCAAGGTCGAGCACCCCGCGGTCGGCGGCGACGTCTCGCGCCAGGTCGGGCCCTACGCCGGCGACGGCGACTCGCTCTACTTCCAGTCGTTCAACCGCGGCAAGAAGTCCATCACGATCGACCTCGAGCACCCGGACGGGCGCGCGGTGCTCCGCGACCTCGCCCGCGTGTCCCATGCCGTCTTCAACAACCTGCGCGGCGACCTGCCGGGCAAGCTCGGCCTGACCTACGCGGCGCTGCAGGACGTCAACCCGGCGATCGTGTGCTGCTCGCTGTCGGGCTTCGGCGCCACCGGGCCGCGGGCGGCCGAGCCGGCCTTCGACTATCTCATCCAGGGCTACGCGGGCTGGATGTCGGTGACCGGCGAGCCCGAGGGACCACCGGGCAAGTGCGGCGTCTCGGTCGTGGACTTCGCCGGCGGCTACGTCTCGATGGCCGGGCTGCTGGCCGGTCTCTGGGACGCCCAGCGCACCGGCGTCGGGCGCGACATCGACGTCTCGCTGCTCGACACCGCGGTGAGCATGCTCTCCTACTTCGCCATCTGGGCCCTCAACCGAGACTGGCAGGCCGACCGCGTGGCCGACTCCGGCCACCAGTCGCTGGTGCCCGCCCAGAACTTCCCCACTCGCGACGGCTGGATCGTCGTCTTCTGCAACAAGGAGAAGTTCTGGCAGGCGCTCGTCGAGGCGCTCGAGCTGCCGGACGTCGGGCGCGATGCGCGCTTCGCCACCTTCGCTGGCCGCCTCGCCCACAAGGACGCCCTCGTCCCCCTCCTCAAGGCGCGCTTCGCCCGGCACACGACGGCCGAGTGGCTGGCGCGGCTGCAGGGGCGGGTGCCCTGCGCGCCCGTCAACACGCTCGCCCAGGCGCTGGAGGACGAGCAGGTCCGCGCGCGCGGGATGATCCTGGAGGTGAAGCACCCCGTGCTGGGCGTGCTGCGGGAGGTCGCCTCGCCCGTGCGGACGGCGGGCGCCCTCACGACGCCGGCGCCGGCCCCGCGCCTGGGCCAGCACACGAGCGAGATCCTGGGCGGGCTGTTGCAGTATGATCCGGCCCGCATCGCCGCGCTGCGCGCATCGGGCGCGCTGGGCGGCCCCCCGACCACCGAGCCCCACGGAGGTTCGCCATGACCCCGTTGAAGGTTGTCGCGGCGCTCGCGTTGCTCCTGCCGGCCGTACCGTCCGCTGCCGACGCCTGGATCCGCCTGCCGGCGACCACGTTCGCGACGCTCCCCGCCGGCACCAACAACCCCGAGGGCATCGCCGCCGATCCGCACGGCAACATCTACGTGACCACGTTCGACGTGACCAAGGCCGCCGGCCCCGGTGGCGGCGCCGTGACGGCGTGGGTGACCGACGCGCTGCTGGCCACGACCGGGGTGCCGCCGTTCGGCGCCAACGGGCTGGCCTTCGACACCGCCGGCACCGCGCTGTTCGTCTGCAACACCGGCGACGACACGGTCGTGCAGATCCCCGTCGGCGCGGGCGGCAACCCCGGCACGCCGAGCGTGTTCGTCAACAGCGTCAACGGCTGCGACGGCCTGATCATCGACGACCACGACAACCTCTGGGTCGCCGCCAACCAGGCCGACGAGATCGCGGTGCTCAACCCCGGGGGGCGCGTCATCGCCAAGCTCGGGGACTTCAACGGCCTCGACCCTCACGGGGCGCCGCGCGGTCTACTGTTCCCGGCCAGCCTGGTGCGGAGCGGCCCGTTCATCCACGTCACCAACCTGTCGCTCGACCTGCGGCTCTTCGGGCTGCCGCAGACCGTCGACTCGCAGTGGACGGCCCAGGTGCGGCGCCACACCGTCGCGAAGATTCCCGCCCGCATCCCGCCGGTGCCGGGCCTGAAGAAGTGAGCGAGCGGGCCGGGCCCGCCGGCCCGCGGCCGAGGGAGGTTGGAACGCGGCGGTAGAATCCAGGGCATGGTCGAGCGGACGCTGCCGGCCCCGGAGGTCGAGGAGGTCGCCGGGACGGGGACCGAGGTCGCCCCACCCTGGATGACCATCCTGCACAACTGCGACTGTCACACCTTCGAGCAGGTGGTCAAGCAGCTCCAGAAGGCCATCGCCTGCAGCGAGGCGGAGGGCTGGGAGATCGCCTGGCAGGTCCACAACACCGGCAAGGCCGTGGTGAAGGTCGGTCCCGAGGCCGAGTGCGTGCGGGTCGGCAACATCCTGGCCTCGATCGGCCTGGTGGTGACGGTCGTGCAATCGTGACCGGCGCCGAGTCCTACGGCACCATCTCGTACCCGCAGTCCCGGAGGTCGCGGTCGAAGGTGAACGCCGCCCGCAACCCCAGCCGATCCATCAGCTCGAAGCGCGCGCAGTCGGCCAGGCTCAGCCGCTTGTCCCTGAGACGGACCATGTCCTCGCGCTGGACACGCGAGCCCGAGGCGGACTGGCGCCGCGGGGCGCGATCACGGTGCTCGGGCTCACGTCCACGCGGGGCGTGCACCTGGCGGCGTGGGGCGTGGCGCTGCTGCTGCTGGCGGCGCCGATCGACGATCTCTGGCACCGGCTCTTCGGCCTGGACGTCACGCTGTGGAGCCCCCCGCACCTGCTCGGGCTGCTGGGCTCGGCGATCAACACTCTCGGCACGCTGCTGCTGGCCATCGAGGTCCATCCCGCGCGCCGCCGCGCACGACTGGCGGCCCTGCTGCTCGGGAGCGGCCTGCTCTACGGCGGCGTGCGCGTGGTCCTGGAGCCCGCCTGGCTCACCGCCTACACTTACGGCGGGGTGGCCTTCCACGCGTTCGCGATGTTGGGCGCGCTGCTGCTGCCGCTGGCGCTGGTGCCGGCGGCGCGGTTGCTCGACCGGCGCTGGGCCCCGATCGCGGTGGTGGCCGTCGCGCTGGGGGTCTCGCTGGCCGGCGAGCAGGTCGCGCGGGTGGGGTTCGCGGTCGTCCAGCCGGAGTCGGTGATCGGCGAGGAGATCCAGAAGGACCTCACCTCGCCGATCGCGCTGGCGGCCGAGATCCGCGAGAAGAACCACGGCCGGGGCATTCCCGCCCCCGTCCGGCTGCTGCTGCCGCTCGCCGCCGCGGCCGTCCTGAGCGCCGTCGACGTGCGACGGCGGCCGGCGCTCGCCTGCGTCGCCTACGGCGTCACGATCCTGGCGCTCTACGGCTGGTCGACGAGCCACCGCCCAGCGTTCGCGCCTCTCGTGCCGTCGCTGCTGGCGACCGCGGCCGCGCTCGCCGTCACCGCGCTCGCCGCCCTCGTCGGCGCGGCCGGCGGGCGGCGGCTGGCCGGCGCGCTCGAATCCGATCAGCGCGGGCCGGCGCCCTCGATCCCCGCCCGCCGCACCATCGCGCCGCTCGCGCGCTGAGCCCGGGGGCGGCGCCCGCCTACATCACGGGGCCGATGATCCAGGGCGCGAACTCTTCCTCGCCGACGCCGGACAGCTCGCTCTTGCTGCGCCTGCCCGACGCCACCGCGACGATCTCCTCGAAGATCTGACGGCCGACCACGGGCAGCGGCGTGCCCTCGAGGATCACGCCGCAGTTGATGTCCATGTCCTCTTCCAGGTGGCGGTACATCAGCGAGTTGGTCGCCAGCTTGATCGACGGCACCGGCTTGCAGCCGAAGACCGAGCCGCGGCCGGTGGTGAAGCAGATGACGTTGCAGCCACCCGCCACCAGCCCCGTGATCGACACGGGGTCGTGGCCCGGCGTGTCCATGAACACGAAGCCGCGCGTGGTGATCGGCTCACCGTACTGGAAGACGTCCATCATCGGCGTGGTGCCGCCCTTGGTAACCCCGCCGAGGGACTTCTCGAACACGGTGGTGATCCCGCCTGCCTTGTTGCCGGGCGCGGGATTGTTGTCCATGGCCTCGATGCCGCGGCAGTACCACTCCCACCACTTGTAGCGGTCGAGGAGCTTCTTGGCCACGCCCTCGCTGACCGCGCGCCGGATGAGCAGGTGCTCGGCGCCGTAGATCTCGGGCGTCTCGGCCAGCACCCCGGTGCCGCCGTAGCGCACCAGCTCGTCCACCGCCCAGCCGAGGGCCGGGTTGGCGGTGATGCCGGAGCTGCCGTCGGAGCCGCCGCAGTTCGTGGCCAGTGTCAGCTCCGACACGGGCTGCTTCGTGCGCCGCGCGGCGTTGGCGATCGGCAACAGCTTCGCGACCTCCGCCGCCGCCCGCTCGACCGTCTTGCGGATGCCGCCCGCCTCCTGAATGTTGACGAGGAACGGCTTGCGCTCGGGATGCCCGGGAGCGGCCATCCGCTGGCGGTCCACCATCACGGCCGCCTGGTTCACCTCGCAGCCGAGCCCGATCAGGATGTAGGCCGCCACGTTGGGGTGCTTGGCGTAGCCGGCCAGCACGCGCTGGAGCGCCAGGTGGTCCTCGCCGAAGAGCTTGGTGCCGCACCCCGACTTGTGGGTGACGGCCAGCACGCCGTCGACGTTCGGGAAATCGCGCTGGACGTCCCGGAACGTGTCCTTCACGAACTGGCTGACACTCGCCGAGCAGTTCACTCCGGAGATGATGGCGACATAGTTCCGGGTCCCCACTCTGCCGTCTTCTCGCTTGTATCCCTCGAAGTAGCGCATCTGCTCGGGCGGGTAGAACTGTACCGGTGTCACGTCCACCCCGACCTCGTAGCGGTCGGCCGCCAGCTCGCCGATGTCCAGGTTGTGGCTGTGCACGTGGTCGCCGGCGACGATGTCCTGCGTGGCGAAGCCGATCACCTGCCCGTAGCGCCGGACGGGCTCGCCGCGCCGCACCGCCCGGCGAGCCACCTTGTGGCCGGGCTTGACGTCCGCGCGCACTTCGAGGCGGCTCGAACCGTCCTCCAGCACGGTGCCGGCCGCCAGCTCGCTCTTCGCGATGGCGACGTCGTCTTCGGGGCGGAGCACGATCGCGCGCTGGGTCAGTGGATACGTGGCCATGCCTGCCTCCTGGATCTCGGTGACGGCCCCACTATACCGGATGGCACTTTGCCTCCGGGAGCGATCGCGGTCTACCCCGGCCCCGGCCCCTTGATCCGCACCACGGCCGGCGGCTCCGTTTCCAGCTGCATGGTGGTGTGGTCGATGCCGAAGCGGGCGTGCAGCACCGCGTGCAGGGTCTCCAGCAGGCGCTCGCTCTCGCGCACGTCGTCGACCACGACGTGGGCGCTCATCGCCTCGCGCCCCGAGGTCAGCGTCCACACGTGCAGGTCGTGCACGCGGCGCACGCCGGCCACCGCGCACATCGCGGCCTCGATCTCGTCGAGGACGAGGTGGGGTGGCGTGCCCTCTAACAGGACGTTCACGGCCTGCCGGAGCAGCGACCAGGTGCGCGGCACGATCAGCAGCGCGATCGCCGCGCTGGCGACGGCGTCGGCCCCGGTCCACCCGATCGTCAGGATGACGCCGGCCGCCGCCAGCGTGGCCAGCGAGCTGAGCGCGTCGCTCAGCACCTCCAGGTAGGCCGCGCGGACGTTGAGGCTCTCCGCGGCGCCGCGGTGCAGGAGCCGGGCGCAGGCGAGATTCACGCCCAGGCCGAGCCCCGCCACCACGGCCATCGGACCTGCCAGCACCGGCGCCGGCTGGCGCAGGCGCTGCCAGGCCTCGGCCAGGATGGCGCCGGCCACGACCAGCAGGACGAGCGCGTTGACGAGAGCGGCCAGGATCTCGGCGCGGTAGTAGCCATAGGTCTTGGCCGGCGTGGGCGGGCGCGAGGCGATCCACGTCGCGAACAGGGCCAGCGCCAGCGCACCGGCGTCGGTGAGCATGTGGCCCGCATCGGCCAGCAGGGCCAGGCTGCCGGTCCAGAAGCCCGCGATCAGCTCGACGACGAGGAACGCGCAGGTGAGCGCCAGCGTGAGCGCCAGCACCGGGCGCGACCGCGAGGCGGCGGTGACACGGGCGTGTGCGTGCCCGTCGGGCGTCGCCATCAGGCGGATCGTACAACAGGTTACAATCACGTCATGCATGCGGATCGGACGCTCGGGCTGCGAGGCCGGCGCTTCCACTACACGGAATGGGGCCGGCCGACCGCGCCACCGGTCGTGCTCCTGCACGGCATCACCGGCCACGCCCGCACGTGGGACGACGAGGCGGCGCTGCTGGCCGAGCGGTTCCGCGTGCTCGCGCTCGACCAGCGCGGTCACGGGGACTCCGACCCTGCCCCCGACGCCGACTACGCCGACGCCGCGCTGCTGGGCGACCTCGAAGCGTTCGTGGAGGCGCTCGACCTCCGGCGGCTCGCCATCGTCGCCCTGTCGCTGGGCGGGCGCGTGGGGATCAACTACGCCGGCCGCCATCGCGAACGGGTGGAGCGCCTGGTGGTCGTGGACATCGGGCCCGAGATCGCGCCGGCCGGCCGGGCCCGGGTCGGCGCGCTCATGGCAACCGCGCCCGAGCGCTTCGCGACGCTCGACCAGGTCGTCGCGCACATGCGCGCGAACAACCCGCGCTACACCGAGGCCATGCTCCGCCACCGGGCCCGGCACGCCGTGCGGCCGTTGCCGGACGGCGGCTTCACGTGGAAGTACGACCGGGCGCTCCGCGACGCCGTCCGCCAGGGCCGGCTGCGCGTGCCCGCCGACCTGTGGCCTCAGTGGCGCGCGATCCAGTGTCCCACCCTGCTGGTGCGCGGCGCCGAGTCCGACGTCCTCTCCGACGAGACGGCCAAGCGAATGGTGGACGAATTGCCGGCCGCGCGGCTGGTGGTCGTGCCGGGGGCGGGCCACACGGTGCCGGGCGACCAGCCGGCGGCGTTCCAGTCGTTGCTCCGCGAATTCCTCATGCCATGACCCGGGCCCTCGGCGGCGCGGCGCTCGCGCTCGTCGCGGTGTGGGTGGTCGCCCATCTGCTCTACATCGGTCCCGTCCAGGCCGCGGCGGAGGCGACCCTGGTGTGGATCCTGAGCTTCGTCGTCGCCTGCCTGGTGACGGCCGCCTTGGTCCTTCTCGGAGTCGGGATGATCCTCGGCCAGAGCCGCCCGGTGTGGCTGCGCTTCGTGCGGGCCGCGCGCAGCGCGGCGGCGGTCGTCGGCAGCGCGCTGGTGCTGGTCGGCCTGCTGCACTACCGCGACACCGAGCCTCGGGGCGAGATCCACTGGCTCGTGCTGGGGCTCGGCGTCCTGGCCGGCGCGCTGCTCGTGCACTGGTGGGTGGTGCGCGTCACGCGACAGCAGGCCGTCTGACCCCCACCGGCCGGAGGTGAACCGGCGCCACTTCGCGCTCCTGTGGCTGGGCGCCTTCGCGTTCTTCCTCTCCTTCCTGTTGCTGCTCGGCGCCCTGCCGATCTTCGCGCGGCGGCTGGGCGCCACCGACGCCGCCGTCGGCGCCATCATGGCGGCGTTCGCGGTCACCTCGCTGCTGCTCCGCCCGGTCGCCGGCTGGGGGGTCGACCGCTACGGCCGCCGCCCCTTCATGCTGGTCGGCGCGCTGGTGTTCGCGGTGGCGTCGGTCGCCTACGGTGCGGCCGCCGGCGCCGCCGGTCTCGTCGTCGTCCGGCTCGTGCACGGCTGCGGGATGGGACTCTATCCGACGGCGGCCGGCGCGATGGTGGCGGACCTGGCGCCGCCCCACCGCCGTGGCGAGATCCTCGGCATCTACGGCGCCGCGGGAAGCGTGGCGCTTGCCATCGGGCCGGTGACCGGCGTCGCGATCGTGGAGCGCGCGGGGTTCGGGGCGCTGTTCTGGACCGCGGGGGCGGTGGCGGCGGTCTCGGTGGCAGTCACCGCCGCGCTCGGCGAGACGCTGGCGCGCCCGCGCCCGGTGCCCTTCACGCTCGCGGGCACGCTGAGCCGGGCCGCGCTGTTCCCCGGACTGCTCGCGTTCTTCCTGCTGTTCACCTACGGCGCCCAGATCACCTTCCTGCCGCTCCACGCCGACTCGATGGGCGCCAACCCCGGCGTGTTCTTCCTCGTCTTCGCGCTGACGACGACCATGGCCCGGGGGCCCGCCGGCCGCCTCTCCGACCGCGCGGGTCGGGCTCCGGTGGCGGCCGCCGGCCTCGTCCTCGCGGCGGCGGCGCTGGTGGTCCTGGCCTGCAGCAAGGGCCCGGGGGGAATCGCCGCGGCGGGCGCCGTCTACGGCTTCGCCTACGGCGTCGCGCAGCCTGCGCTGATCGCGTGGAGCGTCGACGCCGTGCCGGAGGGCGAGCGCGGCCGGGCGATCGGCACCTACCACATGGCGTTCGAGCTGGGCATCGTCGCCGGCGCCGCCGCCTCGGGGCTGGCGGTCGAGCAGTGGGGCTTCGCGCCGACCTTCCTCACGACCGCCGGCGTGGCCGCTGCGGGCTCCGCACTCGCGCTGGCCGGCCGCCACCGCCGACGCTCGCGCAGGCCGTGCGAGTGAAAAGCGTGAAACGTGGTGACGCTGGAGATGGGGCGCGGGGCCGCGGGCGCGCCGTCGTCGCCGATTCAGCGCTCCCGCAGACGGCGCGCGGCCTCGGCGCGCATCTGCTGCATGGCGCGCGTCTCCTGGTCGGAGTAACGCTCCTCCGGCCACGGGTCGGCGTGCATGTGGTAGCCGTTCTGCTCCCAGAAGCCCGGCGGATTCACGTCGAGGAACTCGAAGGCGCGCAGCCACTTGCTCGACTTCCAGAAGTAGAGCCTGGGCAGCACCAGCCGCATCGGCCCGCCGTGGTCGGGCTCGAGGTCGCGGCCGTTGTGCCTGAGCGCCAGCAGCACGTCGTCGTCGAGGAGGTCGTCGAGCGACGTGTTGGTCGTGTAGTCGGGATCGGCGTGCTGGAGGACCCACCGGGCCTCCGGCCGGGGGCGCGCCTGCTCGACGATCCAGCGGGCGGAGACCCCCTCCCACACGTTGTCGAGCTTGGACCAGCGGGTGACGCAGTGGATATCGGAGGTGACCGTCACGCGCGGCAGCCGCTGGAACTCCTCCCACGTCCACGACACCTCGTGCTCGACCAGGCCGAAGCAGCGGAACGTCCACCGCCGGGGGTCGAAGCGCGGGGTGAGGCCATAGGTGAGCACCGGCCACTTGGCCGTCAGCGTCTGGCCGGGCGGTACGCGCGCGGCCACGGCCGCGTCGAGGTTCTTCATGCGTCGCTGCCTCCAGAGTTCCCACAGGATCTTCGCCATCGCGGTCCCACTATAAACCCCTCCGGGGCCGCGGAGCCCCGGCCATATAATGGACCCGCGCGCAACCCGGGAGGGTGCGCACCGGAGAGGAGAGGGTTTGAACGGCGAACGCAAGCTGGCCATGTTCATCGACTTCGAGAACATCGCCCGCGGAGTCAAGGAAGCACAGTACAAGCAGTTCGAGCTGAAGCTGGTCCTGGAGCGGCTGCTGGAGAAGGGCAAGATCATCGTCCGCCGGGCCTACGCCGACTGGAACCGCTTCACGGAGTACAAGCGCCCCTTCCACGAGTACGCGATCGAGCTGATCGACGTTCCCCAGTCCCGCTACAGCGGCAAGAACTCGGCGGACATCCGCATGGTGGTGGACGCCCTCGACCTCGCCTACGGGAAGTCCCACATCGACGCCTTCGCCCTCGTGTCGGGCGACTCGGATTTCTCGCCGCTCGTCTCCAAGCTGCGCGAGAACGACCGCTACGTGATCGGGCTCGGTGTGAAGTCCTCCTCGTCGGACCTGCTCGTGGCCAACTGCGATGAGTTCATCTTCTACGAGGACCTGATCCGCGACACCAAGAAGACCCGGCTCCTGAGCGGCATGCCCGAGAAGAAGGCCGAGGCCATGGCCCAGCTCATCGACGCCATCCAGGCCCTGGAGCGCGAGAACAAGGAGACCTTGTGGGGCTCGATGGTGAAGCAGACCATGATCCGCAAGAACCCGGCCTTCAACGAGACCTACTACGGCTACTCGACGTTCTCCAAGCTCCTGGAGGAGGCCGCCAAGCAGAAGATCGTCACGCTCGAGCGTGACGCCAAGAGCGGCACTTACATCATCACCTCGCTCACGGAGGAGGGCGGCCGGGCCGCCTAGCGGACGCGCTCGATCCGGCCCCGGTCGCTGACGAAGGCGGTCAGCAGCCAGCTCACCACCGAGACCACCAGTGCGCCCAGCCCCGCCGGCACCAGGCCGTCCACGTCGAGGCCGGGCACCAGCCACGCCGTCAGCGCCAGACACAGGCCGTTGAGGACGAGCAGGAACAGGCCGAGCGTCAGCACGGTCAGCGGCAGCGTGAGGACCAGCAGCACGGGGCGGACGAGCGCGTTGACGAGTCCCAGCACCAGCCCGGCCATGCGCCAGATGCTCTCGCGTTGCGGCGTGCTTTCCTTCGGCTCGCGCCATATGCCCCAGACCGTCCGCGCCTTTCTCGATACGCCCGATGCCGAGCTCTTGACCGTGCCCACCGAATATTGAGGCGGGGGCGCGGCCTTGTGATAGGTTTCGCCGACGCGGATCCATGGAGGAGGGATCATGAAATCTGCAGTGGCCGTCATCGCCTGCCTTTCGTCCGCTCTGCCGGCTCCGTCG
>DASTOJ010000274.1:0-2211 GCA_035762565.1 Candidatus Methylomirabilota bacterium | reverse complement strand
GCGTCGTGGTCGGCTCACCTTTGGGATAGCCGGGCGGCGCCGTGATGTTGCGGATCGGCACCGTGATGACCGTCTTGGGGTCGTGGACCGGGAACGGATAGTCCTTCGACTGCACCGCGAACCCGGTGATGGCGTCCTTGTAACCCTGGTGGTTGTCGGGCCGGATGTAGTTGTAGCCGGACGGGCCCACGTACATCGCGCCCTCGAGCATCGTGATGATCGCGTGGTCGTCGGGCCAGCCGCCCACGAGCTGGTTGGCCCGCTCGATGGCCTCGCGCAGCGTGTGCAGCGCGCTGTAGGCGCCCTCGGCCTCGAAGTTCGGGTACTCCTTCCAGCGGTCGTGGAACTTCTTCACGAACTGCGCGTTGAGCGGCCACTTGTTGCCGGGCGGGTAGAGGAAGTGGTAGTTGGCGTGGACGCCGGCCACGATGCCCTCGGGGTGGTCCTTGCCCAGCGCGTGGGGGGCCACGCCGAACGCCAGCGTGGTGGCGGCCTTCATCTTCTTGAACAGGTCGTAGCGCAGGGCCTGCTTGTAGAGCGCCACGTAGTCGCCGCCCCACACCGAGCAGAACAGCAAGTCGGGCTTGGCCGAGATCGTCTTGGTGATGTGGGCCGTGAACTCCGTCGTCCCGAGCTTCGGCCACGCCTCGGACACCACCTCGATGTTGCCGCTGAGCTTCTTCATCGCGATGTTGAAGTGGTCGAACGCGTTGCGGCCGTAGGAGTAGTCGGGGTGGATGTGGGCGATCTTGGTGATCTTGGGCCACGCGGTCGTGGCGGCGATGGCCGCCATCACGCCGTCGGCCGACTGGATGTTCGTCAGGCGGAACACGTAGTGCGGGTTCGGGACCGCCTTCTCGAACAGGAAGTCCGTGCAGCCGTCGGTGAAGACCGTCAGGCACTTCAGCTCCTCGGCGACCGGACCGAGCGCCGGCGTGTTGCCGCTGGAGATGACGCCGGTGAAGCAGTCGATGCTCTCCGAGAGCTTCATGCGGCGCAGTTCCTTGACGTTGGCGTCGGTCCCGGCGGCCTCGTCGGCCTTGAGCGTCTCGATCTTGCGCTTGCCGAGCAGCCCGCCCTGGGCGTTGATCTCCTCGGCGGCCAGGATGTGGCCCTTGTAGGATTGCTCGCCCAGCACTGCGGCGGGCCCGGTGAAGAAGGTCATGTGGCCGGTCTTGTAGGGCTTGTCGGGGATGGTGCCCTTGGCCTTGAAGGGCTGGGCCTGCGCCTCGGCCGGCGTGGGCAGCACCAGCGAGCCGGCTCCGGCGCCGAGCGCGCCGATCGTGACCCCGAGGCGTTCCATGAACTGGCGGCGGCTGACCTCTGGAACCATACGGTGTCCTCCCTGGATAGGTGGTTCAGGCGTGGTGGTCTGCATGTACCATGCATGCGGCATGCGGGCAAGCTTGCTGGCGGCGGTCGTCGACATGGCCCGGGGCTTGGCGGTCACCCTGCGGGCTCGCCCCGGCTCGTTCCTCGCCGCCGGCGCGACGGTCTTCGGGTTGAGCATCCTGCTGCCGCCGCTCGTCCTGTCGGTCTTCCGCAAGCCGGTCGACTACTTCACGTTCAACCCCTGGCTCAAGCGGTTGCCCGAGTACCTTGGCTCCGACATCCCCCTGCCGCAGAAGGTGGCCAAGCTTCCCGACCTGGCCCTGTTCTGGTTCTCCGCCGACAGCCCGTTCGGTGGCACCGAGTGGGGGTACGCGGTCGACGTGCGCGACCTCGGGCGCCTGCTGGTGACGTCGCTGCTCTTCGGCCTGTACTGGGCGCTCTGGCGCCACCGCCGCGACCGCGCGCCGCTCGCCGGGTGGCGCCCGACCGCCGCCCGCTCGGGGGGCGCGGCCGGTGCGCTGCTGAGCGTGGTGGGGCTCTCGACGGGGCCGTGCAGCGTCATGGGCTGCGGGGCGCCGGTGCTGCCGGTGGTGGGACTGGCCTTCGCCGGGCTGTCGAGCACGACGCTGGCGCTGCTCTCGCAGCTGTCGACGACGACGACGGCGGCGCTCATCGTCGCGCTGCTCGTCGCGGTCGTCGCGCTCGGCTGGAGCGCCGGCCGGGCCGAGCGCCGGCGGGTCTATACTCGAGCGTGATGCGTCGGTCCGTCGCGCTCCTCCTGATCAGCGTTCTGGTCGGCGCCGGCTGGCCCGCGCCCGCCGCCGAGCCGGCCCCCGCGGCCGACGCCGTCCTCGCGGCCACGCTCGACAACGGCCTGCG
>DASTOJ010000273.1:0-14981 GCA_035762565.1 Candidatus Methylomirabilota bacterium | reverse complement strand
CTTGACGATCTCGGCGAAGCCGCCGGCGTACAGCCAGACGGCGACCGCCGCCCAGCGGGTCAGGGTGGCGAGCGGGAGCAGCCAGATGTTGATCCGGCCGACGTGGAACTCCGGATGGAGCCTCCGGTTGTTGATCAGCATTATCTGGATGCACCCGATCCCCTGGTTGATCAGGTAGGCGACCGAGCCGGCCAGCCAGATGATGAACGGCGACGTCTGCAGCACCATCCAGAACCCGGCGCCGACGGCGACCGTCACGATCACGAAGTACCAGAAGCGGTAGGGCCGGTTGCGCAAGCCGGCCGGCAGCAGGTTGTGGAAGACGGCGTTGACACGGCCCTGCCGCATCCGCATGGTCGCGATCGCGTCGGTCGTCGTGCGGCCGATGAACGTGTCGTAGATCGGGAACTGGGCGTCGTAGAGGGTGACCATGATGAACAGCAGCATCAGCCAGCCCGCCATCGGTCCGAGGACGCCCCCCGCCACCGTCGCCATCTGCACCGGCACCTCCGCGCCCGAGGGGACCTTGCCCGTCTTGAGGAAGTCGTCGTGCAGGTAGGCGTACCCCGCCACGGAGTAGAGGTAGACCATGATGATGCCGCCGATGAATCCCCACCAGAGGAACAGGCTGTAGCCGCCCAGCTTGACCCACTGGTGCATCTTGCGGCGCTCGCCGGCGTCGCTGGTGTCCCACCGGATCTCTTCGGCGGTGATGTTCTCGGGCGGCCGCAGCGGCCCCGTGACCTGGCCGGCGAACTTGCCCATCGCGAACCCGGCCCCGATCACCCAGAAGCTCACGTACATGATGCTGCCGCCGGGTTGCCCGAAGAGCGCCAGCGCGTCCGTCAGCGGTAGTTGAGCCGGGTAGCCGCCCTGCGTCAGGAAGGTGATGCCGAGCATTCCCAGCAGCACGTCCCAGTAGTGGTGCGGCTTGGCGGCGATCGCGGTGATCGCCAGGACCAGGAGGATGTTCGCCCACATGATGAACAGGAAGAACCGCTGCAGGAAGTTGTACGTGCGATCCGACAGGTAGAACACGACGAGGACGAGCACGAGCGCGATCACCGCCCACAGGTATTGCGGCGGGAGCTTGCTGCCGGGCAACAGCGTCTGGGTCGAGATGCCGGTGAACCGCTGAGCGGCGATGACCGCCCCGCCCATCCAGGCCGGCCAGCCGGCCACGAGGATGGTGACGACGGCCCAGTACCACGGCCAGAAGCCTTTCGGACCCAGGTCGGCGGTGGCGGCGAAGAACGACCGCCCGGTGTTCATGCTGTACTTGATGCACTCGTAGACCAGCGCCGCCTCCAGCACGACCGAGATCACCATCAGCCAATGCATGTGGAACGTCCCGCGGGCGCCGATGTTCGGCAGCAGGTAGGCCTCGCCGCCGCCCACCGAGATGCCGAAGTTGATCGCTTGCGGGCCCAGCATCGCCATCATGCCGGCCAGGGTCAGCGGGAATGGATTCGGCACCTTGTGCATCGACCGCGCCTCGCGTGCCGCCACGGCTTCCGACGAGGCTATCGCGTCAGCCATAAGAGCCTCCCCTCTCTGCTCACCGCGCGCGCGCTCGCCGGAGCTCGACGGGGCGAAACCGCGGGCCGGGCCCACGACGGATCGTGAGCCTGTCGCCGCCTCGATCCGTTCGGCAAGGCCGCAGGCACCTCTCGGTCGGTGGATCGGAACGCAAGGGGAGCGGCCATACGCGCAGGTGGTGGACGGGGCGTCGCCATGACCGCGTTTCTCGATGACCTGGTCGGCCCGCAGCCGCGCATTCCTAGCGGCGCCAGAAGCGCTGGTAGCCGAGGTTCAAGGCCACGAGCCAGGCGGTGGTCCCGGTGACGAGCCACACCAGCGAGAAGACGAAGTCGGCGGTCGGGGCCATGGGCCGGATGTGCGGCCAGACCCACCAGACTCCGAGGGCCAGGCCGCCCATCCAGGCGAGCATCAGCGCGGCCCAGAGGATCGCCAGCAGCCGGCTCTCGACCGCCCTACCCTCCACGACAGTTGCCGCCATTGGCACCCTCCGTGTGCAAGAGGCCCAGCAAGAGCGCTCAGACAGGGGAGTGAGCAGGCGGGCTGCGCGAGACGGCCGATCCGAGCGAGTGTCGAACCCGATCCGGCGACATACGCCCCTCCGGGTCCGGACGGTCCGTACGCTGCCGCGATCATCGGCGGCCCCCGCAGCGTTGTCAACCCACCACCCGCGCGCCCGGTCGCGGCCCTACGGTGGCGCGGACCCGTCACCGCCGCTGTTCCGGGCGCAGGTCAGCCGCGGGCGAGATCGCTGAAGAACGGATTCGGCAACGGAGGCGGCCACGTCGGGCGCGAGGACCCCGGCGCACGTAGCCGAGGCTCAGCGAATCAGCTCTGGCGGTCGATCGCGGTCACGCGGCCGTAGGAGATGGCGACCTCGCCCTCATCCTGCGCGAGAACCAGGCCGTCGCCGGTCGCCTCGCTGAGCGTGCCCACCAGCGGGTCGCTGCTGTTGGCGACGGAGATCTGCACGCGCCGGCCGAGGTGCGCCGACGCTTCGCGGTGCCACAGCTCGTCCATCGTGCGCCCGACCTCGCTCAGCTCGCGGATCTGGCCGAGGCCGGGCACGGTCCGGGTGGGTGCGGGATGGGCGGACGCCGGCGCGGCCGGCCAGTTCGACGGCGTGGCCGGCGGCGCCGGCTCCGCGGTTGCGTTCGGTGGCCGGCGCGTGCGGTTGGCCTGCTCGACGGCCGCGGCCAGGGCCTGGACCACCTCGGCCATCCGCCCGAGCATCGAGCGGAAGAGCCAGAACCCGAGGAGCGCCACGGCCAGCGCCAGGCCCAGGCTCACCTGGGCCTGGGTGCGGCCGATGACGCCCAGCGTGTGCAGGGTCCAGGCGAAGATCAGGAGCGGTACGATGGCGACGAGGGCGAAGATCACCGACGCCGCCTGCTGCAGCCCCTGCTGCCTGCTGTTCACCGAAGCGTCGGCCGCCATGGGTCCTCTGATCGATGATCCGCCAGGGGCCCCTCGGGGCCGAAGCACTTTCAGCGGCGCGAGGGCTGGTGACCGACCGACCCCTCGTACTTCTCCAGCTCCTCGACGGGCAGGTACTCGGCCTCCCAGGCCCGGATCTGGTCGAACCCCGCGAACGTGTGGAGGTCTCCGACCGGGTGGTCCTTGAATCGCTCGCTGAAGCGCGCCTCGGCCGCCGGGCCCTCGGCCCGGAGCGCGGCCGCGAAATCCCACATCGCCTGCAGCGCCACCCGCAGCATCGCACCCGGAAGGATCGTGATCGCGATCCCCAGCTCCTTCATCTGCGCCGCCGTCAGCCGCGGCGACAGGCCCGTCTGGTTGTAGAAGACCGGGCCGCGGACCTCGTGGCACACGCGCCGGACCTCGTCCAGGCTGGTCGGGCCCTCGACGAACGCCATGTCGGCGCCCGCCTCGAGATAGGCGTTGGCGCGGCGGATCGCCTCGTCCAGCGAGCCGCCGTGGGCGCCGCGCGCGTCGGTGCGCGCGATCACGACGAAGTCGGGATCGAGGTCGCGGCGCACGGCAGCGGCCGCCCGGTACTTACCCACCGCTTCCTCGATGGGGATCACCCGCCGCCCCGCCACGTGTCCGCAGCGCTTGGGGATCGCCTGGTCCTCGATGTGGATGCCGGCCACGCCGGTCTGGATGTACTCGCGCACCGTGCGGATGACATTGATGGCGTTGCCGTAGCCGTTGTCGGAGTCGGCGATGACCGGTACCCGCACGGCGTTGGCGATGTAGCGCGCGTTGAGGTGCATCTCGCTCATCGTCGCCAGCCCGGCGTCGGGCAGGCCCAGCAGCGCCAGCGAGGTGCCGTAGCCGGTCATGTAGACGGCCGGGAAGCCGGCGCGCTCGAGCACGCGGGCGCTCAGCGCGTCGTAGCAGCCGGGCACGAGCAAGGGGACGTCGGTCAGGAGCTGGCGGAGCCGCGTCGTCGCGCGCATGGAGGTTCCTCCGGGTGAGACCGTTAGCGGGATGCCGGCAGGCGCGAGCGGACCAGGTCGTCGAACGGGCCGGACACGCGCACGATCTCGTTCAGCGCCCACGTGCCGCGCCGGATGACCACGACGAAGAGATCGCCGGCGATCCCCGCCCGCCGCGTGGCCTCGGTGACCGGCGCCCAGCCGACCGTGCGCGGCGCGTCGCCGTCGGTGAAGGTGGCGAACTCGAACGAGCCGCCGTCGCCGCTCACGGCGAGCACCCGGCCGCCCTGGCGGTCGGCCACGAACAGGTGACCGGTCGGACTCACGCCCATGCCCGAGGCGATCGGGCCGCGCAGCGCCAGGCGCCTGCCCTCGGGGCCGACGGTCCACAGCTCGCCGGTGCCGCGCTGCCAGGGCGCCTCGGCCTCGCCGTCGGCCGCGATCCACAGCCGGTCGCCCTGGGCGGCGAGCAGGCGCGGGCGCGGCAGCGTGAGCCAGCGCGCCTCGAGCAGGCGCCCCTCGGGGTCCAGCTTCAGGACGGTGCCCTGCTGGCGGTCGGCCACGTAGACGTTGCCGGTGGGATCGAGCGCCACGCCCTCCGGCTGCTTGAGCAGCGCGGGCGTGCCCGGCGCGGGCGTGCCGCCAGCCAGCAGCTGGGCCCGGCCGTCCACGATCCGATAGAGCACGCCGTGCTTGCGCTCGCGGTCGTACGTCGTCACGAGCAGCTCGTGAGCGCCGCGGACCGCGCCGACCTGCCCGTTGGGCAGCGGGGGGCCGTAGAGGTAGCGCGGCTCGGTGTCGCGGGTCAGGCGACCGCCACCGAGCGGGATCCGGAACACCGGCCACACGTCGTCGACCTCGCCGCCGCCGAGGTAGCGGCGGCCGCTGCGCGCGGCGTAGAGCGCGCCGGCGGGATCGAAGGCGAGCGTGGAGGCGGACGGGATCCCGGCCGCGACGCCGCTGCCGTCGAAGCCGTGGCCGGTGACGTAGACCTGCGCGCTGAAGCCGGGCGGCAACCTCATCTCGGCGCCGGCGGTCGCCGGCGCCAGCACCAGGGCGATCACGAGCAGGGCCCGGACGATCACCCCTTCACGCTGCCGGCCGTGAGCCCCTCGACCATGTACTTCTGGAGATAGATGTAGGCGGCGATGACCGGCAGCGTGGTGAGAACGGCGCCCGACATCAGGTAGCCCCAGCCGTAGACGTCGCCGGTGATGAAGCTGGCGAGCCCGACCGGCAGGGTGCGCAGCTTGCCGTCGGTGATGAACACGAGCGCGTACAGGAACTCGTTCCACGCCTGCGTGAAGGCGTAGAGCCCGGCCGCGAGCACGCCGGGCATCGACAGCGGCAGCACGATGCGATAGAAGGCGCCGAAGCGGGTCGAGCCGTCGATCATCGCCGCTTCTTCCAGCTCCTCGGGGATCGACTCGAAGTAGCCCATCAGGAGCCACGTCACGAATGGCACCGTGAACGAGGGGTAGGCCGCGATGAGCCCGGCCAGGCTGTTGGCCATCCCCAGCCCCTGCATCTGCTTGTACAGCGGGATGAACAGGATGGAGGGCGGCACCAGGTAGGTGATGAGCGTGGCGCTGGCCATGAACCCACGCCCCAGGAACTTGAGGCGCGCCAGCGCGTAGGCGCCGATCGTGCCCACCGCCGTGGCCAGCAGCGTGCTGGACACCGCGACGAACACGCTGTTGCCGTACCAGGCCGCGAATTCGGTCTTGGCCAGCAGCTGCTGGTAGTTCTCGACGGCGAAGGGCTTGGGCCAGAACATGGAGACGACGCTCCGCATCTGGTCCTCGCTCTTGAACGAGGTGACGATCATCCAGTAGAACGGGAACAGCACGGCGACGGCGAGCACGACGAGAACCCCGTAGGCCAGCGTCTGCTCGATCGTGGCCGACCTTCGCCCCTTCACCGCCGCCGCCCCTTCCGCATGTAGCGGGCCAGCACCATGATGGTCACCGCCAGCACCGGCAGCAGGTAGAGCGCGACCGCGATAGCCTCGCCCAGGCGCTGGGCGCCGAACGCGGTCTCGTAGGTGAACACGGGCATGACCATCGTCGTGCCGCCCGGCCCGCCCTTGGTGAGGATGTAGATGATCTGGAAGTCGTTGAACGTCCAGATCGTCGACAGCAGCACCACGATGATCATGATGTTCTTGATGCCGGGCAGCGTCACGTGGCGGAAGCGCTGCAGCGGGCTGGCGCCGTCCACCGCGGCCGCCTCGTAGAGCTCGGCGGGGATGGCCTTCATGCCGGCCAGGAACGAGATGCCGAAGAACGGAAAGCCGCGCCAGACGTTGACGGCGACGACCGAGGCCATCGCCGTCCCCGGCTCGCTGAGCCAGCCGATCCCCTGGGGCACGACCCGGAAGACCCGCACCAGCAGGTAGTTCAGCACGCCGAGGCTGCCGTCGAACATCCACAGGAAGTTCAGCGCCGACACGACCGTCGGCGCCACCCACGGGATCAGCAGCACGCCCGTCCAGAACGAGCGCCAGCGAATGCGCGAGGTGAGGACCAGCGCCATCACCACGCCGAGGACGAGCTTGAAGCCGACCGAGCCGAACGTGAAGACGAAGCTGTTGACGACAGCGCGCTGGAAGAACCCGTCCCAGGTCAGGCGGATGTAGTTCTCGAAGCCGACGAAGACCGGCGGCAGGCCCACCAGCTTGTGGGTCATGGAGAGGTAGATCGCGTAGCAGAACGGATAGGCGACCAGCGACAGCACGCAGATCGCGATGGGCGCCACGAACAGGAAGCCCATGCGGTGGTCGGGCCCGAGCACGCGCCGGAGCCCGACCGCCCGCCCGTCGCCGACGACGGCTTTGCTGCGCAGTTCCGCCGCTGGGACTGCCATCGGGCGGTGCTGGCTCAGCTCCGGCTGCGGATGCGGTGGATCTCCTCCACCCGCTTGTGGGCTTCCTTCAGCGCCGCTTCCGGCGAGAGCCCGCCCACGACCACGCGCCCGGCCATGTCGCAGAGGATGTACTGCGCCTGCACCTCGATGGCCGCCGGCGTGATCGGCCCGGGATAGCCCGGCCACACGCCGCGCAGGACGTTCTGCAGCATGCCCTGGAAGTTCGGATCCGACTTCCAGTACGGGTTCTCGGCCCGGACCTTGTAGACGGGGCCGGCCTGGCCGATCGAGACCTTCATGTACTCCTCGAAGCGCTTCTCGTCCTCGACCCAGCGGATCAGGTCCTCGGACAGCTCCGAGTGCTTGCTCGCCTTGAAGATGCCCCAGTTGTAGCAGCCGGCCGCGAGGAACGAGCCGGCGGGCCCACCGGGGGTGAGGATCACCTGGGTCTTCTCGGCCAGCGGGTGCTTCTTGTTGACCATGGCGTAGTAGAGGCTGGCGCCGTTGTTGGTGCTCACCAGCTTGCCGGCCATGTAGGCCTCGTTGTTGTGCACGTCCGTCCACGACATGACGCCGGGCGGCTGGATCTTGTGCTTCTGGATCGTGTCCACGGCCATCTGCAGGGCTTCCATGTTCTGCTTGAGGTAGGTCGTGCCGAGCGCCGGCTTGCCGTCCTTGTCCCAGGTGCTGCCGCCGTAGTTCCACAGGATGTTCTGCATGAACCCGTTGCCGTCGTCGGAGCGGTTGAGCGTCTGCCCCAGACCCCACAGGTCCTTGGAGGGATCCTGGGTCTTCTTGGCCATGTCGATGACGTCGGGGTCGTAGACCTTGGGCGGCTTGATGCCCTTGGCGTCGAGCAGGTCCTTGCGGATGAAGAAGCCGCCCGGCCACGTCTGGCGGGCGACCGCCATGTGCTGGCCGCCGAGCACGACATAGCGCTCGGCGTGGGGCAGCAGGCCGCCGCGGGCGCTGGCGATGTCCTTGGACAGGGCCGTCATGTCGCGGAGCGCGGGCCGGTAGCGGGCCGGGCCCTGGTAGTTCATCTCGGCGAGGTCGGGCGGGTTGCCCGCCTCGATCGCCGCCACGAACTTCTGCTCGCGGTCGCCGAAGGTGGCCCAGTCCATCTCGACCTGGACCTTGCGCTCCTTGGCCCACCCCTCGATCTGCTTTGCCAGGATGTCGTTGCCCGCCGTGACGAAGCTCTTGAAGAGCCAGATGCGCATCTTGGGGCCCTGCGCCTCCGCCATCGTGCCGAGCACCTGGAGCCCGGCGGCGGTCCCGCCGGTGATCAGCGCGGTGCGGCGGACGAACTCACGGCGAGAGATCTGGTTGGCGTCGAGCTGCTCGGCGAGGCTGCGCACGCGTCGGTCCATCTGATCCTCCTCGGGACGTGGGGGGCTGGCGCGAACTCTACTCCACTCGCCCGCGGCCAGCAAGGCGCGGAGCGTCGAGTGCCGTCGCGTAAGTGCTTGACAGGCTTGACCGCCTGCCAGGCCGCGCCCTCCTACTCGGCGGCCGCCTCCAGGGTGGCCGGCACGCGGATGCCGACGGATTCCAGGCGCGGGCGCATGCGCTCGGTGAGCAGGCCGATCTTGCTCAGGTTGCCCAGCAGCGTGCCGTGCAGGTCCTTGCGGAACAGCTTGCGGTAGTGGGAGCCCTCGGCGCCGGCGGCGCGCTCGCGCCGGTGGGCGTGGATCTCGGCGATCTCGGCCTTGCCGAAGCCGAGCTCGCGATAGACCGGCTCCGGGAACTGGCCGGTGAGCGTCTTGACCAGCGCCCAGTGGGTGACCTCCTCCAGCTCGGCGCGCTCGGCGTCGGTCAGCTCGCCGATGACGTCGGGCAGGCTCAGCATGCCGAAGCCCATGTGGCGCGATTCGTCCTGGAGGATGTAGCGGCAGATTTGCTTCAGCAGCGGATCCTTTGACGTCTCGGCCAGCATGCGGAAGAGCGCGACGGCGAACGTCTCGGCCACCAGCTGTAGACCGATCGTCTTGACCGTCCAGCGCGAGTCGGACAGCAGCGTGTCGAACAACTCGCGCTCGAAGTCCGGCAGCGGGTACTGCAGTCCGCCCAGGCGTTGGGTGACGTAGCGGTCGAGCACCTCGTTGTGGCGGGCCTCGTCGACGACCTGGGTGGCCTGGAAGAACTTGGCGTCGGTGCCCGACACGCTCTCCACCAGCTGGCTGCACACCAGCATGGCGCCGTGCTCGCCGTAGAGCAGCGCTCCCAGCCGCCAGTTGGCGAAGCGCCGGTTCAGCTCGCTCCGCTCGGCCGCCGTCAGCCGGTCCCAGAACGGCGTACCGTAGATGTCGATCATCTCGTCGGCCAGCACGCCCTGCTCGATGTCATGGGGCTGGCTCCAGTCGACGTCGCGGGCGGCGTTCCACTGGTCGCGCTTGGCCTTCTCGTAGAGGGATCTCAGATCCGGCGCCTCTACCGGGTAGGCGTGCTCGAAGACCACGTCGTGGCGGGCGGTGACCGGATGGCTCTCGACGGGCATGGCCGGCTTTCCTTTCGAGTTCAGATCCTGAACCAACGGGTTATGCTAGGCGCGGAGGCTGCGCATGTCAAGGGACGCCACCCTGCCCCCCACCCGGGCCGCCGTCCTGGACGAGATCGTCCGGGCCGCCGCCGCCGCGTTCGGTGAGGTCGGCTACCGGGCCGCCACGCTCGACGCCATCGCCGAGCGGGCGGGCCTGTCGAAGGTCACGCTCTACCGGTACGTCTCCAGCAAGGAAGACCTGCTGTCGCTGGTGTTCGAGCGCACCATCGCGTCCTTCCGCCAGGGCCTCCGGCAGATCGTGGAGGAGCAGCGGCCGGCCGACGAGACGCTGCGCCGCATCGTCCGCTACCAGGTCGCGCTGCTGGCCGGCCACCAACCCTTCTTGCGCGTGTTCTTCAGCGAGGAGAGCGGGCTGCCGGCGGCCATGGCCGCCCGCGCCGCCCAGGCCAAGCGCGAGTACGACCGCACGATCGAGCGCGTGGTGCGAGAGGGGATCGCGGGCGGCGCGTTCCGCGACCTGCCACCCACGATGGTCGTGTTCGGCATCCTCGGCATGTGCAACTGGCTCCACACCTGGTACCGCGCCGACGGCCCGCTCAGCCCCGAGCAGATCGCCGACGTGTTCGTGAGCATGCTGGAGCGCGGCTACCTCGCCGGCGGCGGCGGGAGCGGCCCGCGGGCCGACGCGCTGGCGCGGATCGACGCACGGCTGGCGCGGTTGGAAGCGGCGCTGGGCTCGCGCTCGCTGCGCCCGCGCGGGCGCCGGCGCTAGGCCGCGTCTCCGCCGCGGCGGTCGGGGTCGGCCGGCATCGCCGGCTGCTCGACGACGCCCAGCACCGCGCCGGACCCGTGCACCGCGAGCGCCCGCGCGACGGCCTCCTCCACGCTCGCCGCGACCTCGTAGCCGAGATGGCGCGGGACGTGCGCGTCGCGCGGGGCGGCGACGATGACGCGGCCGACGCGGCGCAACCGCTTGAGCGGATGGGTGGCCAGGATCCCGTGGATCGGGTGGAACGCGAAGCGGTGGCGGTAGGCGTCGATGTAGTCGGGGTGGCGGGCGAACTCGTCCTCGAAGCGGGCGGTGATCTCGTAGGGGTCGCGCGTGTACGGCAGCACGCGCTCCCACACGTCGCGGTACGACGGGTGATGCACGGCGTCCCACCCCTCGCGGGCCGCCGCCGCCATCACCACCGTGCAGCCCGGCTTGCCGGCGGCCTCGATCATGCCCCCGAGGTACCCGAGCCCCATGGAGATCAGCGTGAGGATCGGGTTCACCGACGCCCAGATCGCGTAGGGACTGGAGTCCGGCACGCCGTAGACGAGGACGTCGCACGGCTCGGGGGCCGCCCCCCGCCGGGGCGGATACCGCCCGGACTGGACCTCCAGCGCCGCCCGCCGCGTCTCGTCCACGCCGCCCGCGAAGACGTGCGAGGCGTGCAACGGGTCGGCCAGCACGGTGTCGAGCTTGAAGACGCGCCGCCCGAGCCGCGCCTCGAGGTGATGGCCCATCTCGTCGAGGACGGCGTGCATCCGGTTGCGGTCGAGCGACATCGACATGCCGTCGGGATCGTGCGTCACGCGGATCGACGTCCACGTCGAGAGCCCGATGCACACGGACTTCCAGCCTCCCGTGAAGCCGCGGATGTGGTTGGTGTTCACGTACACGGTCAGGTCGGCGTCGGTGACGAGCCGGCTCACTTCGACCGGGTAGCCGTGCTCGGCCGTCAGCCCGAGGTCGGCGATCTGCTCGAGGTCCTCGGCGTCGTGGCAGGACAGGCGCGCGCCGAAGTCGCGCACGAGGCCGTCGTCGAGCAGCCGTCGCAGCTCGGCCGGCCGGCACATGCGGTGCAGCGCGTTCGCGCACACCAGGCGGACCTGGGCAGGGGTCACACCCGCCTGGGCCAGCTCGTCGAGCACGGCGCGGATCGCCACCGGGCGGATCGGCCCGAACGAGCCCGTGGTGTGGTCGTCGAAGGCGATGGTGACCCGCGCCTCGGGGCGCACGAGATCGCGGATGCGCGGCAGGCCGAGGGGCGAGGCCAGCGCGGCCCGCACCGCGCCGTCGAGGTCGGCGAGCGGCGGCAGCGCGGTCGCCGCCTCGCTCGACAGGCGCCGCGTCCCCGCCGGCAGTGCGGCGGAGAGCGTGCCGTCCCCGTACGGCAGCTCGACGTTCATCGCCCGGACGATAGCGCGGATCGGGCGTCCCGGCCATCCTCGGCTACAATCGGCCGGAGCACACCCCACCCACTCGGAGGCCCCCATGGCCAGGATCGAGCCGCTCGGCATGCACGAGGTCGACCAGGACGTCCGGCACATCTGCCAGGAGGCGGAGCGCCAGGCGGGCACGTCGGCCAGCCCGCGCACTTACGCGAAGAACCCCGCCGTCCTCAAGGCGCTCACCGCCTTCCGGGCCACGCTCGCGCGCGAGAGCACGCTCGATCCGGTGCTGCGCGAGCTGGTGCGGCTGAAGATCGCGGGGCTCAACGCCTGTCGCTACTGAATGAAGATCCGCTATGCCGGGGCCCGGCATGCCGGTCTGACGGAAGACAAGGTCGCCGCGATCAACGACGAGACGTCTCCGCTGCTGACGCCGCGCGAGCGGGCGGCCGTGCACTTCGCCGACAAGCTCGCCGTCGACCACCACAAGGTGGACGACGAGCTGTGGTCGGAGCTGCGCCGGCACTTCTCGGAGAGCGAGATCATCGAGCTGGCCGTGCACACGACGCTCTTCATCGGCCTCGGCCGCTTCAACGAGGTGATCGGGCTCGACCCGGCCTAGTCGCCGGGCGGGGTGATAGACTCGCCCCCTGGCGTCATGGCCGTGCACATCGGCATCGTCGGGGAAGGCGTCTGCTCCGCGCGCGTCGCCCGCGAGGCCGAGCGGGTCGGAGCGGCGGTCGCGCGCGCCGGCGCGATCCTCCTGTGCGGCGGGCTCCGCGGCGTGATGGAGGCGGCCTCGCGCGGCGCCGCCGAGGCGGGCGGCGTCGTGGTCGGGCTGCTGCCGGGCTTCCGGCGGCGCGACGCCAACCGCTGGGTCACGATCCCGATCGTCACCGGCATGGACCAGGCGCGCAACGTCGTCCTGGTGCGCTCGTGCGACGCCGTCGTCGCCCTCGGCGGGATGTACGGCACGCTGTCCGAGATCGCGCTCGCGCTCAAGCTCGGCGTGCCCGTCGTGGGCCTGCACACCTGGCGCCTGCGGCAGCCGGAGGGCCGGCGGGTGCCGTTGCTCGTCGCCGCCACGCCCGAGGAGGCCGTCGCGCGCGCGCTGCGGGCGGCGACGCGAAACGGCCGGCGCGCGCGGACGTGGCTGGCCTGAGCACCGCACCTGTGCGCGGCGCCGACGTGGTCGACGTCCGCGTGGAGGATCTGCGCAAGCGGTACGGACCGGTCGAGGCGCTCCGCGGCGTCTCCCTCGCGTTCGCGGCCGGCCGGCTCACCGCCATCCTGGGGCCCTCGGGCTGCGGCAAGACCACGCTGCTGCGCTCGATCGCCGGCTTCGTGCGCGTGGACGCCGGCAGCATCCGCTTCGGTGGTGAGGACGTGACCGCGCGGCCGCCGCAGGAGCGCGCCACGGCGATGGTGTTCCAGAGCTACGCGCTGTGGCCCCACATGACCGTCTTCGACAACGTCGCCTACGGCCTGCGCCTGCGGCGGCTGCCACGGGACGAGATCCGCGCGCGGGTGGTGGCCAGTCTCGCGCTGGTCGCGATCGGCGACGTCGAGGCGGTGGCCCTCCGCAAGCCCGGCGCCCTGTCGGGTGGCCAGCAGCAGCGCGTGGCCCTGGCCCGCGCGCTCGTCATCGAGCCGCGCGTGCTGCTGCTGGACGAGCCGCTGTCGAACCTCGACGCCAAGGTCCGCCAGCGGCTGCGCGCGGAGATCCGGCGGTTGCAGCGGCGCGTCGGCATCACGACGATCTACGTCACCCACGATCAGGAAGAAGCGCTGGCCATCGCCGACCAGGTCGTGCTGATGAACGCCGGCGCCGTCGTGCAGGCCGGTGCGCCGGAGGAGGTCTACTGCCGTCCGGCCGACGCCTTCGCCGCCGACTTCCTCGGCGTGACCACGCGCCTGTCCGGCCGTGTCGTGGCCGGACGACTCGAGATCGGCGGGCAGAGCCTGCCGTACGCGGGAGCCGTGCATGGCCCGGTCGAGGTCGTGCTGCGCGCGTCGGACTTGAAGCTGGCCCCGTCCGGCGCGCCGGCGGACACGCCGGCGCTGGCGGGCCGCGTCGAGGAGAGTCTCTTTCTCGGCACGCATTACCGGCACTACGTGCGGGTCGGTAACGTTCTCGTCATGATCGACGGCGCCGACCCCGTGCCCGAAGGGCCGATCAGCGTTATCATCCCGGCCGACGCGCTGCGCGTCTTCGAGGTGCCCCGGGCGTGACCACGGACAAGGAGACCACGCCATGCTGCTTCGCCTGCTGAGCCTGCTCATCATTATTGCCGTGCCGGCGGCCGCCGCGACACGCGTGAACGTGGCGATCGGCGCCGACGTGAACGTCGTCGAGGTGCACAAGACCGTGCTCGGCCCCGGCTTCGCGCAGACGAGCAAGGACGTCGAGTTCAACGTGATCGGCACCGGGACCGGCGAGCCGGCCAGCCGCGCGATCCACACGAAGCTCAAGGCCCAGGCCGACGCCGGCCGCAAGTCGTGGGACATCGACGTGGCCCTGGTCAGCATGGCCGTCGCCTCTCAGCTGGTGAAGGAAGGGCTGCTGCACCGCTACGTGCCGCAAATGAAGAACGCCGCGCTCGTGAAGGGCGCCGAGGTCAAGGAGGCGTTCGGCGTCACCGTCGACGGCTACGTGGTGCCGATGTTCCAGAACCAGATCGCCGTCGCCTACAACCCGGCCAGGGTCGCCTCGCCGCCGAAGTCGCTCGACGACCTCGTGGCGTGGGCGAAGGCCAACCCCGGCAAGTTCGGCTACAACGGCATCAAGGGCGGCGTCAGCGGCGTGGGCTTCACGATGGGCTGGGTGTACTGGAAGACCGGCCTCTACAAGCAGCTCACGCAGGGGCCGTTCGACAAGAGCAAGGAAGGCGCGATCCGCGAGGCCGTCACCGCGCTGCGCGACTTCAACCGGACCGCCCTCATCACCAGCGGCAACGCCGGCACGCTCGACGCGCTCAACCGCGGCGAGATCTGGATGGGCGCCGTCTGGATCGACCAGCTCGTCGCCTGGAAGAACGAGGGCCGCATGGACCCCGCGATCACGCCGGTGCTGCCGGCGCCGGGGCTGCCCATCTACCCGCTCTACCTGGTGGTGCCGCGGGAGGCCGCCAACCGCGACCTGGCGGTCCGCTACATCGACTACGTGGCGACGCCGGCCGTGCAGGCCAAGGCCATCGTCGAGAAGTTCGGCTGGTACCCCGGCGTGGACGCGGACAAGGTCCTGCCCCTCATCAGCGCCAAGAGCCGCGAGCTGCTCTTCAAGGGCGTGTCGGCGGAGGATCTCGCGAAGTACTCGCGGCAGATGCCGATCAAGGAGTACCACGACCTGATCGCGCTGGCGTACGAGGAGATCGTCCGCTGAAGGGACACGAGCGGCTGCTGTGGGGGGCGCTCTGCGCGCCCCCGCTGGCGGTGCTGGGCGCCGTCTTCCTGTGGCCCCTCGGCGCCTCCGTCGTGGCGAGCCTCACGCGCGACGGCGCCTTCACGCTCGCCCACTA
>DASTOJ010000272.1:0-2735 GCA_035762565.1 Candidatus Methylomirabilota bacterium | reverse complement strand
GGCGCCGAGGAAAGTCCGGACACCGCAGGGCAGGACGCTGGGGAAACCCCAGGCGGCGAAAGCCGACGGAAAGTGGAACAGAAAGCAGACCGCCTGCGGGGCGTTTCCGGAAGCTCCGCAGGTAAGGGTGAAACGGTGGGGTAAGAGCCCACCAGCGTCGTGGCGACACGGCGGCTCGTCAAACCCCGTCCGGTGCAAGGTGAAGCAGATCCCGTTGACGCGGCCCGCCGAGGGATCGGGTACACCGCTCGAGCCGTGAGGCGACTCCCGGCCTAGAGGGATGGTCACCCTCGACAGAATCCGGCTTACAGGCCTGCTACCGAAGAAGCCCCGGCAACGGGGCTTCTTCCACTCCTGGGCCCGCCACCCCGCTGCGGGGGTCTTCCCCAGCGGGAGCAGACCCGGCCGCGACGACGGCGCCGAGGACGATCCAGGCGAGCCCCGGAACCGGGCTCGTCGGCGTGAGCCAGAAGGTCGCCAGCGCGGCGACGGGAAGAACGGGTACCACCCAGGCCACGAGGGCCCCGCGACGCGCGAGCGCGACGCCGAAGACGGTCGACGCGACTGCCAGCGCCACCGTCGCCAGCGCCTGGAGAGAGCCGCCGACGCCGATCGCCGCCTCGCCGAACTGCTGCTCGTACGACCCCCACTCGAAGCGCCAGAACTGGAGCACGGTTCCGACCATGAGAACGGCGAGCGAGATCGTCGTCGCCGCGAAGGCGACGGTGACGGGCCTTTCCGGGTGCGAGGTCGACCGGTGGAGCGCGACGACCGCGATCAGGAACAGGCCGAGCGGAAGGAGGAGGAGCTTGCCCGAGTCCATCCAGCTCAGGCCGAGGACGAGGTGTTCCTCGTTCACCGAAGTGTCGCCGTGCGCAAGGCGCTGGTGCCACCAGATGCCGAGCCACAGGACACCCGCCGCCGCAGGCGCGACTGCGGCGACGAGCGCTGCTCCCGACAGCGACAGCAGCGGCTCTGCCCAGAGTGCGGCGACGAGCGCGAGCGCCCATGCGGCCGCGGCGAGCGACCACGCCTCGGGAAGGGCGCCGGCCGCGTCGGGCCAGGCGACCGAGACGAGCGCGAGGTAGAAGGCCGCGACCGCTGCGGTGACGGTCGAGAATGACCGCGCGCGCGGCCGCACCGCGGCCAGCAGCGGCAGCAGCACGAGCGAGAGTGCGAGCGCACCCTGCAGCGCGTAGTGGTCGATCCCGATCGTGATGTCGGCGTCGGCGCGGCCCTCCCGGTTCGACGCCCACATCCGGTTCGCGTAGGCGAGCCACGGCACGGTGCCGAGCAGACCGAGGAGGAGCAGCGCCTTCGACAGGGCCGGCCGGACGGCTCGGGGATCGCGCGGGTGGGCGCCGACATCGCGAGAAAGCAGCCAGACGATCCCGATCTGCAGCAACAGCGCCGACGCAACCCAGAGGAGCCGTGTTTCCTCGGCGATCATCGCCGAGACCCCGAGAGCGACGGCCGCGACGGCGAGCTGCGGCACGGCCGTCGGCGTTGCCTGCTGGCGCACGGCGACGAGCACGAAGCCTGCGCCCACGATCACCGTTGCGAAGAGGCCCCAGCCGGCCTCGAGCACCTGCGGCCAGTCGGCGCTCCAGGTCACGGCGAGATCGATGGCGCCGAACCCGGGGAGCAGGATCCAGCTGGCTGCGAACAGGCCCGCGCACGCTCGAAGAGCGATCGGCCGCATGCCGCGCAGCATGGACGAATCGCGCCGGCGCGTCAGCGGGAGGATCGGGACGTCTCAGGCGCCGTGGAGCGGCAGCCGGGCAGTGACGACCGGGCGACCCGCCCTCCGCCTCGGCCCGGTCGCGGAGCCCGAGCGGGCCTGTGTGGCTAACCCGAGGCCTGCATCCGCGTTCTCACCGATGACAGCGCTTGAGGATGGCGTCAGGGTCTGGTCGGAACCTCTCGAGCGAAAGGCATCTCATGTTTCGGCGCGCACTCATGGCTGTCGCCGGGCTGGGAATCGCCGTCGGCGTCCTCGCGGTCGGAGGAGCCGCCGCGCCGACCGTTTCCATCACCAGCTACGGCCTCACGGAAGTCACGTGGCCGGCGGGCACGACCACGGGCCCGGACGGCGCTCTGTGGTTCACCAACAACTGGGGAGACTCGATCGGCCGGATCACGACGGAGGGCGCGGTCAGCTTCTTCAAGGACGGGAGCATCGTTTCACCCCGCGGGATCACCGCCGGCCCGGACGGGGCGCTCTGGTTCACGAACGGCTCGTCGATCGGGCGGATCACGACCGGCGGGGCTGTCACGACCTACGCCAACGGGGCGGTCAACTCTCCCACTCAGATCACGCCGGGGCCCGACGGAGCGCTGTGGTTCACGAACTCCGGCGGCAACTCGATCGGGCGGATCACGACGGCCGGGGTCGTCACGACCTACACGGACGCGAGTATCCGCCACCCGTGGGGGATCACGCAGGGCCCCGACGGCGCGCTCTGGTTCACGAACTACGGCGGGAACACGATCGGCCGGATCACGACCGCCGGTGTGGTGACGAGCTTCGCCGATCCCAGCATGAGCAACCCGCAGGGCATCGCGGCCGGCCCTGACGGCGCGCTGTGGTTCACGAACTGGACAAGCATCCGGATCGGGAGGATCACGACGGGCGGTGTCGTCACGAGCTTTGCCGGACCGGGCATCGTCGAGTACCCGGACTCGATCGTCGCGGGGCCCGACGGCGCGCTCTGGTTCGCGAACCAGGCCGGCCT
>DASTOJ010000271.1:0-4508 GCA_035762565.1 Candidatus Methylomirabilota bacterium | reverse complement strand
GACCGTCCAGGACCACGGCCTCGAGCGCTCGCTCGACCGCACGACGCTGATCCCCGCCTGCCGGCCGGCGATCGAGGACGCCAAGCCGGTCGAGCTGTCCCTGCCGATCCGCAACGTCAACCGCACCGTGGGCACCACGCTCGGCTACGAGATCACCCGGCGCTGGGGCGGCGAGGGGTTGCCCGACGACACCATCCAGGTGCACTTCAGCGGCTCGGCCGGCCAGTCGTTCGGCGCCTTCGTGCCGCGCGGCGTGACATTCACGCTCGAGGGCGACGCCAACGACTACTGGGGCAAGGGCCTCTCGGGCGGCCGGCTGATCGTCCACCCGCCGCGCGAGGCCACGTTCGTGCCGGAGGAGAACATCGTCATCGGCAACGTCGCCCTCTACGGCGCCACCAGCGGCGAGGCCTACGTCCGCGGGGTGGCCGGCGAGCGTTTCGGCGTCCGCAACAGCGGCGTGCACGCGGTGGTGGAGGGCATCGGCGACCACGGCTGCGAGTACATGACGGGCGGCCGCGTGGTGGTGCTCGGCCACAGCGGCCGCAACTTCGCGGCCGGCATGTCGGGGGGCATCGCCTACGTGTTCGACGCCGACGGCGACTTCAAGCGCCGCTGCAACCTCGGCATGGTCGAGCTGCTGCCGCTGGACCAGGCGGAGGACATCGAGCTGGTGCGCAGCCTGATCCGCCGTCACGTGGACCACACCCGCTCGATTTACGCCGAGCGGTTCCTGAAGGACTGGATCGGCGTGCAGCCCCGCTTCGTCAAGGTGATGCCGAAGGACTACAAGCGCGTGCTCGCGGCCGAGGCGCGGGCCAAGGCCGAGGGCCGCGAGCCGACCTTCGCGGAGCTGGTCGGCGCCACCAGCGGGTAGCCGTGGGCAAGGTCACCGGTTTCCTCGAGATCAAGCGCAAGAAGTGGCCGACGCGGCCGGTCGCCGACCGCCTGAACGACTGGAAGGAGGTCTACCTCCCCTTCCCGGGCGACGAGCTGAAGAAGCAGGCAGCGCGCTGCATGGACTGCGGCATCCCCTTCTGCCACCAGGGCTGCCCGCTCGGCAACCTCATCCCCGACTGGAACGACCTCGTGTACCGCGACCACTGGCGGGACGCCATCGAGCGCCTGCACGCCACCAACAACTTCCCGGAGTTCACCGGTCGCCTGTGCCCGGCGCCGTGCGAGGGCTCCTGCGTGCTCGGCATCAACGACGACCCGGTGACGATCAAGGCGGTCGAGGTGTCGATCGTCGACCGCGCGTTCGACGAGGGCTGGATCGGCCCCGAGCCCCCGCTGGTGCGCACGGGCCGGCAGGTGGCGGTGGTCGGCTCGGGACCGGCCGGCCTCGCCGCCGCCGAGCAGCTCAACCGCGCCGGCCACCGGGTGACGCTCTTCGAGCGCTCCGACCGGATCGGCGGTCTGCTGCGCTACGGCATCCCCGAGTTCAAGATGGAAAAGCGCGTCCTCGACCGCCGCCTGGCGCTCATGGAGAAGGCCGGCGTCGTCTTCAGGCCCAGCGCCGACGTCGGGCGCGCTCCCCGCGTGGCCGAGCTGCGGCGGGAGTTCGACGCGATCGTGCTGGCCTGCGGCGCCGGCGCCCCGCGCGACCTGCCGGTGCCGGGCCGCGAGCTCGCAGGCGTGCACTTCGCGATGGAGTACCTGACGCTGTCGAACAAGCGGTGCGAGGGCGACCCGATCCCTGACGAGCGCTTCGTCAGCGCCCGGGGCAAGCGCGTCGTCATCATCGGCGGCGGCGATACCGGCGCCGATTGCCTGGGCACGGTGCACCGCCAGGGCGCGGCGTCCGTCCACCAGTTCGAGCTGTTGCCGCGGCCCCCCGACGAGCGCGCGCTCGACAACCCCTGGCCGCAGTGGCCCAACGTCTTCCGGGTTTCGTCCGCTCACGAGGAGGGCGGCGAGCGCGTCTACGCTGTGTCCACCCAGCGCTTCGCCGGCGACGCCGGCCGCGTCACCCGGCTGCACGCCGTGAAGGTGGAGATGGTGCGCGAGGGCGGGCGGCTCGACTTCAGGCCCCTCGCGGGCAGCGAGTTCACGCTCGACGTCGATCTGGTGCTGCTGGCGATGGGCTTCGTCGGGCCGGAGCGCGCGGGCCCCATCGAGGAGCTGGGCCTGCGGCTGACCGAGCGCGGCACCGTGGCCCGCGACGCGAGCTGGATGACGAGCGCGCCCGGCGTGTTCACCTGCGGGGACATGCAGCGCGGCCAGTCGCTGATCGTCTGGGCCATCGCCGAGGGCCGCTCGTGCGCCGCCGGCGTCGATCGCTGGCTGATGGGCCGGACCGACCTCCCCGCGCCCTTGCCGTAGAGCCCAGTTTCCGCGGGGAAGTCAGGTCAGCGATAGCTTTCCACCGAGGTCGGCACGCACTCGGCGCGGGCCGCGTCATCGCCTCGCATCCTGGCGAGGGCCTTGCGGCACGCCTCGCAATTCGGGAAGGACTGCGAGGAGCCCCGGCGGCGTTCCGTGCCCCGGAACCGGAGGATGCACTCGCCCGTCACCGGGCCGCCGATCCCACGCGAACCCGGCGGCGCCAGGCGCGGCTTCGGCGGGGCGCCGCCTGGCCCGGGGGGCAGCTGGTCTCGATAGCGCTCGGGCACCTGATCGAGCCGGCCGGCGTAGTGGACATTGCCCTGCTCGTCGACCCAGCGATAGCCGAGCTGCCCGGCCGCCGGAGCGGCGGCGAAGATCAGCACCAGTGCCGCCGCGAATCCCGCTCGCCACGCACCCATCGCCATGCAGACAGTCTAGTACAGAGACGGAGCCGTCGTCTTCAACGCGAGGCGAGCGGCTCGCCCACCAGCGCCCACCACGGCAGGGCCACCGCCAGGATCGCGACCCAGCCGACCAGCGTCATCCAGAGGCCGAACTTCAAGATCTCACCGGCGGAGACGTGGCCGCGCTCGTAGATGACGAGCGCGGAGGAGCTCTGGGCCGGGTAGTACACCACCGCGTCGCCGGTCATCATCACGACCAGCGCGCAGACCAGCGGGTTGAGGCCGGCCTCGCGGCCGACCGACATCGCCAGCGGCAGCGCCAGGGCCAGGAAGCCGGAGATGTTCGGCACGAGGGCGCGCAGCGCGGTGGCGCCCAGCATCAAGAGCACCACCGTCGCCAGCGGGCGGTCGCCCAGCGCGGGCAGGCCGACGACGAGCCGCCGCGCCAGCCAGCCGGCGGCGCCGCTGGTGGCCAGCACGTGGGCCAGCGAGATGGAGGCCGCGATCACGAAGAAGTTGGCCCAACCGACTCCCCGCTCGAGGTCGGCCCACACCAGCGGGCCGAAGCGCGGGATCAGCAGCGCGACGAACGCCAGCAGCGCGGGCACCGCGGGGTCCAGGCGGTGCAGGGAGTCGGTCAGCCACAGGGCCGAGGCGCCGAGGACGACGGCGATCGTGCGCCACTCGGCGGCGGCGAGCGAGCGGCGCTCGCGCTGGGGCGCCGGCAGGCTGCGGGTGAAGCCAGGGCGGTAGAGGGCCCAGGTCAGCAGCCCGCCGAGGAGCAGGATCGTGTAGTACGGGATCGCCATCAGCGCGAACCACCCGGTCCAGGACATGCCGCCGATGATGGCGGCGCTCATCACCGGCGTGATGCCGCCTGTCAGCAGCGCGGTCGAGGCGAGCCGGTTGATGGAAGACAGCGCCAGCATCACCGCCTTGGCGATGTCGGCCCCCCGCGCCACGCGGGCCAGCGCGAAGACCTCGTCGTAGATGTGGATGAGGATGCCGGAGCGCGTTGTGGCCGAGGGCAGCACGAACGTCAGCACCGGGAAGGCCAGGACGAGCTGCAGATAAACCGCCAGGCTGCGCCCCCGGGCCTTCGTCAGGATCGTGCGGGCCAGCCGCTCGGCCAGGCCGCTTCGCACCACCGCCACGCCCATCGTGAGCACGCCGACGAGGAAGTAGGGCACGGGGTTGGCGAAGCCCTGCAGCGCGCCCCGCATGCTGTCGGCGGCTCCCGTCAGGGCCAGGAGGGTCACGCTCAGCACCGCTGCCACGCCGGGCTCGAGGACCTCCGACGTCCACAGCACGATCGTGATCAGCGTGACGATCAGCGCGCGCTGCCCGGCGATGGGCAGCCCCTCGGACAGCGGTGGCAGCAACAGCCCGAGCGCGAGCGCGCCCAGCGTGAGACCGAGCGCCAGCGCCCTGGCCGGCGCATCCCGGGCAGCCGCCGTCTCGATCCGGCTCATCGGGCGGCTGCATCGTGCCACGTCCGGCCGCCGCCCGTCGAGTGACGATCGCCGGGCCGGCGCGCTACACTCGCGGCGTGCTCGCCGTCCACGCCGTGCTCGCGCCCGGGGCTGCCCGGCCGCCGGTGGTGCTCGTTCACGGCGCCGCCAACTCGGGCGGCGTCCGGCGCTTCTGGCAGGCGGCGCTCGCGGCCAGCCTGACCTCGACGGCGAGGAGCGGGGGATCGCGCTGGCCTCGCTGGCCAGCGAGTCACGCCCCGCGCGCGACGAGCGCAAGGCCGGCGTCGTGATCACAGGGCTGCCC
>DASTOJ010000270.1:0-2857 GCA_035762565.1 Candidatus Methylomirabilota bacterium | reverse complement strand
TCAGCCGGGCGGCCTCGCCGAGTCGTGTGTCGGGACGGATGGTGGTGACACGTCGGCTCATCCAGTCACGCACCGATATCGATCCGGCCCGTCCCATCAGGCCCTCCTCGTCTGGTCGCCGGTCGTCCCGGACGCCACGGGCGGCGACGGCGTCGGCAGGCACCCGGACGACGTCCGGACAGGCGCGGGCACCCCGCCGGCGCCCGCCTCGCGCTCAGCCGCGGCGATCGTCTCGCGCCCCCGCACGACGGCGTCCGGATTCAGCGAGATGCTGTCGATGCCCTGCCGCACCAGGAACCGCGCGAATTCCGGATAGTCGCTGGGGGCCTGGCCGCAGATCCCGATCCTCCGCCCGTGGGCCCGCGCCCGCGCGATCACGTCGGCCACGAGCGCGAGCACGGCGGGGTTGCGCTCGTCGAAGAGCGGCGCCACCAGCGCGGAGTCCCGATCGAGCCCCAGCGTGAGTTGCGTGAGATCGTTGGAGCCGATGGAGAAGCCGTCGAAGATCTCGGCGAACTCCGCGGCCAGGATCACGTTGGACGGAATCTCGCACATGACGTAGATCTCGAGGCCGTTGTCACCGCGCCGGAGCCCCTGCGCCGCCAGCTCGGCCACGACGCGGCGGCCCTCGGCGGGGGTCCGGCAGAAGGGGACCATGAGCTTGAGGTTGGTGAGGCCCATGTCCTCGCGCACGCGGCGCATCGCCCGGCACTCGAGCGCGAACGCCTCGCGGTAGCGCGGGTGGACGTACCGGTAGGCGCCGCGGAACCCGAGCATCGGGTTCTCCTCCACCGGCTCGAAGTCGCGGCCGCCGAGAAGCCCGGCGTACTCGTTGGACTTGAAGTCCGACAGCCGCACGATCACGTCCTTGGGATGGAAGGCGGCGGCGATGAGCGCCACGCCCTCGGCCAGGCGGTCGACGAAGTACTCGGCGCCGCCGGCGTGGCCGCGGACGAGCGCGGCGATCTCGGCGCGCGTGGCCGCGTCGGTGACCCGGTTCGGATGCAGCAGCGCCATCGGATGGGCCCGCACGGCGTTGGCGATGATGAACTCGATGCGCGCGAGCCCCACGCCGTCGTTCGGCAGCCCGGCCAGCCGGAAGGCCTGGTCGGGATTGCCGACGTTCAGCATGACGGCGGTGGCGGGCCGGGGCAGCCGCGAGAGATCCACGCTCCGGCGCTCGAAGGGCAGGGCGCCCGGATAGACGACCCCCGTCTCGCCCTGCGCGCAGGAGACCGTGACGACGTGGCCGTCGGCGATGCTGGCCGTCGCCCGCTCCGTGCCCACCACGCACGGCACGCCCAGCTCGCGGCTGACGATCGCCGCGTGGCAGGTGCGGCCGCCGCGGTCCGTGACGATGGCGGCCGCCCGCTTCATCACGGGCTCCCAGTCGGGATCGGTCATCGCGGCGACGAGCACCTCGCCCGTCTGGAACCGCTGCAGGTCGGCGCGCTCGCGGACGAGTCGGGCCGGGCCCAGGCCGATCTTCTGGCCGACGGCCTTGCCGGTGACGAGCGCGGGCGTGTCGGGGGCCGAGAGCGTGAAGATCTCGACGGACCGGGGGCGCAGGGCGCGGTGCACGGTCTCCGGCCGTGCTTGCAGCACATAGAGGCGGCCGTCGGCGCCGTCCCTCGCCCACTCGATGTCCATCGGCGTGGGCTCGCCGCGCCGCCGGCTGTAGTGGGCCTCGATGGCCAGCGCCGTCCGGGCCAGCTCGACCGCCTCCTCGTCCCGCAGACTCAGGACGGCTGCGTCGCCGGGCGCGACGGCCGCTCGCTGCGGCCGGCCGTCCGGGCCGAGGACGACCTTCCAGCTCTTGGCGCCGACGACGCGCTTGAGGATCGCGCCCGACCCCCGCGCCAGCGTCGACTTGAAGAGCCAGAACGAGTCGGGATCGATCTGGCCCCCGACGATCGCCTCGCCCAGCCCGTAGGCGGCCTCGATCAGCACCACGCCCGGAAAGCCGCTGTCGGGATCGAGCGTGAACATCACGCCGGACACCCCGAGGTCGGAGCGCACCATGCGCTGCACGCCGATGGACAGCCGCACGGCCATGTGGTCGAAGCCGTGGTCGAGGCGATAGGCGATCGCCCGGTCGGTGAACAGCGAGGCGAAGCACCGCCGGCAGGCGCGCACCAGATCGTCGGCCCCCCGCACACCGAGGAACGTCTCCTGCTGCCCGGCGAAGCTGGCCTCCGGCAGGTCCTCCGCCGTCGCGCTGGAGCGCACGGCGACCGAGACACCACCGGCCTCGCCGCCGCCCAGCGCGGCGTACGCGCCCCGCACGGCCTGTTCGAGCTCGGGCGGCCACGGCGCCGCTTCGACGAGGGCCCGGATCGCCGCGCCCGCCGCCGCCAGCGCGGCGACGTCCCGGCCGTCGATGGGCTCCAGGAGCGCGGTGATGCGGTCCCGGAGACCCCCACCTTCGACGATGGCCCGGTAGGCATCGGCCGTGACGGCGAACCCATCCGGTACCCGGACGCCCGCCGCGCTCAGCTCCCGGTACAGCTCGCCCAGCGAGGCGTTCTTGCCCCCCACCAGGGGCAGGTCATCGAGCGTGATGTCGCGAAACCACCGAATGTCGCGTCGGGTCATCGCCTCGCGCGCGGTCGCGCACGGTCACGCTTGATCGCCCGGCCCAGCCTGGTCCCTTTCATCTCTGGCCTCCCCGGAGCCGCACACTCGGTCGACGACGGTACGGACCACGGGCAACCCGGGTGCCAGCGCACGCATGAGGGAAACCAGGCGGTTGGCAGGGATCCGTGGGGAGGACGTCGAGGGCGGTGTCCCGGCGGTGCCCCAGGTGGGGCGCGGTGTCGCCGCCGGGGTGCCGCCGATTCGATCGAGCACGGCCACT
>DASTOJ010000269.1:0-8449 GCA_035762565.1 Candidatus Methylomirabilota bacterium | reverse complement strand
GCGCTCGGGCCGTGGCCCGCGCGTCACCCGGTCGCGCGGCCGGCGGCCGGCGTGGCGGTCGCGCACGCGGGGGACTGCCAGGCCGCGGCGCAGTCCGGGGCGGTGCGGCGCGGCTGCGAGGAAGCCGCGAGTCCCGTGCGTCTGGCCCAGCGCATCCGGCGAGGGCCGAGCGAGGAACCGCCGCCGGCTCAGCCGGCGGCGCCCGCCGAGCCCGCCAGGCCGGAGCCCCCGAAATCGCCGCTGGCCACGCAGAACCAGGCCGAGGCCGACCGCAAGAGCGCCGGCTGCATGACCTGCCACACCAAGACCGACTCGCAGAGCATGCACACCGCCACCACGGTCAAGCTCGGCTGCGTCGACTGTCACGGCGGCCGAGTCGAGATCCGCGCCCCCGAGGGCGCCAGCCCGGGCGCGCCCGCGTACGAGGCGGCCAAGCAGCAAGCCCACGTGCTGCCGCGCAACGCCGCCCAGTGGCCGACCTCCGCGAATCCGGTCCACTCCTACACCACGCTGCTGCGGGAGTCCCAGGAGTTCGTGCAGTTCATCAATCCCGGCGACCTCCGCGTGGCGCAGCGGACGTGCGGCGTGGGCGGCTGCCATCCGGCCGAGGTCGCCCAGGTCGAGAAGAGCATGATGCGGACGGGCCCGATGCTGTGGGGCGCCGCCCTCTACAACAACGGTAGCTACCCGATCAAGCGCGCCCGGTTCGGCGAGGCTTACGGCACCGACGGCCTGCCCCAGCGCCTGCTCACGCTGCCGCCGCCCAGCGTGGACGAGGTCGTCAAGAAGGGCGTGCTGGCGTGGCTCGACCCCCTGCCGCGCTTCGAGGTGGGACAGCCGGGCAACGTGCTGCGCGTGTTCGAGCGCGGCCAGCAGCGGCCGTTCGACATCGGCCTGCCGTTCGTCGACGAGCTGCCGGGCAAGCCGGCCAACCGGCTGAGCCAGCGGGGGCTGGGCACGCTCAACCGCACCGATCCGGTGTGGCTCAACCTCCAGAAGACGCGGCTGTTCGATCCGTCGCTCTCGCTGCTCGGCAACAACGTGTACCCCGGCGAGTTCCGCTCCAGCGGCTGCTCGGCCTGCCACGTCATCTACGCCAACGACCGCTCGCCGGTGCACTCGGGCGAGTACGCGCGCCACGGGCACCTGGGACGGACGGCCACCGTCGATCCCACGATCCCCAAGAACGAGTCGGGCCATCCCATCCGCCACCAGTTCACCAACTCGATCCCGTCCAGCCAGTGCGTCAACTGCCACCACCACCCGGGCACGACGGTCACCAACAGCTACCTCGGCACGATCTGGTGGGACAACGAGACCGACGGCAAGCTGATGTATCCCGCGCAGGACAAGAAACTCACGGCCGACCAGCTCTTCGAGATCCAGCAGAACAACCCCGAGGGCGCGGCCATCCGGGGCAAGTGGTCGGACAAGGACTTCCTGACCAACATCACCGACCTCAACCCGAAGCTCACCCGCACCCAGTTCGCCGACTACCACGGCCACGGCTGGGTGTTCCGCAACGTCTACAAGGCCGACCGCAAGGGCAACCTGCTGGACGCCGAGAACAAGGTCGTGGCGCCCGAGGACCCCGACCGGTTCAAGAAGGCGGTGCACCTCAAGGACATCCACCTGGAAAAGGGGATGCACTGCTCGGACTGCCACTTCAAGCAGGACAGCCACGGCAACGGCAAGCTCTACGGCGAGACGCGGGCGGCCGTCGAGATCACCTGCGTGGACTGCCACGGCTCGATCACCGCCAGGGCCAACCTCAAGACCTCGGGTCCGGCGGCGCCGGCGGGCGGCACCGACCTCTCGCTGCTGACGACGCCGTTCGGCCAGCGCCGCTTCCAGTGGCGCGGCGACACGCTGATCCAGCGCTCGACGGTGACCAAGGACGTCCAGTGGGAGGTGGTGCAGGTCCTCGACTCGATCGACCCGGCCTCGGCGTGGGCGGCCAAGAACCCCAAGGCGGCCGAGCGGTCGCGGCTGGCCAAGACGCTGCGGCGGGACGGCACCACCTGGGGCGACGCGCCGGCCAAGGACACCGAGCTGGCCCACGCCGACAGCCGGATGACGTGTTTCGCCTGCCACACCTCGTGGGTGACCTCCTGCTTCGGCTGCCACCTGCCGATGAAGGCCAACGAGCGCAAGCCGCAGCTGCACAACGAGGGCGACACCCTCCGCAACTGGACGCCCTACAACTTCCAGACGATCCGCGACGACGTGTTCATGCTGGCCCAGGACGGCACCACCGCCGGCAAGCGGCTGTCGCCGGCCCGCTCGACGTGCGCGGTGCTGGTCGGCTCCCAGAACGGCAACCGCGAGTGGGTCTACTCCCAGCAGCAGACCGTCTCGGCCGAGGGATTCAGCGGCCACTCGTTCAGCACCTTCGTGCCCCACACCGTGCGGGCGACCGAGACCAAGCACTGCACGGACTGCCACGTCTCCAGGGCCAACGACAACAACGCCTGGATGGCCTCGCTCCTGATGCAGGGCACGAACTACTACAACTTCATCGGGCGCTTCGCGTACGTGGCCACGGGCGGCAAGGGCCTGGAGGCGGTGGTCGTCACCGAGCGCGAGGAGCCGCAGGCCGTGATCGGCAGCACCCTGCACCGCGACGCCTATCCGGCGGCGTACCGCGCGCACGTCGACGGCGGCGCCGAGCTGCGCGCGAGCATCCATCACCGGGGCCGCGACGTGCTCGATCTCTTCGGACGCGACGAGGTGCTGTCCATCCAGGTCCGCGGCGAGTACCTCTACACCGCCAACGGGCGGGGCGGCTTCCGCGCCTACGACGTGGCCCAGGTGGACCAGAAGGGCTTCTCGGAGAAGATCGTGACGGCGCCCGTCTCGCCGCTCGGCCAGCGCCTCTACGTCAAGACCAAGTACGCCACGGCCGTCGCCTCGCCCTCGACGCTGGCCGTCGATCCCACGCGCGCCCAGCGGCCGGAGAACGAGGAGCAGAAGATCCACCCGGTCTACGCCTACCTGTACGTGACCGACCGCGAGGAAGGGCTGGTGGTGATCGGCAACCCGCTCGACAGCCCCAACCGCCCGGGCGTCTCCACGCTGCTGGACGGCGATCCGGCCAACAATTTCCTGGAGCGCGCGCTGGCCTTCAACCCGGACGGCCAGCTGACCGGCGCCGCCGGCATCACCCTGGCCGGCCACTACGCCTACGTCCTGGCGCCGCGCGGCCTGTTCGTCATCGACCTCGACAACCCGCTGCAGCCGAAGATCGTCGCGACGGTGGGGGAGCCGCACGTCGTGAAGCCGCGGGCGGTGGCCGTGCAGTTCCGGTACGCGTTCGTCACCGATGCCGAGGGGCTCAAGGTCATCGACGTGACCCAGCCGGCGCGGCCCCGCCCGGTGCGCAACGCAGTGGTGCGGCTGGCCGACGCCCACGGGATCTACCTGGCCCGGACCTACGCCTACGTCGCGGCCGGCCGCCAGGGGCTGGCCATCGTGGACGTCGAGCGCCCGGAGACGCCGGCGCTGGATCAGATGTATGATGCCGGCGGTGCGATCAGCGACGCCCGCGACGTCAAGGTGGGCATGACGAACGCGAGCCTGTTCGCCTATGTCGCGGACGGCAAGAATGGCCTGCGGGTGGTCCAGCTGACCTCGCCGGAAGCGGTTCCGACGTATCTCGGGTTCAGCCCGCGGCCGCAGCCGCGGCTGATCGCCACGGCCCGGACCCGCGGGCCGGCGCTGGCAGTTTCCAAGGGGACCGATCGCGATCGGGCGGTGGACGAGAGCGGCCACCAGCTCGCCGTGTTCAATCGCCTGGGCTCGCGTCCGATGACGCTGCCCGAGATGCAGCGCCTGTACCTGCGCAACGGAGAGCTGTACACGGTGAGCGACGAACCCCCGGCCGCCCCGCGGGCGCCCGCCGCACCGAAGCGCGAGCAGCCCGCGACCGAGCCCGAGCCGGGGCCACGCCTGCGCCGCCCGCGCTGAGCGTCGGAGTGAATCGCCGCCAGTTGTGGAAGGTGTCTGGGCTGCTGTGGAAGGTGTCTGGGCTGCGCCGCGATGGGGCCACCACGAGGCCCACGCGGGTGATCGAGGAGCGCCCCGGCTATGCCGGGGCGTGACGAGCGTCTGGGGGTTTGGGGGCCCTATCGAGGCCCCCATGTTCAGATAGAGGAGGCCGACATGTCGCATCGTTTCGCTTGGGGCGCCTTCGTGGGCGCCGTCGCCATCGCCGCCGTGGTCGCCGGGGGCCTGATTCCGAACGCGCCGCTCGCCCCCGAGCGCGTCCACGCCCAGGCCAAGCTCAAGTACACGGGCGCAGCCTCGTGCGGCGCTTCGAACTGCCACGGCAGCACCAAGCCCAAGGCGGATTATCCGAAGCTCAACGAGAACATCATCTGGTTCCAGAAGGACAAGCACGCCAAGGGCTACGACACGCTGATCAACGAGAAGCTCAAGTCAGGCGTGAGCCCGTCCAAGATCGCGGCCAACATGAAGATCGGCAAGCCGGAGCAGAGCAGCAAGTGCCTGGTCTGCCACGCGGTGGACGTGCCGAAGGAGCAGCGCGGCCCGAAGTTCGACATCACCGAGGGCGTGCACTGTGACGGCTGCCACGGCCCCGCCGAGAAGTGGCTGGAACCGCACGCCGAGAAGGGCTGGACGCACGAGCAGTCGGTGAAGGTCGGCATGTACGACACCAAGAACTTCCTCCTGCGCGCCGAGAACTGCGTCTCCTGCCACCTGCAGATCGACCACGAGATGGTCGCGGCCGGCCATCCCGACCTGCTCGCCTTCGAGCTGGACACGTTCAGCCTCCAGATGCCGCCGCACTGGCGCGACAAGGGCACCTGGGTCGGGACCAAGGCCTGGGCCACCGGGCAGGTGATCTCGATGCGCGAGGCGGCCAAGCAGCTCGGCGAGCGCGCCGCCGGCAACGCCTCGGCCCAGCTCCTCCGGGATGCGTTGGCCAAGGTGCAGGGTCACGGCGCGGTGGTGCGCGCGCTGATGGGCGTGGTGGCGCCCGACGCCCAGAAGACGGTCGAGGCGGACCTGACGACGCTGGCCGACGCGGTCGCGAAGAACGACAAGGGCAAGATCAGCGCGGCCGCCAAGAACTTGCAGGCCACGATGCAGGCACAGGCGCCACGGGTGGCCGGTCGCGAGTTCGACGAAGCGGGCACCCGCAAGCTGCTCGCCGACATCGCCGCCGCCGGCGACGCGATCGGCGCCACCGGCCTGCGGGCGGCCGAGCAGGCCGCCATGGCGCTGGACCGGCTCTACAGCACGTACTCGAAAGCCCCCGGCAAGAAGGCGGATCCCGCGGCAAGCAAGGCGCTCGACGCGATGTTCGGTACGCTCGACGATCCCAAGAAGTATGACGGCAAGGCGTTCGCCGGCGCAGCCAAGGCCTTCAGCGGCGCGCTGAAGTGATCCGGGAGCGGCGGCCGCTCAGCGCGTGGCGCTGAAGCGGCCGCCGCCCAGCTTTCCCGCCTCGATCAGCCCCACGAAGAACGCGTAGAGCCGGCTGTACTCCTCGTAGCGCGCCTCGCCCAGGCGGGCCACCGTGTCCGCGCGCATCGCGCGGAACATCTCGAGGCGCGCGCGGAGCACCGCCCGCCACTCGTCGGCGAGGTCCTCGGCCGTCACGCCGCCGAAGCCAGCGAGGCCGAGCAGGCGACGGTACCCGTCCAGCGTCTGCAGCGTCGTGGCCGCCATCCACTCGCGAAGGCGGCGCCGCTCGCCGTCGGCCAGGGCGGGGCGCGCGACCCAGTCGGTGAAGGCCAGCCGGCCGCCGGGCGTCAGCACCCGATGCGCCTCCCGGAGGACGGTGGCCTTGTCGGCGACGTGCAGCAGCGCCTCCTGGCTCAGGCAGGCGTCGAAGCGGGCCGAGGCGAAGGGCAGGGCCTGGGCGTCGCCGCGCACCACCCGGACCCGCCGCCCGAGCCGCACCAGCGCGGTGAGCCGCGCCGCGCCGGCCGCCCGGCCCGCGTTCAGCTCGAGCGCGACGACCTGACAGCCGCGGCGCGTGGCCAGGAACCGCGCGGGCCCCCCCAGGCCTGCGCAGAGGTCGAGGACGCGGGCGCGGCCGTCGATGCCGGCCAGGCGGGCCAGCGTGTCCACCGCGGCGAGGCCGCCATAGTGGTCCTGATCGAAGTCGAACAGGTCGTCGGCCGTCAGCGGCCGCCGCGCGAGCGCGCCGCGCCGGCGGCGCACGGCGGCCAGCACCTGCGCCTCGCTGATCGGATGACGGTCGTAGAACTCGCTGACGTGGTCGCTCATGGTGGCGGCGAGGCCGTTGAAGCGGTCGGCCACCTATGATACAAGCAAGGGCGTTCTCACCCCGATCGCGCGAGGGAGCGCCATGAGCACCGCAGGGAAAGCCGGCCTCGAAGACGTCGTCGTCTCGACGTCGGACATCTGCTTCATCGACGGGCGCGAAGGCCGGCTGCTGTACCGCGGCTACGACGTGGACGACCTCGCCGCCCACTCGAGCTTCGAGGAGGTGGCCTACCTCCTCTGGCACGGCGCGCTGCCCAGCAAGAAAGAGCTCGATCGGTTCGTCAAGGCGCTCGCATCACCCGCCAACCGGAAGCTCCCCCCCAAGCTCCTCGCGCTGCTGCGCACCCTGCCGAAGAAGACGACGCCGATGGAAGTGCTGCGCACCGGCGTGTCGGCCCTCTCGTCGTGGGATTCCGACGCGGCCGACAACTCCCGGGAGGCGACGCTGCGCAAGTGCATCCGTCTCACCGCGCAGATGCCGACGCTGGTGGCAGCGTGGGAGCGCATCCGCCGCGGCAAACCGCCGGTGGCGCCGAATCCGAAGCTGAGCCTGGCCGCCAACTTCCTCGCCATGATGACCGGCAAGAAGGCCTCCGACCTCGCCGTCAAGACCTTCGACATCGCGCTCATCCTGCACGCCGACCACGAGTTCAACGCCTCCACGTTCGCGGCGCGGGTGACGGCGGCCACGCTCTCGGACCTGCACTCGGCCATCACCTCCGCCATCGGCGCGCTCAAGGGCCCCCTGCACGGCGGCGCCAACGAGCAGGTGATGCTGATGGTCGAGCAGATCAAGGATCCCGCCAAGGCCGACGCCTGGATCCGCAAGGCGCTGGCCGACAAGGCCCGCGTCATGGGCTTCGGCCACCGCGTCTACCGCGTGGAGGATCCGCGTGCCAAGCACCTGCGGCGGCTCGCGACCGAGCTGGGCCAGCAGACGGGCAGGACGCACTACGTGCAGATCCTCAACACCGTGGCCAAGGTGGTCACCGAGGACAAGCACATCTATCCCAACGTCGACCTCTACTCGGGCGCGGCGTACGCGGCGATGGGCATCCCGACCGACCAGTTCACGCCGATCTTCGCCATGAGCCGGGTGGCCGGCTGGGCGGCGCACGTCCTCGAGCAGCACGGCAACAACCGGCTGATCCGCCCGCGGGCGGAGTACACGGGGCCTACGCGCGCCACCTACGTGCCGATCTCCCAGCGCTGAGCACGACCGCCGTGGCCATTCCCTTCGCCAAGGGCCACGGGCTCGGTAACGACTACCTCGTCCTCCGCCGCGAGGACCTTCCCTTCGACCTGTCCGGGGCCTCGATCGTTCGCATCTGCGATCGCAACTGGGGGATCGGCTCCGACGGCATCCTCATGTCCGTCCCGTCGTCGCGGGCCGATTTCGGCCTGCGCATCTTCAACCCCGACGGCAGCGAGGCCGAGAAGTCGGGCAACGGCCTGCGCATCTTCGCCAAGTGGCTCCGCGACCACGGCCACGCCCGCCAGGACCGCTTCACGGTGGACACGAAGGGCGGGGTGGTCGAGTGTCTCTGCCACGCCAAGGACGGCCGGGTGGCGTTCGTCACCGTCGAGATGGGGCGGGTCACGTTCCGGGCGCCCGACATTCCGATGAACGGTCCGGATCGGGAGGTCGTGGGCGTCCCGCTCCAGCTGGCCGACGGGAGCGCCGTGACGGCGACCGCGGTGTCGGTCGGCAACCCGCACTGCGTGGTGTTCGTCGACCGACTCGACACCGACGTCTGCCGCCGGGTGGGCCCGCTGATCGAGCGGCACCCCGCCTTCCCGCAGCGCACCAACGTGCAGTTCGCCCGGGTCGCCGACAAGAGCACCCTGGACATCCTGATCTGGGAGCGCGGCGCCGGCTACACGCTGGCCTCCGGCTCGTCGTCGTGCGGGGCGGCGGCGGCGGCCGTTCGCACCGGGCGCTGCGCGCACGGCCGCGTCACCGTGCGCATGCCTGGCGGCGACCTCGTGATCGAGGTGCGCCCCGACTGGTCCCTCCGGCTGGAGGGCCCGGTGGAGGAGGTGTACACGGGCACGCTCAGCGCCGAATTCGCCGACGCCTGGCTCACGCCCGCCACGCCCTGACATGCCTGTCGCCGTCGCAGGCGTGAACGCGCCGCGCTCGGCGGGTGGGGCGCGGGTGGGGGCCGGCGACCACGGGCCCGGGGTGGGT
>DASTOJ010000268.1:0-65753 GCA_035762565.1 Candidatus Methylomirabilota bacterium | reverse complement strand
GCCTCCGCGCCCGGCCCCCGGCGTCCCCACGTTCCACGAGATTCACTGGGCGCGCTTGGCGCGAGGATGCGCGGTGTCGTAGACGCGCATGAGCTGCGCGGCACCCACGTGCGTGTAGCGCTGCGTCGTCGACAGCCGACTGTGGCCGAGCAGCTCCTGGATCACCCGGAGGTCGGCGCCGCCGTCCAGCAGGTGGGTGGCGAAGGTGTGCCGCAGCGTGTGCGGGCTCACCCGCCGGGTGATGCCGGCAGCGCGGGCGGCCCGCCGTACGAGCACGTGGATCGAGCGCACGCCCAGCCGCCCGCCCCGGGCGTTGGTGAAGAGGGGTCCCGGCCGCTCGCCGCGCCGCGCCAGCCACGTCTCCAGCCCGTGGGCGGCCGGGCCGCCGTACGGCACGATCCGCTCCTTGCGGCCCTTGCCCATCACGCGGACGGTGGCCTCGGCCCGGTCGAGCGCGTCCACGTCGAGACCGCTCAGCTCGGAGACGCGCAGTCCGCTGGCGTACAGCAGCTCGAGGATGGCCAGGTCCCGCGCGCGGTGTGCCCCGCCCACCGCCCGCCCCTCCACCAGCTGCGTCGCCTCGTCGATCGGCAGGAAGGAGACCAGCTTGCGCGGCTGGCGGGGGCCCGTGATCTCCCGGGCCGGATTGCGCTCGATGACGCCGCGGCGGACCAGGAACCGCAGGCAGCTGCGGAGGGCGGCGAGCTTGCGCGCGACCGAGACCGGATCGAGCCCGCGGGCGTGCAGGGCGGCCAGCCAGGCGCGCACGGCGCGGGTGTCGGCGGCGGCGAGGCCGGCGGCGCCGCGGGTCTCGAGGAAGCGCTGGAACTCGGTCAGATCGCTGCGGTAGCTGCGAAGCGTGTGCGCGGAGGCGTTGCGTTCCACGGCGAGGTGGCGCAGGAACGCCCCCAGCGGATCGTTCATGCCACGGTGATCTCGGCCTCGCGGCTGAAATCACACCCTTCGCGCCAGCAGCGCTGCACGCGCCGCTGGCGGGCCACGCGCTCCACCAGGAACGGCGCCGCGCACTTGGGGCACGGCTCCGCCACCGGGCGTTGCCACAGCACGAACTTGCAGTCGGGGTAGGCCGAGCAGCCGAAGAACGTGCGGCCCTTCCTCGACCGCCGCTCGGCGATCTGGCCCTTCTCGCACTCCGGGCAGGCGATGCCCAGGGTCACCGGCTTGGTCGTCTTGCACTCCGGATACCCCGAGCAGGCGATGAACTTGCCGAAACGCCCATGCTTGATCACCATCGGGCGCTCGCACGTCGGACACTTCTCGTCGGTCGGCTCGTCCTCGGCCCGCTCGCTGCCCGGCAGGTTGCGCTTGTAGCGGCAGTCGGGATAGGTCGAGCAGGCGATGAACTTGCCGAAACGCCCGCGGCGCTCGATGAGGTCGCTGCCGCACTCCGGGCAGGCCTCGCCGATGGGGACCCCGGCCTTCTCGCTGCCCATCTCCTTCTTGGCCCGGGCCAGATCGCGCTTGAACGGCTCGTAGAACTCCTTGACCGTCTCCACCCAGCCCAGCTCGCCCTCCTCGACCTTGTCGAGGTGGTCCTCCATCTGGGCCGTGAAGCCGACGTCCATGATGTCGCCGAAGAACGGCATCAGCTTGTCGGTCACCGCCATGCCGAGCTCGGTGGGAAACAGCGTGCGGCGCTCGCGATGGACGTAGCCGCGGTCGTTGATGATGGTGGACAGGATGGAGGCATAGGTCGACGGCCGGCCGATGCCCAGCTCCTCCAGGACCTTGATGAGCGAGGCCTCGGTGAACCGGGGCGGCGGCTGGGTGAAGTGCTGCCGGGGATCGAGGCCCAGCAGCGCGAGCACCTCGCCCTCCTCGAGCGGCGGCACCGCGCTCTCGGCGTCCTCGTCGGCGGCCGCGTCGTCGTCCTCGCGGCTCTCCACGTACACCGCCGTGAAGCCCTTGAACTTCAGGGTCTGCCCCTGGGCGCGGAAGACGGTCTCGCCGGCCATGATGTCGGCGGCGACGGTGTCGTAGACGGCCGGCATGAGCTGGCTGGCCATGAACCGTTCCCAGATCAACCGGTAGAGGGCGAGCTGGTCCTTGGTGAGGTGCCGGGCCAGGCTCTTGGGGTCGCGCGCCACATCGGATGGCCGGATCGCCTCGTGCGCCTCCTGGGCGCTGCCACGCGACTTGTAGGCCGGCGGGGTCTCCGGCACGTACTCGCCGCCCAGGCGCGCGGTCGCCCACTGCCGGGCCTCCTGCTGCGCCTCGGCCGCCACTCGCACCGAGTCCGTCCTCATATAGGTGATGAGCCCGACGGGTCCGTCACCGCCCACCTCGATGCCCTCGTAGAGCTGCTGGGCGACGGTCATGGTCTTCTTGGCGGAGAAGCCCAGCTTGCGGCCGGCGTCCTGCTGCAGCGTGGAGGTGATGAACGGCGGCGCCGGATTGCGCTTGCGCTCGCCGCGGGTGACGCTGCGGACGACGAACCGGGCGCCGGCCAGGGAATCGACCAGACGCTGTGTCGTCTCCCCGTCCGCCAGCGCCGCCTTCTCGCCGGCGATCTCGCGTAGCGCGGCGGTGAACTCCGGGGGGTGCGCGGCCTTCAGGCGCGCGTGCAGCGTCCAGTACTCGACGGGCACGAACGCCCGGATCTCCCGCTCGCGGTCGACGATGAGCCGCACGGCCACCGACTGCACGCGGCCGGCCGACAGCCCGCGCTGGATCTTGTCCCACAAGAGCGGCGACAGGCTGTAGCCCACGAGGCGGTCGAGCACGCGGCGCGCCTGCTGGGCGTCGACCTTCTTGAGGTCGATGCGGCCCGGCCTGGTGAAGGCGGCCTTCACGGCGCGCTCGGTGATCTCGTTGAACGTGATACGGAAGACGTTCTTCTTCTGGATCGGCAGCTCCTGGGCCAGGTGCCACCCGATGGCCTCCCCCTCCCGGTCGGGGTCGGTGGCGACGTAGAGCGTGTCGGCCTTCTCGGCCGCCTTCACCAGGTCGTCGAGGACCTTCTTCTTGGCCGGCGACACCACGTACCTGGGCTTGAAGTTCTTCTTGGGGTCGACGCCCAGCTGGGACTTGGGGAGATCACGGACGTGGCCCATCGACGCCTTCACGACGTACTTGCCGTCCAGGTACTTCGCGATCGTCTTGACCTTGGTCGGGGACTCGACCACCACCAGGGGGCGCTTGGCCACTACGCTCTCCTCGCCCGCGCGCCGGTCGCCATCCAGCGCTGGCCGGCGAGCTGGCGGACCCGGCCGGCCAGCTCCAGGGCGATCAGCGCCGTGCCCGCACGCGCGGCGTCCACACCTGCCCGAGCGATCAGCCGCTCGATGTGCTGCGCCTCGTCCACGCTCAACAGCTCCAGCATCCTGGCTTCGTCACTCCCCGGCGCCGGCGGCGCCACGTCGTCGCTGCCAGCCGTCGGCGCGCGCTCGATCGCGCGGCGCCACGGCTCGGGCAATTCCGAGACGATATCGGTCCAGTGGCCAACTAGTTTAGCACCGTCCCGAAGGAGGCCATTCGTCCCCCGGCTCGCCGCCGACGTGATTCGGCCTGGAACCGCGAACACTTCGCGTCCAAGATCGCCGGCCAGGCCGGCCGTGATCAACGCCCCGCTGCGCTCCGCCGCCTCCACCACCACGACACCGAGGGCCAGGCCCGCCAGCGTGCGGTTGCGCGCGGGAAAGTGGTGGGCGAGCGGCGCCGCCGCCGCCGGAAACTGCGAGAGCAACGCGCCGTGCGCGACGATCGCCTCGGCCACCGCGCGATTCTCCGGCGGGTACACCTGCGCGATGCCGTGGCCGAGCACCGCCAGCGTGCGGCCACCGGCCGCCAGCGCGCCGCGATGGGCGGCTGTGTCGATGCCACGCGCCAGCCCGCTGACGATCGTCACGCCGCGCGCGGCCAGCTCGGCGGCGAGCGTCTCGGCGACCTCGAGGCCGTACGCGGTCGCGTTCCGCGCGCCCACGATCGCGATCGCCAGCGCGTCGCCCGGCGCCAGCGTCCCCCGTACGTCCAGCTCGGGCGGCGACGGGATCGACGCGAGCAGCGTCGGGTAGCGCGGATCGCCCGGTCTCAGGCGGGTGATGTCCATGACGGCGGCGAGTCAGCATAGCGGCTGGGAGCGGCGGCGCCAACGTCTCCAGCTGGAGACGGCGAGCCCGCTACCGCAACAACGCGCGGGCCTTGACGGCGGCCTCGCTCTTCGGAAAGTCGCCGACGACGCGCTGCCAGTTCTGGCGGGCGCGCCGCTCGTCGCGCAGGGCGCGGTGCGCGTACCCGATCTTCAGCAGGGCGTCGGCTGCCTTCGCCGAGGTGGGCGCCAGCTCCAGGACCTTCTGGAACTCGGCCAGCGCCTGGCGATAGTCGCGCTGGACGTAGTAGGCCTCGCCGATCCAGTACTGGGCGTTGGCGACGAGCGGATGCTTGGGGTACTTGGCGATGAAGTCGAGGAAGTCGAGCACCGCCTGCCCGTGCTCGCGGGAGCGGAACGTCGCCAGCGCCGCCTTGTACGTCTGCCCGGCGCTCTCCGCCCGCGGCACCGGCTCGCGCGGGCGCTGCATCGCCGGCGGCGGCGCGGCGGGGGGCGCCACGGGTGGCGCGGTCTTGGCGGCGGCCTGCGCCTGCGCCTTGGCCTCCCGCGCTTCGGCCTCGGCGGCTTCGACGCGCGCCCGCAGGCGCGCCACTTCGGCCGCGCCTTCCTTGAGGGCGGCGGACAGCTCGGCGGCGCGCGCCGTGAGCGCCCGGCTCTCGGTCGTCGCGCGCGCGAGATCCCGCGCGAGCGTCTCCTGCGCCCGCCGGAGGTCGGTCACCTCGCCACGAACGGTCTGGACGTCGGTTTGCAACCGACGGTAAGAGCTTCGGGTCGCGCAGCCGCTCGCGAGCAGCACCAGGACGGCAGCCAGCGCGAGCCGGCGGGTCATTGCGCGGGACCGTAGCACCGGCGGCGAAGCCAGTCAATTTCGCGGCGGCCCGGGGCGATGGAAGTGATATCCGAGGCTTCGTTACGGAAGCTCGCGTAACACCATGACTTCCAGGTTGCCGCCGGAAGGCACCGTCGTGTCCGGTTCGACCACGGCCAGGCCGTCGGCGGCGACCATCGAGCGCAGGATCGCCGAGCCCTGGCCGCCGGTCAGCCTGGCGCCGAGCCCTTCGCCGGTGCTTTCCAGTCGCACGCGCAGGTATCCGCGCCGCGAGCCGGGATTGGGTACCGGTGCCAGCGCACGGACGCGCAGTCGCGGGCGCGCGAGGCGGCGCCGGCCCGACATCTTGAGCAGCGCGGGGCGCACGAACAGCTCGAACGTCACCATCGCCGAGACCGGGTTGCCGGGAAGCCCGAACACCGGCCGGCCGCCGAGGGAGCCGTACGTGATCGGCTTGCCGGGCCGCATCGACACCTGCCAGAGGTGCAGCTCCGCCCCGGCCCGGGCGAGCGCCTCCCGCACCAGGTCGAGCTCGCCGACCGACACACCGGCCGACGAGACCAGCACGTCGGCGTCGAGGGCGCCGCGGATCCGCTCCTCGATCACGTCCAGCCGATCGGGCGCCACTCCGAGGCTCACCGGTTGTGCTCCCGCCTCCAGCACCTGGGCCATCAGGGAGTACGTGTTCGTGTTCGGGATCTGGCCGGGGCCCGGCTCGGTCCCGAGGTCGGCCAGCTCGTTGCCGGTCGACAGGATCGCGACGCGGGGCCGGCGGTAGACCCGCACCTGCGCGTGACCGAGCGTCGCCAGCAGCCCGACTTCGGCCGCCGTGAGCAGCGTGCCGGGCTCGAGCACGGGGTCGCCCACCCGTACGTCCTCGCCGCGCGGCCGCACGTACGCCGCGCGATCGACGGCGCCGCGCAACGCGATGCGCCCGTCGGTGGCCTCGACGTCCTCCTGCGGCACCACCGCATCCGCTCCGGCGGGCAGCGGCGCGCCGGTGAAGATCCGCATCGCCTCGCCCCGCTCCACCGCGCCCGCGGGCACCACCCCCGCCTCCACCCGCCCGACCACCCTGAGCACGGCGCCACTGCCCGTGTCCGCCGCCCTCACCGCATACCCATCCATCGAAGAATTCGCCCACGGCGGAATCTCCCGCCGCGACACGACGGACTCCCCCAGGACGCGTCCCAACGAGGCAAGAACGTCGACGTGTTCCGTCCCCAGCAGCCGCACGTGGGACAGGATCGCTTCCAGCGCCTCCTCGACCGTCAGCATGGCGAGGCCTACTCTACACCGTTCGATGTGTTGACGGACGCGACCGTAGGCCGCGCGGGCGCGGCCGGCGAACCGCCGCGCGGCCGACCACCAGGCGTGTGCAGCTAGTGCCCGCCCGTGTGAGGCAGGTTGAGGACGGGCTTGTAGCGGGCCATGAACCAGCGCCGGCTGAGGGCGAACAGCGACAGGAACCCGAGGGTGATCGCGAGGTCGCGCAACCCCAGCGGCAGCGGATTGCGGGTGGACACCGACGGAAAGACGACCAGCACGCGCTCGAGGAAGATCGCCACCAGCCCGAAGACCGCGACCACGAACAGGGGGGCGTGGCGCTGGGGCGGGCGGCCGGTCAGTCGCTTGAGCAGATAGGCGAACGGGACCAGCCAGCCCACGATGAGCACCACCCACGCCACCGTCTGCCACGGCTGGACGAAGAAGCGCTGCACGAAGAAGCGGGTCTCGACGGGGACGTTGCCGTACCAGATCACCAGGTACTGCGACCAGAAGAAGTACATCCACATGATCGACATCGCGAACTGCAGCTTGGCCACGTCCTGCACCGCGGCCGGCGGGATCGACGCCACGCCGCGGGCGTTGGCCCGGATGGTGAGGATCGACAGCAGGCAGAACGTCGTGTAGAGCGTGCTCACGGCGAAGTAGCCGCCGAACAGCCCGCTGTACCAGATGGGGTCGAGCGCCATCACGAGGTCGAAGCCCCACAGCGACACGGTGACCAGCCACAGCATCAGCACGATGACCGCGAGCCGGTTGCGCTGGGCGCGGGCTCGCTCGTCGCCGGGCGGCACCGCGTCACGCAGGAGCGCCCCCGCGAACGCGTAGCAGGCGGCGAAGAGCACGAGCGCCAGGACCAGGGTGCGCCCGAAGAAGAACGGCACGTTGAGCCAGGCCGCCTTCACCGCTACCGGCTGCGTGACCCAGGGATAGAGCACCGCCCGGCCGGCGAACAGGACGACCAGCAGCACGAACGCGACCGGCAGGAACCCGATGGTCGTGAGGGACAGCCGGCGCACGCCGGGCGACCAGCGCGCCTCCGTCAGCTGCATCATGGAGGCGATGGCCGGGCCGGTGACGGCCAGCCCCGACCAGAACACGAGATTGACGAGGTAGATGGACCACGCCCGCGGCCCGTCGGAAGCCGTCACGAAGGCGAGGGCGCCCACCGCCGCCAGCACGCCCCAGAACGCCGTCATGGCCTGGCCAGGGAGCGGAGGAAGTTCACGACGTGCCAGGCCTCGTGGGCGGACATCGCCTCGCCGTACGCCGGCATGACGGCGCCGCCGGCCACGATGTAGCTGTGCCAGTAGCCGTCGGTCCGCTGTCGCTGCAGCTCGGCGTTGGTCAGGTCCGGCGGCGGGATGAACTTCGTCGCCACCGGTCCCGTGATGCCCCCCTTGCCCTCGGGGCCGTGGCACGGCACGCAGAAGGTCTGGTAGTGCTGGCGGCCGAGCGACACCGAGGACTCCGTCGCCTTGACGGGGTTCGGCGTCCTCATGGCGATCTCGCGCTGCTCCTTGGGCACGATCAGCGACGCCCCCCGCGGCACCACGCCACGCGGCATCGGGAACGTCCGCTCGCCGGGGAGGACCCGTGCGGTCTGGCTCATGTTGTCGATGAACCGGACGGTGATGGCAGCCCCCATGAGGGCGACGACGCCGCCCACGATGAGCAGGACGAGGATGAAGACGTACTTCATCCGCGGACCTCGTCGGCGCTGGCGGTGCGGAGGATGTCCCGCACGGAGGCCGCCCGCTCGGCCGCGCAGTGCACGGCCACGCCGAACCGGTCCCGGCTGAAGCGGGGGTCGTAGCTGGGCGAGGGCGTGAACCGCGGCAGCCGGCCCAGCGTCACCAGGCCGATCAGGGTCGCGATACCGCCGAACAGGATCATCAGCTCGAACATGATCACCACGTAGGGCGGGCTCACCGGCAGCCCGATGGGCGGCTTGCCACCCACCACCAGTCCCCACTCCAGCGACGTCCACGCGGTGAGCAGCCAGCCCGAGGCGAGCCCGGTGAGGGCGCCCAGCAGCGTGAACAGCCGCACCTTGCTCACCGGCCGGTCGCGCTCCACCACGTCCTCGATCTCGTGCACGGGCACCGGCGTGTAGACGGTGAGGTCGTGGTAACCCTTGGCCTTGAGCTCCTCCAGGGCACGCACCGTCGTGTCGACGTGCGCGAAGACGCCCAGGATCGTCTCAGTGGAGACCGGCATGCCGGGCGTCCTTCATCGGCGGGGGGATGGTCTCCTTCACCTCGACGATCGACAGCGAGGGCATCACCTTGATGAAGCCGAGGAAGAGGAGGAAGAACCAGGCGAAGCTGCCCACGATGATCGTGGAGTCGGTGATGGTCGGCACGTAGATGCCCCAGGTGGCCGGATAGAAGTCGTGGGCCAAAGAAGGAACGATGATGTTGAAGCGCTCGAACCACATTCCAATGAGGACCAGTACCGAAACGATGTACAGAATCACCGAATTCGTTCGTGCCTTCCTCCAGAAGAGGATCAGCGGCGCCACGCAGTTGCAGAAGTACATCGTCCCCAGGGCCCACCAGTACGTCCCGGTGAGCCGCCAGAACAGCGAGGCCTTCTCGAAATGGTCGCCGCTGTACCAGGAGGTGAACAGCTCGCAGATGTAGAAGTACGTGAGCACCAGCCCGGTGACGAGGATGAGCTTGGCCATCGCGTCCAGGTGTCGGTCCCGGATGTAGGCGTGCAGCCGGAAGAAGTGCCGCATCGGCAGCACCAGCACCAGCACCATGGCGAAGCCCGAGAAGATCGCGCCATCGACGAAGAAGGGGGCGAACAGCGTCGAGTGCCAGCCGGGGACCAGCGCCATCGCGAAGTCCCACGACACGACGCTGTGCACCGAGAGCACCAGCGGGGTGGCCAGCGCCGCGAACAGTCCGTAGGCGCGCCGGTAGTGCCGCCACTGGCGGTCCGAGCCCTCCCAGCCGAGTGCCAGCATCGCGTAGATGCGCCGCCGCCAGCCGGTGGAGGCGTCGCGGAGGGCAGCGATGTCGGGCACCAGCCCCACGATGAAGAACACCGTGCTGATCGACAGGTAGGTGGAGATCGCGAACACGTCCCACACCAGCGGCGACTTGAAGTTGGGCCACAGGTAGCGCTGGTTCGGGTACGGCAGCAGGAAGTAGGCGAACCACATGCGGCCGGCGTGGATCAGCGGGAAGAGCCCGGCGGTGAGCACCGCGAAGATCGTCATCGCCTCGGCCGCCCGGTAGATCGACGTGCGCCAGCGGGCCCGGAACAGGTAGAGGACCGCCGAGATCAGCGTCCCGGCGTGGCCGATGCCGATCCAGAACACGAACGTGGTGATGTACATCGCCCACATTTGGGGCGTGCGCTTGCCGGCCGCGCCCATGCCATAGAAGATCTGGTAGGCCCAGGCCAGGAACCCGCAGGCCAGGAGCAGCCCGACCAGGCTCATCCAGGCGAAGTACAGGTTGCCGGGCGGGCGCAGCGTGGCCAGGACGTCGCGGTTGACGTCGGCGAAGGTGGGCTCGGCAGTGGCCGCGCCGCCCGCGATCGGCCGCGGCTCGGGGGCGCTCACGCGTGCCCCTTGCCGGCGGCGGGCGACGGCTCGTGCGCGCGCACGACCTTGCTCAGATAGGTCACGCCCGGCCGCGTGCCCAGTTCGTCGAGGACGTGGTAGGCGCGCGGCGAGTGCGACTGCGTGCTCACCGTGCTCCCCTCGTCCTTGAGGTTGCCGAACGTGATGGCCTGGGTCGGGCAGGTCTGCTGGCAAGCGGTCACGATGTCGCCGTCGCGGACCGCGCGCTTGTCCTCCCTGGCGCGGTCCTTGCCGGCCACGATGCGCTGCACGCACATCGTGCACTTCTCCATGACCCCGAGCTGGCGCACCGTCACGTCGGGATTGAGCTGGATCTCCAGGGGGGCCGGGAAGTCGTAGTTCCACCAGTTGAAGCGGCGCACGTGGTACGGGCAGTTGTTGCCGCAGTAGCGGGTTCCGACACAGCGGTTGTAGACCTGGCCGTTGAGCCCCTCGTCGGTTCGATACGCGGCGAACACGGGGCAGACCGGCTCGCACGGCGCGACCTCGCAGTGCTGGCAGAACATCGGCAGGAAGAGGTTCTGCGGGTGGGCGGGATCGCCCTCGGCCCATCGCTCCAGCCGCAGCCAGTGCAGCTGGCGCCCGTAGGAGGCCTCGGCCTTGCCGACGACGGGGACGTTGTTCTCCGCCTGGCATGCCACCGCACACGCCTGGCAGCCGATGCACGCGTCGACGTCCACCGTCATGCCCCACCGGTACCCGCGATACCGCTGCTCGGAGTACATGCTGGGATGGTCGTGCTCCTTCCGCGTGCCCCGCAGCGCGTCGTCGCGGGCGCGGGTGAGATCGACGTGGCGGGCGATCTCGCGGTGGTCCTGGTCGTGGGTGGCCTGCAGGACCGCCGGCGGCCGGCGCGCCCCCGTCTTCACCAGCGCGACCCTCACCGACAGGAACGCGGGCGCGCCCGACGCGGCGTCGGCCCCCGCCGGCAGCAGCGCCATCGGGTTGCCGGCGCCCTGTGCCGGCGGCACGTACTTGAGACGTACGTGATAGGGCGCGTAGCGATGGCCGATGGGTACGGCGACGGCGCCGGGATGCAGCGACGGCGACAGGTACGCGGGCAGCTCGACGGCGCCGTGGGGAGACGTCACCCGGACGACGTCGCCTTGCCGGATCCCCAGCCGGGTCGCCGTCTGGGCGTTGATCTCGACCCACGGATCCCACGCGATCTGGGTCATCGGGTCCGGCACTTCCTGCAGCCACGCCCGGGTGGCGCCGCGGCCGTCGTAGAAGCGCAGCGAGGGATAGGCCAGGAGGGCGAGGCCGTCCGCCGGGCCCTCGAGCTTCGCCGGGCCAGCGTCGACGCCGTCGAGCTTCGCCGCCACGGTCACCGCCGCCGGCGGCACGTCGCGCCAGACGCCGCCCTGGTGGAGGGCCGCCTCCCATTGCCCCTTGACGATCGGCTCCCACGCCGCCCTGAGATACTGCTCGAAGGTGGACCACGGCAGCGGGCCCTTGCCCTCCTCGGAGCCGAGCACGCTCCGCCCCACCTCCAGCAGCACGTCACCCATCGGCCGGGCCTCGCGGATGGGCTGCATCGTCGGCTGCATGAGCCCCAGCACACCGTCGTGCGGCGCGTAGTCGCCCCACGACTCCAGCCAGTGGGTGTCGGGCAGCACCAAATGGGCGAGTGCGGTCGTCTCGTCGGGCAGATTCGAGAAGCTGACGACGAAGGGCACCTTGCGGATCGCCTCGGCGACCTTGAGTCCGCCCGGCAGCGTGAAGGCCGGATTGACCCCGGCGCCGAGCACGAGGACGTCGACCTCGCCGCCGGCCATCGCCTGCACCAGCCTCGCCACCTCGGCGTACGGCGTGACGCGGCCGTAGGCGTGGTCGGGGCCGAAGCGCACGGTCTTGCCGACGTTGCCCGCGGCCGCGTTCAGGAGATTCACCGCGACCTGCAGCGCGGTGGCCTGGCTGCCGGTCACCGCGACGCCCCCGCCCACCGCGAGACCCGGCCGGGCGCTCGCGAACGTCTTGGCGACGTGCTTGAGCGTCTCGAGCGGGACGCCGCTCTCCTCCGCCACCCGCTTGGGGTCGACGGCGGCGACGGCGTCGCCGTAGCGCTTGTCGGCCGTGAGACCGCCCTCGAGCATCAGCCTGAGGACGGCCAGCGCCACCGCCGCCTCGGTGCCGGGCGCGTTGCGGACCCACTCGTCGGCGCTGGAGGCGGTCAGCGACTGGCGCGGCTCGACGTGGATGAACGTCCCCGTCTTGCCCTCGCGGAACGCGTGCATCCGCGCGAAGCCGCGGGCGGCCTGGACGTTCGAGACCCACGTCTCCAGGAAGTCGGCGCCGAACGACAGGACGACCTCGGCGGCCTCGAACGCGTGATAGGGCACCGCGTCGCGCCCGAACGTCAGCTGGTTGCCGCTCCGGATCGCCTCGTAGCCGAACGGCTCGAGCGTGACCCGCGGCCGCCCGCCGAGCGCCTGGCTCCAGCGGTCGAGCAACGCACCGAGGCTGCCGCTCTCGAGCTGGCTGACCACTGCCAGCGCCCGGGGCTTGCCCTTCAGCGCACCGAGCCTCTCACCGAAGAGCTTGAGCGCGTCGTCCCAGCCGACGGCCCGCCACGCCTCGCCCTCGCGCCGGTGGGGCCCGGCGACGCGATCGGGGTGGTAGAGCCCCTGCAGGGCGGCCTGGCCGCGCGCGCACAGCGCGCCGCGGTTCACCGGGTGCTCGGCGTTGCCCTCGAGCTTGACGACCCGACCCTCGCGGTTGCGCGCGAGGACGCCGCACCCGGCCGGGCACTCGCGGCACACCGTCGCGAACCAGGCCGCGACCCCGGGGACGAGGTTGTCGTTCGGCACCACGAGGGGCAGGATCTGCTCGGTCGCCTGCTGGCAGCCGGCCGCCGCCGCCGTCGCGCCCGTCGTCGCCACGATCTTGAAGAAGTCTCGCCGGTTCATGGAGTCCTTCTCAGTGGTGACAGGCCACGCAGTCCAGCGGGGCCTGGGTGCCCCGGGCGGCGTTCTGCTCGCGGTGGCAGTCGACGCACCAGCCCATCGTGAGCGGCGGCGGCGAGGGCCGGAAGCCCGCCAGATTGAGCAGGTCGTTGACGAGATTCGGGCCCGTGACCGCGCCCACGGTCGTCATCTTCTCCACCGGGCCGTGGCAGGTCTGGCAGGCGACCTCGGCCCGGATGTGCGCCTTGTGCGGGAAGTAGGTGAACTCGGGCAGCTTGTACACGCGCACCCACGGGATCGGCGCCCGCCTGGTCGCGAACTCGGCCAGCTTCTTGATCTCCGGGCGGTCGGCGGCGGTGATCTTGTGACAGCCCATGCACCGCTCGACCGACGGAATGCCGGCGTACTCCGAGCGGCGGGCGTCGGCGTGGCAGTACTGGCAGTCGAGCTTGTAGGTCTGCACGTGGACGTCGTGTGGGAAGGCGATCGGCTGCACCGAGGGCCGGGCGACAGCGGGCTGGCGGCTCCAGGACGACACCGCGAAGAACAGCAGCACCGCGAGGAGCACGACGGCGGCTGCTCCCACACCCGCCTTCCTCATCGACAGTCGAGTGCCCTCCTGAGCTCGCAAAATTGCTCGTGAACCATATCACTTGCCCCTTCGAAACGTCAACCGACGATCGCGGCGCGGGCCGGTGTCGGTCAGGCCAGACTCTCGGCGGCAGCCCGAGCGGCGGCGTCGACATCGGCCTCGGAGTGGGCGAGCGACACGAAGGCCGCCTCGAACTGCGAGGGCGCCAGGTAGACGCCGCGCGCGAGCATCGCCTGGAAGAAGCGCGCGTAGCGGTCGGTGTCGGCCGTCCGCGCCGAGGCGTAGTCCCGCACGGGCCCCGCGCAGAAGAAGGCGGTCAGCATCGAGCCCACGCGGTTGACGGTGAGCGGCGTGCCGGCCTTGCGTGCGCCCTCCCTGAATCCCTGCTCCAGGCGCGCGCCGAGCGCGTCCAGCCGCGCGTACGCGCGTCGGTCGGCCAGCGCCCGGAGCGCCGCGAGCCCGGCGGCCACGGCCAGCGGATTGCCGGACAGCGTACCGGCCTGGTAGACGCCCCCGAGGGGCGCGACCTCACTCATCACGGCCCGGCTGCCGCCGTAGGCGCCCACCGGCAACCCGCCACCGATGATCTTGCCCAGGCAGGTGAGGTCGGGCCGCACGCCGTACAGCTCCTGGGCCCCGCCATAGGCCACCCGGAAGCCGGTGATGACCTCGTCGAAGATCAAGAGCGCGCCGTGCTCGCGCGTGATGTCCCGCAGCCCTTGCAGGAAGCCCGGCGCCGGCGGCACCACCCCCATGTTGCCGGCCACCGGCTCGACGATGACCGCGGCGATGTGATCGCCGCGATGACGGAAGAGCTCGTGGACGGCGTCGAGGTCGTTGAAGGCCGCCGTGAGCGTCAGCCCGGCCAGCGCGGCCGGCACGCCCTTGCTGTCGGGGATGCCGAACGTCGCGCCGCCGGAGCCGGCCTTCACGAGCAGGCTGTCGGCGTGGCCGTGGTAGCAGCCGTCGAACTTCACCAGCAGGTCGCGCCCAGTCGCGCCCCGGGCCACCCGGATCGCGCTCATCGCCGCCTCGGTGCCCGAGCTCACCAGCCGCACCAGCTCCATCGAGGGATAGGCTGCGGCCACCGCCTCTGCCAGCTCGACCTCGACCGCGGTGGGCGCGCCGTAGCTGGTGCCGCGCCGGGCCGCCTCGCTCACCGCCTCCACGACCGCCGGCGCGGCGTGGCCGAGGATCAGCGGTCCCCACGAGCCGACGAAGTCGATATAGGAGCGCCCGTCGACGTCCCACAGGCGCGCCCCCTCGCCGCGGGCGATGAAGACCGGGGCGCCCCCGACCGCGCGGAACGCGCGCACGGGGCTGTTCACGCCGCCCGGGATCACCCGGCTGGCGGCGTCGAGCAAACGCTTGGACTCACTCATGCCGGGAGCTCCATGGCGACGAAGTCGCGGCGCTCGCCGTCCCAGCGGAAGGCGGCGACCGCGTCCACCGTGCCGCCGATCACCGAGGTGACGACGTAGACCGCGTCGGGGTACGCCGGCTCGCCGCCGACCAGGGCCTGGCGGCGGTCCGTCTCCGAAAAGTACGCGCCGGCGTCGATGTGCGAGTGATAGATCACGGCCACGGCGAAGCCCTGCCGCTCGAGGTCGCCGATGCGGAGCAGGTCCTTGGGATCGATGTAGTAGGCGGTGCGGGCGTCGCGCGGATACCGGTGGGGATCGCGGGCGTGCAGCTCGTTCTGCGCGTTCCGGCAGCGGAGGAGCCTGCGCTCGCCGGCGCGGCTGAGGATCACCCCGCACGACTCGAAAGGGTACTCCTCGGCGGCCTGGGCGCGGACCCCCTCGAGCTCCTCGGGCGTGGCGATCATCGGCGCCGTCTCAGCGGCGGCCGCCGGCCAGGGCCGGAATGATCGCCACCTCGTCGCCCGCCCGGAGCGGCGTGGCCAGGCCCTCGATCGGCTCGCCGTTGACGTAGATCGCCACGTGCTGGTGCACCTCGCCCGCCTCGTTGCGCACGAGGCCCTTGAGGCCGCCGTGGGCGCGCTCCAGCTCGTCGAGCAGCGCGCCGACGTCGGACGCGCTCACCTCCACGCGGTCGCGATTCCCGGTCGCCCGCCGGAAGGGCGTGGGGATGTACACCGTCACGGCCATGTGGGCGCGCTCCTCGTCGGCCTGGCTCACCCGATGCTCAGGTAGCGCTCGCCGGTGTCGGGCAGGATCGTCACCACGGTCTGGTCGGCGCGCATCTCGGCGGCCACCCGGCACGCCGCCCAGGCGGCGGCACCGGCCGAGATCCCGGCCAGCAGGCCCTCGTCGCGACTGAGCCGGCGTGACCACGCCACGGCGTCCTCGTCGCTGACCGTCACGATGCGGTCGAGCACCTCGCGGTTCAGGACGCCGGGAACGAACGACGCGCCGATGCCGTGAATGCCGTGCGGGCGGAACCGCCCGCCCGAGAGCACGGGGGACTTGGCCGGCTCCACCGCCACCACGACGACGCCCGGCACCTTGGCCTTCAGCACCTCGCCCACGCCGGTGATCGTGCCGCCGGTGCCGACCCCGGCCACGAACGCGTCCAGGCGACCCCCGACGGCGTCGAGGATCTCGAGCGCCGTCGTGCGGCGGTGGATCTCGGGGTTGGCGGGGTTCTGGAACTGCTGGGGCATCACGTATTCGGGGTGCAGGCGGCACAGCTCCTCGGCCGCGAACACCGCGCCGCTCATGCCCTCGATGGCCGGCGTGAGATGGATCTCGGCGCCGAAGCGGGCGAACAGGCGCTGGCGCTCGACGCTCATGTCCTCGGGCATCGTCAGGATGAGTCGGTAGCCCTTCACGGCCGCCACCATGGCCAGGCCGATGCCGGTGTTGCCGCTGGTCGGCTCCACCAGCGTGGCGCCGGGCTTGAGCACTCCGCGGCGCTCGGCGTCCTCGACCATCGCCGCCGCGATCCGGTCCTTGACGCTGCCACCGGGATTGCGCGACTCGACCTTGGCCAGCACGCGCGCGCCCGCCGGGTCCGGCAGCCGCCGCAGCCGCACCAGCGGCGTCCCCCCGATCAGATCCAGCACCGACTCCGCTATTTTGTCCACCACCTCGTCCTCACCTCCTGCCGTTACCCTTCCGGATCTGCGGGCCGCCCACAAACGGTAATCGACGGGCGTCACGGCCCCGCCGGAGCGCCCCGAGCATTCTGGGGGTTTGGGGGCCATGTCGGGGCCCCGATGTCTATATGTGGTACATCGGGCGCGCGGCGCCGCGCCGCTCCTCGGCCCGGGCGGTCAGGTCGCCCAGCGTCCAGCGGTCCACCACACCGCCCACGGCCTCGGCGATCTCGGCCCACAGCTCGCCGAGGTCGCGATCGCTGCCGCCGTTGCGGCGCCCCTGCGGGATGCCCTCGAACGGGGCGCTGCCGCCCTCCACCGCCCTCAGGATGGCGCCCACGGTGATCTCGTCCGGCGCGGTGCTGAGGTGGTAGCCGCCGGTCGAGCCCCGCTTGGAGGTCAGCAGTCCGGCGCGCTTGAGCGCGAGCAAAACCTGCTCGAGGTAGCGCTGCGGGATGGCCTGGCGGACCGCGATCTCCTGGATCGGCACCAGCGCCCGACCGCGGTGCATGGCGAGGTCGAGCATCGCCTTGATCGCGTACTCGCCCTTGGCCGAGATGCGCACGCGGCCCGCCTCAGCGCAGGTGGGTGCCGCGCTCGAGGAGACGCGCGGCGTCCTTGGCGAAGTAGGTGATGACGATGTCGGCGCCGGCCCGCCGGATCCCGGTCAGCGCCTCCACGATCGCCCGCTCCTCGTCGAGCCAGCCGAGCTGGCCGGCCGCGCGGATCATCGCGTACTCCCCCGACACCGAGTAGGCGGCCAGCGGCACCCCGAACTCGGCCTTGGCCCGCGAGATCACGTCGAGGTAGGGCAGGGCCGGCTTGACCATCACGATGTCGGCGCCCTCGTCGAGGTCGAGCGCGATCTCCCGCATCGCCTCCTGGACGTTGGCCGGGTCCATCTGGTACGCGCGGCGGTCGCCGAACTGCGGGGTGGAGTCCGCCGCCTCGCGGAAGGGGCCGTAGAAGACCGAGGCGTACTTCGCCGAGTAGGCCATGATCGGCGTCTCGGCGAACGCGGCCTCGTCGAGCGCTTCGCGGATGGCTCCGACCCGGCCGTCCATCATGTCCGAGGGCGCCACCACGTCGGCCCCGGCCTCCACGTGCGACACCGCCGTCCGCGCCAGCAGCTCCAGCGTCGGGTCGTTCTTGACGGTGCCGTCCTCGACGACGCCGCAGTGGCCGTGGCTCGTGTACTCGCACAGGCACACGTCGGTGATCACCAGCAGGTCGGGCACGGTGTCCTTCACCGCACGCACGGCCTGCTGCACGATGCCGTCCTCCGCGTAGGCCTCCGAGCCGCGCGGATCCTTCTCCTCGGGGAGGCCGAACAGCAGCACGGCGGGAATGCCCATGCCGGCCGCGTCCTTGCACTCCTTCACCAGCTCGTCGACCGAGACGCGGAACTGACCGGGCATGGGGGCGATCGCCTCGCGCACGCCGCGCCCGTGGACGACGAACAGCGGGTAGACGAGGTCGTCGACGGCGAGCGCGGTCTCGCGGACCATCTTGCGCAGCAGCGACTTCTCGCGCAGGCGGCGGGGGCGGAAGACCGGATGCGGCATCACACATTCCTCCTGGCGCGGCGGCCGGCGCCGCGCGGGACACGGGCGAAATGGTCGGCGAGGGCGCGGGCCAGCGCGGGGATCGTGTACTCGCCCGGCATGACCCCGGTCGTGAGCCCGTATTCGGCGGCGGTGGCCGCGGTGATCGGCCCGATGGAGGCGACGGTCACGCGCGAGAGCCACGCGCGCCGCTCGTCCTCGCTGAACAGCTCGGCGAAGTTGCGCGCCGTCGACGACGAGGTGAAGGTCACCGCGTCGATGGCGCCGGCGGCCAGCGCCTCGCGCAGGCGCGCGGTCCCGGCGTCGGCCCGCCGGGTGGCGTAGGCGGGCACCTCGGTGACGTGGGCGCCCAGCCGTCGCAGCTCGGTCACCAGCACGTCGCGCGTCTGGGCCGCGCGCGGCAGCAGCACGCGGTCGGCCGGCGTGATCACGCCGCGCAGGCGCTCCACCAGCCCCTCGGCCCGGTATTCCCCGGGCACGAGGTCCGGCCGCACGCCGTGCTCGGCGAGGGCGTCGGCGGTCGCGGGACCGATGGCCGCCACCCGCCGGCCCGCCAGCGCGGACCACGTCAGCCCGCGGGCAGGCAGCCGGCGGTCCACCATCGCCACGCCGTTGACCGACGTGAAGATCACCCACGTGAACGCGTCGAGCGCACCGAGCGCCGTGTCGAGCGGCTCCCACGAGGGCGGGGGCGCGATGACGATGGCCGGCGCCTCCAGCACGCGGGCCCCCGCCGCCTCCAGCAGCTGCGTGAACCGCTGGGCCTGGGCGGCTGCGCGCGTCACGACGATGGTGCGGCCCTGGAGCGGGCGCGGGTCGCTGCTCGGCATCCCCATCATTGTAGCGGGGCCCGCGAGACCGCCGCCGTCGGAGGCAATGCCGGCATGACGCTCAGTGGCTCCGCACGCCCGGCTCGGGCTTCAGCACGGTGATCGCGGCGGCGCCCCGTTCGAGCAGGGCGTCGGCGAGCCCGCGGCCGAGCCGCACGGCGTCGGCGGCGGGTGCCGCGGCGCTCGAGCGCAGCACCTGGCGGCCGTCCTCGCTCGCGACGACCGCCGTCATGCGCAGCGTGGCGCCGTCGAGGCGGGCGTGGGCGGCCATGGGCGTGGTGCACGAGGCGCCCAGGCGCGCGAGGTAGGCGCGCTCGGCCCCGGCGCACGCGCGCGTGGCGGCGTCGTCCGCCCGCGCCGCCAGCGCCAGCGTCGTCCGGTCGCCGGCGCGCGCCTCCACGGCGATGATCCCCTGCCCCACCGCGGGGACGACCACGTCGGGATCGAGCGCGGTGCCGTGCTCCGGCGTGACGCCGAGCCGCCGCAGGCCGGCCGCCGCCACGACGATGGCCTCCCAGTCGCCGCTCGCGAGCTTGCGCAGCCGGGTGTCGACGTTGCCGCGGATCGGCTCGACCGCGAGGTCGGCGCGCACCGACAGCAGCAGCGCGCGGCGGCGAGGGCTCGAGGTGCCGACGCGCGCGGCCGGGCCGAGCGATTCGAGCGTCACCGGGCGCCGGCCGACCAGGACGTCGCGCGGATCCTCGCGGGCGACAAACGCGGCGAACGTGAGCCCGGACGGCAGCTCGGCCGGCAGGTCCTTGAGGCTGTGCACGGCCAGGTCGATCTCCCCGCGCAGCAGCGCCTCCTCGATCTCGCGCACGAACAGCCCCTTGCCGCCGACGGCGGCCAGCCGGGCCTCGGCCAGCCGGTCACCCTCCGTGCGCATCGGCACCACCTCGACCTCGGTGACGCCGGCCAGCGCCGCCGCCACGGCGCGGGCCTGGGCCAGCGCCAGCGTGCTCGCCCGGGTGCCCAGCCGGATCACGACCGCCGCCCCAGCCCGAACAGCTCGTGCACGAGGTCCCCCCACGACCGGCCGGCGCCGGCCCGCGAGGACTCGCGCAGCTTGGTGATCGGCGCGTGCAGGATCTTGTTCACGATGGCGCTCGACAGCGCCTCGATCGCCGCCCGCGTCTCCGGCGAGGCGTCAGGCAGCCGGGCCAGCGCGCGCTTCAGCTCGCCCAGCCGGATCTCCTCCAGGCGCCCCCGCAGCGAGACGATGGTCGGGATCACCTCGACGTCGCCTTGCCGGGCCAGGAACTTGCCGACCTCGCGCTCGACCAGCGCCTCGGCGCGCTGGGCCTCCCGCGCCCGCTCGCGCAGGTTGGCGTCGACCACCTGCTTGAGGTCGTCGATGTCGTAGCGATAGACGTCGTCGAGCCCGTCGACACCGGGCTCGACGTCGCGCGGAACCGCGATGTCGATGAAGAACAGCGAGCGCCCGCGGCGGCCGTGCATCACGCGCGTGACCATGCCGCGGGTGACCACCGGCTCCGGCGCCCCCGTCGAGGTCACGACGATGTCGACGGCGGCCAGCGCGGTCGGCAGCTCGTCCCACGGCACGGCGGTGCCCGCCAGCGCCCGGGCCAGGTCCTGGGCGCGCGCCCAGGTGCGGTTGGCGACATAGACGGGAAACGCGCCCTGCTCGACCAGGTGCTTGGCGGCCAGCTCGCTCATCTTGCCAGCGCCGATCAGCAACACCGCGCGCCCGGACAGCCCCGCGAAGATCTTCTTGGCCAGCTCGACGGCGGCGAACGAGACCGAGACCGCGTGGCGCGCGATCTCGGTCTCCGTCCGCACCCGCTTGGCGACGCTGAAGGCGTGGCTGAAGAGCGGGTGCAGGTGCGGGCCGACGGTCTCGCAGGCCTGGGCCAGCGCGAAGGCGTCCTTCACCTGGCCGAGGATCTGCGGCTCGCCGATCATCATGGAATCCAGGCTGGCGGCCACCCGGAACGCGTGGTGCACGGCCTCGGCCTCGACGTGCGTGTAGAGCAGCGGCTCCACCGCCGCCAGCTCGACGCCGCGATGCCGGCACAGGTGCCGGAACGCCGCCGCCCGGGCCTCGCCAGGCGCCTCGGCGATCCCGTAGACCTCCACCCGGTTGCAGGTGGAGAGCACGACCACCTCGCGCAGGACGTCGCCGCTCTGCAGATCGAGCAGCAGCTCGCGCAGCTTGTCCTCCTCCACCGCCAGCTGCTCGCGCAGCGCCACCGGCGCGTTCCGATGGCTGAGGCCGGCGACGAAGAGCGGCATCAGGAGCCGTGGCGGCCCGGCAGGAAGAGGCCGGCGCCGAGGGTCAGGACGAGGGCGGCGAAGCCGGCGATCGCGAAGTAGGCCGCGCGCCGCCCGTGCCAGCCGCCTGCCGCCCGCCCGGCCAGCGTCCCGGCGTAGATGACCCAGGCCACGAGCGAGAAGAAGGCGAGCGGGTCGAACGTGAAGGCGCTGCCCCAGGCGGTGCGCGCCCAGAGGGCGCCCAGCATCAGCCCCACCGTCAGGAACGGAAAGCCGAGCGCCAGCGTGCGGAACGTCAGCCGGTCGAGCGTGGCCAGCGCCGGCAGCCGGTAGTAGAAGGCGCCCGGCCGCTTGGCCTTGAGCTGCCGCTCCTGCAGCAGGTACATGATCCCACCCACGAAGTTGAAGACGAAGGCGGCGATGCCGATCACGGCCAGCGCGATGTGGATCCAGATCCACGCGCTCGCCAGCGCCGGCGCCAGCGTGCCTGGCCGCCCCGTGGTGGCCTTGAGGCTGAGCAGGACGGCGACGGGCAGGACGAAGCTGCCGAGCACGCGCACGCCGGTGCGCTGCTCGAGCAGCAGCTCCAGCAGGACGATCACCCAGACTCCGACCCAGATCGCCTCGGGCAGGCTTCCCAGGGGAGGCGCACCGCGCTCCACTGCGCGGACGATGAGCGAGACGGTGTGCGCCGCCCAGCCGGCCAGGGTGGCGAGCACGGCCAGGCGGTGGACGAGGTCGTGTCGCTGCACGAGGTACGCGAGCGCGAGCCCCATCGCGCAGATGTACGCGACCACTGCGAGATTGATCAGACCTTGGTACATGCCCGAAAGATCAATGGCTACGGGATATTACCACAAGGCCCCTATCGACGTCGGGAATCAGATCCGCTCGACCAACTGGACGATCGAGGGGACGGGTCGCCAGTAGCCCTGCTGGTGGGCCACCAGGTCGAAATGCGGCGAACCCCAGTCCTCGACCAGCGCCGGGCCCGCGTTCCACCGCGCCCGGCGATCGACCTCCTTGAGGTAGGCGCGACACTCCCGGCACGCCGACACCAGGTAACCTTCCTCCTTCGCCTCCTCGGGGGTGAGCCTCACGAGGTGCTGCGCGCCGTCCACCCCACAGAACGGGCACCGGAGCTTGGCGAACCCCCAACCGCCGCCACAGAGGTGGCAGGCCAGCCGCCGCCTGCCGTCCTCGATCACGTCGGTGAAGCCCGGCGGGCCTGCGCAGAAGGGGCAGACCCCCAGAGACCACGAGCCCTCGTCGAGATGCTCGCGAACCGGCGCGAACATCGCCTCGAGGGCCGGCCGAAGCCCGGCAACCACCACGAACGCGACAGCGTCGGCGCTCAGCCCGCCGGCCTGCGCCGCCCCGACCGGGCCGATGCGCCCGCGCTCCGGCAGCAGCGTACCCGGCGTGACGGTCCCGGCGTCCCAGGCCTCGGCGAACCGCTGCAGTCCCGGCCCCAGCTGCGGCGCGGCCCGCGCGAGCGCTTCCATCACGCCCCCGACGAGATCCTCGACGTCCGCCGCTCGCAGCGTCCTCGCGGCGAGCTCGACCAGCGGCCTCCCCTGCTCCCAGCGCGCGCGGCACTCCTCCGCGCTCACCACCACCCCCAGCCTCCGCGGCGGCGCCCACGCCGCCCACACCTCCACGATCTCCCCGTACACCGCGAGCGCCTCCCGAAACGCCGCCCGCCGTTGCAGCAGATCGGCCCACGCTTCCCGAAGGTCGAGCCGAAAATCGAGGGCATCGTGGGCATGCATGAAGGATCTACTTCACCGAGAGCTTTGAGCAGGCGCGGCGTCTGATCCGCACTTGGGGGCATCGGGGGGGCGCGTGGCTCCCCCCGATCAGGAACTACGCGGTTCCCCCGGTGCTGAACAAAACTACACCTGCCCCGCGGCCATGATCACGTACTTGACCAGGAACCCGCCGACCAGGACCAGCAGGGAGGCCAGCGCGGTCAGCCCGTACGAGCGCCGCTTCAAGGTCGCGAGACCGATGACGAGCGGCAGCACGGAGCCGACCAGGACGGCGCCGATCCAGAAGGTCATGCTGAACCGCCCGCTGGTGAGCAGCGCCAGCGCCCGGACGGAAGCGGCCGAACCGGACATCTGCACGGAGGCGACGAAGACGATCACGGAGAGGAGCTGGATCAGCAGCGCCAGCACCAGCATCGTGCGGACGGCACCGATCCCCTCGGCCGATCGGCGGCCACCCAGCATGAGGAAGAGGGCGATCGCCGCCGCGCCGGACGAGGCGCCGACGGCCAGGAAGAGCGCGCCGAGCGCATGGCCCTCGATCCAGAGGGGCCGCGCGGTCACGCCGAGCAGCACCCCGGGGTAGGCCGCGAGGAAGAACCCGAAGAACCCGCCGATGACCCCCACCACGACTTTCGAGCCGGAGAGGTTGGCGGCCCGGCCGGTGTCCTCCAACAGCGTCATCAGGGCGGCCAGGAACGCACAGGCCGAGAACCCGAGCAGCGCCCACGCGCCCATCGACATCGGCGACAGCGGGTTGAAATTCAGCACCATGTTCATGAACCGCGCCGGCACCCCGAGATCGACGATCAGGATGATCGGACACGGGATGAGCGCGGCCAGCGCCAGGTAGTAACCCACCCGGACCACGTCGCGGAACCGCCGGGAGTCGAGCAGGTTGGCCACGGTCGCGATGACGAACGCGCCGCCGGCCAGCCCGCCCAGGAAGAAGTAGACGTCGATCAGGAACGGCCAGTGCGGCGACTGGAGCAGGGTCATCGCCTACTCCTTGTCTCCGCTGCGCTGCCGGAAGGCCACGAGCGCGCCGATGCCGACCAGCAGCGCCGAGCCGATCGACAGCAGCGAGTCGACGAACAGGTTCTTCTGGGGCAGCTTGGGGTTGTCGGGCAGCCCGTAGACGGTCGGCTTGCCGAGCAGCAGGAAGAACGCGTTGAGCCCGCCCAGGAAGCCGTTCGACTCGGCGCCGTAGAGCTGCGCCTCCTTGAAGCCCATGGCCTTGAGCTTGTCCACGCGCTTCTGGGCGCGGGGCACCAGCTCGTCACGGAACCCGAACTGGATGGACTCGGTCGGGCACGCCTTGGCGCAGGCGGGCCCGAGGCCGTTGTGGATGCGGTCGTTGCAGAACGTGCACTTCGACGCGGTGCCGGTCTTCTCGTTGAACGACACGACCCCGAACGGACAGGCCGACACGCAATAGCGGCAGCCGTTGCAGACGTCCTGGTTGATGTTGACCGTGCCGTGGGCGGTGCGGTAGATGGCCCCGGTCGGACAGGCGTTGAGGCAGCCCGCGTCAGCGCAGTGCTTGCAGACGTCGGACATGAGCAGCCAGGCCAGGTCCCCGTTGGGCTTGCCGCCCGGCTCCTCGATGAAGCGCACGAGGCGGAAGGTCTTGTCGGTGAAGTGGGTGTGGTTCTGGTAGGAGCCGGTCCACTCCGGCACCTCCATGTCCAGCTCGTTCCACTGCTTGCACGCCACCTGGCAGGCGCGGCAGCCGATGCACAGGGAGGTGTCCGTGAACATCGCCAGTGTGCGGGCCATGGCTACACCACCCCCTTCTTCACGTTGCAGACGAAGGCCTTCGTCTCCTGGATGTAGACGTTGGGGTCGCCCACCGTCGCCGAGAGATCGTTGGTGATGTCGCCGCGGCTGCCGGGCAGCTGCGGCACCCCGTTCCAGCCCCAGTGCCACGGCACGCCGATCTGGTGGATCGTCTTGCCGTCGATCACGAAGGGCTTGAAGCGGTTGGTGACCATGGCGGTGACGTGCACCTTGCCGCGCGGGCTCAGCACCGTGACCTTCTCGCCGTTCTGGATGCCCAGCTCCTTGGCCAGCTCGTGGCTGATCTCGGCGAAGTGGGAGTGGTGCAGCTCGGCCAGCATCGGCAGGTAGCGCGACATAACGCCCGAGAGGTGGTGCTCGGTCAGGCGGTAGGTGGTGATGACGTACGGGTAGTCGGGCGAGCCGACGGGGGCCAGCTCGTTCTTCTGATCCGCCACCTTCCAGATCTTCGCCACCGGGTTGTTCTGCGTCTTGGACAGCAGATTCTTCACCGGCGACTCGATCGGCTCGTAATGCTCGGGGAACGGCCCGTCGTTGAGCGGACCGAACAGACCGCCCACGAGGTCCGCGCGCATGATGAACGGCTTGTCGCCGTTCTTGGCGTCGGGCGCCAGGAACGCGTTGAAGTCGGGCACGTCGAGGCCGACCCACTTGCCCGGCTTGTCCTCCGGCTTGGCGCCGGGCGCCTTGGGATCCCACCAGATGAGCTTCTTCTTCTCGCTCCACGGCTGGCCCTTGAGGTCGGCCGCGGCGCGGTTGTAGATGATCCGGCGGTTGGCCGGCCACGCGAAGCCCCAGCCATGGCCGAGGTAGTCCTTGTCGTCGGCCGGCTTGCGGGCGTCGGCCTTGTTGGTGAGCTTGCCGTCCGGGGTCTCGGTCAGCACGCCCGTGTAGATCCAGCAGCCGCCGGCGGTCTTGCCGTCGTCCGTCATGTGGACGAAGGTCGAGAGCGCCTGGCCCTTCCGGTAGACGACCTTGCCGTCCTTGTCGGTGATGTCCTCGGTCGCGAAGCCGTTGACCTCCTTCAGCACCTGGACCATGTCCGGGTGGTCCGGCTTGTCGCCGAACTTGAAGTTGGCGGCCAGGAACCCCTTGTCCCGCTCCTTCTTGGAGCCGGCGTAGAGCTTCTGGAGCCGGTGGGCCAGCGTGCAGAAGAACTGCGCGTCGGTCTGCACCATGCCGGGCGGGTCGACGGCCTTCTGGTGCCACTGGATGAGCCGCATCGTGTTGGTGAGGCTGCCGTCTTTCTCGGCGGCGGGGGCCGCGGGGATGAAGAACATCTCGGTCTTCACGTCCTTGGGGCTCGTCCCCGGCGCCTTCCACACCTCGGCCGTCTCGGTGAGGAAGATGTCGACCACCACCATCCAGTCGAGCTTGTGCATCGCCGCCCGGGCCAGCTTGGCGTTGGGGCCGCCGACCGCGGGGTTCTGCCCGTCGGCCAGGAAGCCCTTGATCTTGCCCGCGTACATGTCGGCGAAGAGATGCTGATGGCTGTAAGCGTCGGCCGAGGCGCGCTTGGGCAGCCACTGGTAGCCGTACTCGTTGTCCTTGGTCGCGGCATCGCCGTAGAAGGCCTTGAGCAGGCTGACGAAGAACTTCGGCTTGTTAACCCAGAACCCGCCCTTGGGCGTTTCCTTCTCCAGCCAGGTCTTGAGGTCGGGGTGGGCGTCGCGCAGCGGCATCGCCATGTAGCCCGGCAGCTCGTGGTAGAGCAGCTCGAGGTCGGTCGCCCCCTGCACATTGGCGTGGCCGCGCAGCGCGGTGACGCCCCCGCCCGGCCGGCCGATATTGCCGAGCAGGAGCTGGAGCATGCACAGCGAGCGGATGTTCTCGACGCCGTTGGTGTGCTGGGTGAGGTTCAGCGCGTAGGTGATGGTCCCGGTCTTGTCGGGACCGGAGTTGCCGCAGAAGAGCTTGGCCGCTTCCTCGAACTTCGCCTTCGGGATGCCGCACACCTTCTCGACCATGTCCACGGTATAGCGACTGTAGTGCCGCCGCAGCAGCTGGAAGACGCTGTGGGGGTCCTTGAGCGTCAGATCACGCCTGGGGTTGCCCTCGCCGTCGAGCTGGTACTTCCACGACGCCCGGTCGTAGGACTTCTTGGCCGGGTCATAGCCGGTGAAGAGGCCGTCGAGGTCGGTCGCCGTCCGGAACGCAGGGTCGATCAGGAAGGAGGCGTTCGTGTAGTGGACGACGTAGTCCTTGAAGTACAGGTTGTTCTCGATCGCGTAGCGGATGAGCCCGCCGAAGAACACGATGTTGGTGCCCGAGCGCAGCGGGACATGCAGGTCGGCCGCGGCGCTGGTGCGCGTGTAGCGCGGGTCGACGTGGATCAGCTTGGCGCCGCGCTCCTTGGCCTTCATCACCCACTGGAAGCCGACCGGGTGGTTCTCGGCCATGTTGGAGGTCGCCATGATGACGTCCGCGTTCTGGACGTCGATCAGGTTCGTCGTCATCGCCCCGCGACCGAACGTGGTCCCCAAAGCTGGGACCGTGGCGGAGTGTCAGACTCGGGCCTGGTGCTCGTGGTAGACGATCCCCAGCGTCCGGTTCAGCTTGCTGAGGAGATAGCATTCCTCGTTGTCGATGCAGGCCGAGCCGAGCGAGGCGATCGCCTCGAGGCGGTTGACGACGACCGTCTGGCCGTCCTTGTTCTTCTCTTTCTCGATGAAGTACTTCTCGCGGGTGTCGTAGTAGCGCTTGGCGATCTGCTCGTACATCCAGTCCAGCGGCTTCTCCTCCCACTTGTCCGAGCCGGGCGCGCGGTAGAGCGCCTTGGTCGGGCGGAGCGGGTTGTTGGAGAGCTGGATGGTCGCCGCGCCCTTGGGGCAGAGCCGGCCGAGCGTGTGCGGCGTGTCGGGGTTGCCCTCGATGTCGATGATCTTGCCGTCCTTGGCATAGATCAGCTGGCCGCAGCCGACCGCGCAGTACGGGCACACGCCCGCGAAGGCCTTGGCTTCCTTGATCTTCAGCGACGTGGCCGCCGCTTCGACGGGCGCCAGATCGACGCCGGTGCCGGCCGCCACCCCCGCCGCGGTGGCGCCCGAGAACTTGATGAAGTCACGCCGGGACAGACTCATGAGGACCCTCCTTGCCGCGCTCGGCCGCGCTCGGCCGGCTCGGACGGTGGATCACCACTCAGGGCTGGTCAACTCTTCCCACACGCGACGGACGACGACGATACGCTCGGCTCGTCCGGCCGTGTCCTCGATCTTCACGATGTCGCCGGCGTTGAGCGCGGCCAGATCCGCTCCCGTGCCCTCGTCGGTCACGACGAGCGTCTGCTCGGAGCACGAGAGATCCGTGCAGGCCTCGGCCGCACTCTTGACGCGCACGGTGCGTCGCTCGCGGTCGACACCGACGACGACGAGCCGGCTCTGCTGCAGCCAGTCGGTGAGGCTTTGACTCATGGCCCCGACCTCCTCCAGGCCACAGGGGTGGCGTGATTGGCCCGCATGCTATGTGGCCCAACCACCACTGTCAAGCCGCGTGTGACGCAAAGCGTTGAAAATTGTGAATGTTCGGACGAGCGGCGAGGTCAGGCGCCAGGGCCGGTCGGTCCGTGACGCTCGGCGTCGTCGAGCGGGGCGTACAGGCGGTAGCGGGCGTCGAGCAGGGCCTCCGCCTCTCCCGCCCGGCCCTCGCGCAGCAGGGCCATGATGCGGGCGCGGGTGGGCAGGTCCACGATGGGCCCGTCGACGAGGGGGTTGTAGAGCCGGGCCAGCTCGCGCAGCCCCTCCTCGACCCGGGCGAGGTCGCCGGCCAGCTTGGCCCGGATCTCCTCGAACAGGTCGATCGCGTAGTCGTCGCGCCGGCTCTTCTGCTTGAAGCCGCGCCGGTAGGCGCGGGCCTCCGGCGAGTCGACCCCCTCGCCGGGCGGCCCGGTCTCAGCCACCAGCCGCCCCCACGGCGGCATCCAGCTCGAGGGCGTCGCCGGCGTAGACGTTGAGGCCGTCGGGCCTGACGTAGCCGCAGACCGTGACGCCGAGCTGCTCGGCCAGCCCGACCGCCATCTCGGTGGGCGACGTGCGGGAGGCCACCACCGGCACGCCCATCCGGGCGGCCTTCAGCAACATCTCGGAGGAGATGCGCCCGGTGGACAGCAGCAGGCGGTCCTCGGTCGGGATGTCGCGCAGCAGCGCCTCGCCCTTGAGCTTGTCCACCGCGTTGTGGCGGCCGACGTCCTCGGCCACGACGAGCAGGCGCTCGCGGTCGGCCAGGGCGGCGCCGTGGATGCCGCGCGAGCGCTGGTAGTGGACGGCGGCCCCGAAGAGGTCCTTCATGCGGGCGGCCAGCTCGGCGGGCCGCACTCGCACCCGGGAGTCCAGGCGCGGGAACAATCGGTGGTCGATGCGGAACGTGATGCCGCCGCCGCAGCCCGAGGTGAGGATGCGCTCGGTCGGGAGCGTGACCGGATGGGCGAGCGTGACCTCGGCCCGCCCGTCGACCGGCGACACCGCCAGGTGGGTGATCTCGGCGACGTCGGCGATCACCTTCTCCATCCACAGGTAGCCGACCACCAGCGCCTCGAGCATCATGGGCGAGCACAGCAGGGTGAGGAACTTCTCGCCGTTGACGAACACGCTCAGCGGCTGCTCGCGGACGACCTCCCCCGCGACCTCCTCCACCGCTGGCCCCTTGACGCGCAGGTACGTCCGCATGGGACCTTATTCTAGCCCCCGCGGAACCCGCCCACGTTCAATACGTCACCCGGAGCAGGATCAACCCGTGGGCCGGTGCGGTGGGGCCGGCCTCCGTGCGGTCGCCCGAGGCCAGGACCTCGGCGAGCCAGGCCGGCGGCCGGGCCCCGCGGCCGATCTGGACGGCGCTGCCGGCGAGGGTGCGCACCATGTGGTGCAGGAAGCGATCGGCCGAGACAACGATCGCGACCACCGACTTCCGCCGCCGCACGTGGAGCGCGCGCACGCGGCACGTGGGCTCCACCTCCCGTCCGGGGGCGGCGCAGAACGCGCTGAAGTCGTGGCGCCCACGCAGGGCCGCCAGCCCGGCCCGCATCGCGTCGGGGTCCAGCGGCCCCGGCACGTGCCAGGCGTAGCGGAGCAGCAAGGGCGAGGGCACCGGCCCGTTGTCGATCAGGTAGGCGTAGCGCTTGCCGTGCGCGGCGCGCCGGGCGTCGAAGCCAGCCGGGGCGTCGGCCGCCGCCGCGACGCGGATCTGCCGCGGCAGGTGCGCGTTCAGCGCGGCCCGGACGGTCACCGCCGGCAGCCGCGAGTCGGCGCTGAGGGCGACGGTCTGCCCGAGCGCGTGGACCCCGGCATCGGTACGGCTGGCGCCCACGACTCGAACGTCCCCGGGGAAGAGCCGGTGGGCGGCGTCGAGGAGGATCCCCTGCACGGTGGGGACGCCGGGCTGGGTCTGCCAGCCGTGCAAGCCGGTGCCGTCGTAGGCCAGCACCAGCCGGTAGGTGCGGCGCGCGCTCAGCGCGGCGGGGGCCGGCGGGGCGCGCGGGTCGGGACCAGCGTCAGCCAGACGACCGCCACCAGCAGGAAAAGCGCGATGTGGAGCAAGGTTTCCCCCGAGATGCTCCCGAGCGCCTCGATGTCGTCGAGGCGCCGCAGCCACGCGCCACGCTCGAGGTCCTTGGGCTCGAAGTGGCCCGGGTTGTAACCTCCGAGCGACTCGACCAGCCGGGCCACCTGGGGCACCAACGAGTAGGCGACGACCACGATCGTGAGGAGGACGGCGAGGTGGAAGCGCAGCTTGCGCCGCGCGTCCCGGTAGGCGCGCCGGAGGGACATGCTCGTCGCCTCCCCGGCCCCGGGCTCAGGCCCGGAGCACGAGCTCCGCGATCTGCACCGCGTTCGTCGCGGCTCCCTTCCGCAGCTGATCGCCGACGACCCAGAAGTTCAGCGCACGCGGATGCGACAGGTCCTCCCGCACGCGTCCCACGAAGCAGTCGTCCTGCCCCTCCACGCCGACCGGCATCGGGTAACGCTGCTCGGCCGGTTCGTCCCAGACCTTGAGCCCGGGGAACCGGGCGAACAGCTCGCGGGCGCGCCCGGCCGTGATCTTCACCTCGGTCTCGGCGTTGACGGCGATCGAGTGGCACGTGAAGACCGGCACCCGCACCGTCGTCGGCGAGACCGCCAGGTCGGGCGTCTCGAGGATCTTGCGCGTCTCGTTGACGAGCTTCAGCTCCTCGCCGGTGTAGCCGTCGGCGGCGAACCGGTCGATGGCCGGGATGAGGTTGAACGCGATCGGATGCGCGAAGTGCTTGGGCGCGAGCGTCTCCCCGCGCGCCCACGCCAGCGTCTGGGCGCGCAGCTCCTCGATGCCGTTGACGCCGGCGCCGGACACCGCCTGGTAGGAGGTGGCCACCACGCGCCGCAGCCGGCCGGCGTCGTGCAGCGGCTTGAGGGGCATGACGGTGACGATCGTGGTGCAGTTCGGGCAGGCCAGGATCCCCTGATGGCCGCGGATCGCGTGGGGATTGATCTCGGGGACGATGAGCGGCACGGTCGGGTCCATGCGCCAGGCGTTGGACTTGTCCACGACGATGGCGCCGGCCTCGACGATCGCCGGCGCGTACTCCCTGGACTGCGCCGAGCCAGCCGAGAAGAACGCAATCTCCACCCCGTTGAAGGCGCCGGGCTCGACGCGCCGCACGGCGAGCGTCTCCCCCCCGAACGTCACCGTCTTACCGACCGAGCGCTCGGAGGCGAAGCAGCGCAGCTCGCGCACCGGGAACTTGCGCTCCTCCAGGATGCGGAGCGTCGTCTGTCCTGCCGCCCCGGTCGCGCCGATCACCGCCACCACGACTCCGGAGGCCATCAGGCCTGCTCCACGCCCCGCACGATGAGGTCTCCCATCTCCCGGGTGCCGATCGCCCTGTCGCCGGGAGCGGCGATGTCGCGGGTCCGGTGCCCCGCCTCCAGCACGCGCCGGACGGACGCCTCGATGCGATCGGCCTCGGACACCATGTTCAGAGAGTACCGCAGGAGCATCGCCGACGACAAAACGGCCGCGATCGGATTGGCGATCCCCTGCCCGGCGATGTCGGGGGCGGTGCCGTGCACCGGCTCGTAGAGGCCGACCTGGCCGCCGCCCGCCCCCGCGAGGCCCAGGGACGCTGACGGCAGCATGCCCATGGAGCCGGCCAGGATGGCCGCCTCGTCGGACAGGATGTCGCCGAAGGTGTTCTCGGTGACGATCGTGTCGAAGTGGGTCGGCTTGTGCACCAGCGCCATCGCACAGTTGTCCACGAGCACGTGCTCCAGCGTGACGTCCGGGTACTCGCGGGCCAGCCCGGTCACGACCTCCCGCCAGAGCTGTGAGACCGTCAGCACGTTGGCCTTGTCGACCGAGGCCAGGCGCCGGCGGCGCTTGCGGGCCACCTCGAAGCCGACGCGAGCGACCCGCTCGATCTCCCGCGTGGTGTAGGCCATCGTGTTCACGCCCCGCTCGCCGCCGCTGGCCAGGCGCTCCCGCCCGCGCGGCTCGCCGAAGTAGAGACCGCCCGTCAACTCGCGGATCACCATGATGTCGGTGCCCTCGACCACCGAGCGCTTCAGCGGCGAGGCGTCGACGAGCATCGGAAAGCAGGTCGCCGGCCGAAGGTTGGCGAAGAGGTCCAGCTCCTTGCGGAGCGCGAGCAGGCCGCGCTCGGCTCGCTGCTCCTGCGGCAGGTGGTCCCACCTCGGGCCGCCGACCGAGCCGAACAGAATGGCGTCGGCCGACTGGCAGAGCTTGAGCGACTCGGGCGGGAGCGGTCGGCCGGTGGCGTCGATCGCCGCCCCGCCGACCAGCGCCTGCTCGAACTCGAACGAGGCGCTGCCGTCCTTGGCCACGGCCCGCAACACCCGCACGGCCTCGGCGGTGACCTCCTGCCCGATGCCGTCGCCGGGCAGCACCGCGATCTTGTAGGTCCTCATCAGTGCGCGTCCCGGCCCGGCGCGGGCTCGGCGGTGGCGGCGGCGGGCGGGCGACCGACGACGACCCGCCGGACGGGGCCCGAGAGCGCGTAGCCGCCGAAGACGAGGAACAGGAAGATCTCGTGCATGGTGGCCACGATCATGCCGGCCAGCACCACCACCAGCAGCGTCTCCACCGGTCGCCGCCGGGCGAAGCCGATCTCCTTGAACGACCAGTAGCGGAACGTGGACACCATCAGCAGCGCCAGCACGTAAGTGACCACCGCGATCGCGACGCGAACCGCCGGGATGGGCTCGCCGCCCTGCAGCAGCACGACCAGCGCGGCGGCCACGCCGGCCGCGGCCGGCGTGGAAAGGCCCACGAAGAACCGGCGGTCGACGGAGCCGGTCTGCACGTTGAAGCGGGCCAGCCGGAGCGCGCCGCAGATCACGAACAGGAAGGCGCCGAACCAGGCCGCGCGGCCCAGCGGGCGCAGCGCGAACGAGTAGAGCAGGAAGGCGGGCGCCACGCAGAACGAGATGACGTCGGCCAGCGAGTCGTACTCGACGCCGAACTGGCTGGTGGCCTTCATGAGGCGGGCCACCCGGCCGTCCAGCAGGTCCATGACCATCGCGACGAAGATGGCCAGGGCCGCCTCGGTGTAGCGCTGATCCAGCGCCAGCAGCAGCGAGAAGAAGCCGCAGAACAGGTTGGCCGTCGTCAGCAGGCTCGGGAAGAGGAAGATGCCCTGCCGCCGGCGCTCGCGCAGTTCCTGCCACGGCCGCCGCCGCAGCCGCTTGCCCCGTCGGATCACTGGCTCGCCTCGGCCGCCGGACCGGACCTGCGGCTCGCACTGCGGATCACGGGCTGCTCCCCCACATCGGCGGGGGCGAGACGCCCCCGCCGATACTCCCCGGATCGCGTCGCGCCACGACATCCGTCATCGCAGCACCCCGATGACGGTCTGGCCGGCGCGGACGCGCTCGCCGACGCGGACGGTGACCTCGGTGGGGCGCGGCATGTAGCAGTCGGTGCGGGAGCCGAACCGGATCATGCCGAACCGTTCGCCGGCGGCCAGCTTGTCGCCCGAGCCCACGCGGCACACGATCCGCCGGGCCACGACGCCGGCGATCTGAACGACCGTCACCCGGGCGTGCTCGCCCTGCAGCCGCACCGCGCACCGCTCGTTGTCCTCCGCGCCCGGGTCGTAGGCGGCCACGAACCGCCCCGGCGTGTAGACCGTGTCGGTCACCACGCCGGCGATGGGCGCTCGGTTGACGTGGACGTCGAGCGGCGACAGGAAGATCGCCACGCGCACCGCCGGGCCCACGAACGGGTCCACCGCGTCCTGCACCGACATCACGCGGCCGTCGGCCGGCGCCAGCACGCCGTTGGCGACCAGGGGAATCGCCCGGTCCGGGTCCCGGAAGAACCCGGCGGCGGCGGCCGCCGCCGCCCAGAACGGCAGGGCCAGCCGGCGGCGGCCGAACAGGGTCAGGCCGGCCGCCACGACGGCCGAGCCGACGACGAACGGCCACCCCTCGGAAGCGATGGGAAGCTTGCGGCTCATGAGGCGGCTCACTCCCTCGGCGGCTTGATCCAGGACATCATCGCGCGCAGGCGCTGACCGACCTCCTCGATCGGGTGGTCGGCGTCGCGCTTGCGCATGGCCAGGAACCCGGCCCGGTTGGCCTGGTTCTCGAGCACCCACTCGCGCGCGAACTGGCCGGACTGGATCTCCGCCAGGATCTTCTTCATCTCGGCCTTGGTCTGGTCGCTGACCACGCGGGGTCCGCGCGTGTAGTCGCCGTACTCGGCGGTGTCGGAGACCGAGTAGCGCATGTAGGCCAGCCCGCCCTGGTAGAAGAGGTCCACGATGAGCTTCATCTCGTGCATGCACTCGAAGTACGCGACCTCCGGCTGATAGCCGGCCTCCACCAGCGTCTCGTACGCCGCCTTGATGAGATGCGAGATGCCGCCGCACAGCGTCGTCTGCTCGCCGAAGAGGTCGGTCTCGGTCTCCTCCTTGAAGGTCGTCTCGATCACGCCGGCCCGCGTGCAGCCCACGCCGCGGCCGTAGGCCAGGGCCAGGTCGCGGGCCTTGCCCGACACGTCCTGCTGGACGGCGACCAGCGCCGGCACCCCGGGCCCCTGGGTGAACAGATCGCGCATCACGTGGCCGGGCGCCTTGGGGGCGATCATGGTGACGTCGACGTCGGGCGGCGGCACCACCTGGTTGAAGTGGATGTTGAAGCCGTGGGCGAACATCAGCATCTTGCCCCCGGCGAGCCCGCCGCGGATCGACTCCTCGAACACCGCGCGCTGGGTCTGGTCGGGCAACAGGATCATCACGACGTCGCCCAGGCGGGCCGCGTCCGCCACCGGCACCACCTTGAGCCCGTCCTTCTCGGCCCGGCTCCACGATTTGCCGCCCTTGTAGAGTCCCACCACGACGTCCTGGCCGGAGTCGCGGAGGTTGAGGGCGTGGGCGTGCCCCTGGCTGCCGTAGCCGATGATCGCGATCTTCCTGCCCTTGAGCAGTCCCAGGTCGGCATCCTGGTCGTAGTAGATCTTCGCCGGCATGCTGGTGTGGTCCTTTCCTTGGTGGTGGTCAGTCCGCGAACCCGACCACGCGAGGATCGTCCGAGACCCGGGGCCGGCTCGCGGTTGCGCGCCGGACGCGCGTCTTCGGTCCCCGGCTGATGGCGACCTTGCCGGTGCGCACGACCTCCTGGATGCCCATCGGCCGCAGCAGCTCGATGAACGCCTCCAGCTTGCCCTCGTCGCCGGTGGCCTCCAGCACGAACGACACCGGCGTGACGTCCACGACCTTGGCCCGGAAGATGTCGACGGTGCGGAGGATCTCGGCGCGGTGCTGGGGCTCGGCGTTGACGCGGACGAGGACCAGCTCGCGCTCGACGTGGCTGTCGTCGGTGAGGTCGTTGACCTTGATGACGTCGATCAGCTTGTGCAGCTGCTTCATCACCTGCTCGATGACGAACTCGTCGCCGGTGACCACGATGGTCATGCGCGACACGCTGGGGTCCAGCGTCTCGCCCACCGACAGGCTCTCGATGTTGTAGCCGCGGGCGGAGAAGAGCCCGGCCACCCGCGACAGCACGCCGAACTTGTTCTCGACCAGCACCGAGATCGTATGCTTGCGGGGCTCGCCCCCGTTGGCGGTCATCTAGAAGCCCTCGTGAAACGTGGTGACGCGGGGGGTTGGGCGCGGGGGCCGCGGGCGCGCCGTCATGGCGAGCCGTCGTCGCCGTTCGAGCGCCGGGCGCGGCGCGCGAGCCGCCCACGCTTCGACTGGCCGGCGCCCCAGCCCCCTCCGGGGGATGGGGGGCTCGAGCGAGCCGTGTCCGGCGCGAGTCACGGTGACAGGCAAGCCGTGTCGGCGCGCCCGCGGCCCTCGCGCCCGACCCCCGGCGTCACCGGATTTCGCGCGAGTCATCTAGAAACCCGTCTGCGACTTCTCCGCCTTCTCGCGCGCCTCGCGGCTCGGCGGAGCCAGGATCATGTCGGTGTTGGCGCCGCCGGCCGGCACCATCGGGAACACGCACTCGTCCTTGTCCACGACCACGTCGAGCACCACCGGCGCCGGCGTGCCCAACATCTTCTCGATGGCGGGCACCACCTCGGGCGGCTTCGTCACCCGGAGGCCCACGCAGCCGTAGGCCTCGGCCAGCTTCACCCAGTCGGGGATGCCGGGCAGGTCGATGGCGCAGTAGCGCTCCTTGTAGATGATGCGCTGCCACTGGCGCACCATGCCGTGGCCGCTGTTGTTGATGATGACCGTCTTCACCGGCAGGTGCTCGGTGAAGCACGTGGCCAGCTCCTGGCTGTTCATCGCGAACGAGCCGTCGCCGTCGATGTTGATGACCTGGCGGCCCGGGTGGGCCGCCTGCACGCCCATGGCCGTCGGCAGCCCGTAGCCCATGGTGCCGAGCCCCCCGGATGTGAACCACGCCCGCGGGTGCTTGAACTTGTAGTACTGGGCCGCCCACATCTGGTGCTGGCCCACGCCGGTGACGATCATCGCCTCGCCCCGGGTGAGGTTGGAGATCTCCTCGACCACGTACTGGGGCTTGATGACGTCGTCGCTCCACTCGTAGCGGAGCGGCTGGGCGCGCTTCCACCCGGCGATCTGGGCGTGCCAGACCGGCCGGGCCTCCCGGGCTGCGGCGTCCGCCTTCTCCTGCCGGACGGCGTCGATCAGCGCGCGCAGCACGCGGCGGCAGTCGCCGACGATCGGCACGTCGACCTTGATGTTCTTGGAGATCGACGACGGGTCGATGTCGACGTGGATGATCTCCGCGTGGGGGGCGAAGGCGTCCACCCGGCCGGTCACGCGGTCGTCGAAGCGGGCGCCCACCGCCACCAGGACGTCGGAGTGGTGGACGGCCATGTTGGCGTAGTACGTTCCGTGCATCCCCAGCATCTCGAGGCTGAGCGGATGCTCGGAGGGGAAGGCGCCGAGGCCCATGAGCGTGGTCGTCACCGGGATCTCGGTCAGCTCGGCCAGCTCACGCAGCTCGGCGTGGGCGTCGGCGGAGATGACCCCGCCGCCGACGTACAGTACCGGCTTCCTGGCGTGGACCATGGCCCGGGCCGCGCGCTTGATCTGGCCGGGGTGGCCGTCGTAGTTCGGGTTGTAGGAGCGCATCGTGACCTTCTCGGGCCAGATCAGCTCCGTTTCCTTGACGAGGATGTCCTTGGGCAGGTCGACGTGCACCGGCCCCGGCCGCCCGGTAGCCGCGATGTGGAACGCCTCCCGGATGATCGGCCCCAGGTCCTTGCCGTCCTTGACCAGGAAGTTGTGCTTGGTCGCCGAGCGCGTGATGCCGACGTTGTCGGCCTCCTGGAAGGCGTCGTTGCCGATCAGGTGGGTAGGCACCTGCCCCGTGAAGGCCACGATCGGAATCGAATCCATCATCGCGTCCTGCAGCGCGGTCACGAGGTTCGTGCACGCGGGCCCCGAGGTGACGAGGCACACCCCGACCCTGCCCGTCGCCCGCGCGTAGCCCTCGGCCGCGTGCCCCGCGGCCGCCTCCTGGCGGACCAGGACGTGACGGAGCCCCTCGAAGTCGTACAGCGCGTCGTAGATCGGCAGCACGGCGCCGCCGGGCAGGCCGAAGACGATGTCCACGCCCTCGCGCTTCAGGCACTCCAGCACCACGCGCGCCCCTGGCAATCTCAATTTTTCCTCCATCCGGACATGGGGGCCCCGACATGGCCCCCACCCCCACCGACGCTCGTCGCGCCCCGGCGAAGCCGTGGCGCGCCTCGATCAACAGCGTGAGCCTCGAGGCGGCCCCATACCCGCATCCCGGCACCCCGACCGTCTCCCCGCTCATGCACTGGGTGCGCCCTCGGCCGAGGCTTCCCGGGCGCGCAGGCGGGCCTGGGCGGCGCTGAGGCGGGCGATGGGAATCATGAACGGCGAGCACGACACGTACGTCATGCCGACCTTGTGGCAGAACTCCACCGACGAGGGCTCGCCGCCGTGCTCGCCGCAGATGCCGACCTTGAGGTCGGGCCGGGTGCGGCGCCCACGCTCGATGCCGATCTTGATCAGCTCGCCGACCCCTTCCTGATCGAGGACGGAGAACGGATCGTGCTGCAGCAGCCCCTTCTGCAGATAGTCGGGCAGGAACTTGGCGACGTCGTCACGGCTGTACCCGAACGTCATCTGGGTGAGGTCGTTGGTGCCGAACGAGAAGAACTCGGCGTCCTGGGCGATCTTGTCGGCGATGAGCGCCGCCCGCGGCACCTCGATCATGGTGCCGATCGTGTACTTCACCGGCACGCCCATCTCCACGAGCACCGCGTCGGCCACCTTCTTGGTGTTCTCGTGGGTCAGCCGCATCTCGCCCACGGTGCCGGTGAGCGGGATCATGATCTCGGGATCGACCGCGACCCCCTGCTCGGCGGCCGTGCAGGCGGCCTCCATGATGGCCCGCACCTGCATGGCGTAGATCTCGGGCGAGGTGATGCCGAGGCGGCAGCCGCGGTGGCCCAGCATCGGGTTGGCCTCGCGCAGCGAGTCGATCTTGGCCAGCTTCTCGTCGAGCGCTGCCTTGCGGGCCGGGTTGATGCTCAGCGCGTCCAGGCGCGCGCGCTCCTCGAGCATCTCGCGGTACTCCTTGGGGTTGGCCAGGAACTCGTGCAGCGGCGGGTCGAGCAACCGGATCGTCACCGGCAGGCCGTCCATGGCCCGGAAGATCCCCAGGAAATCGTCGCGCTGGAAGGGCAGCAGCTTCTGCACGGCGGCCCGCCGGGTGACGTGGTCGCCGGCCATGATCATCTCGCGCACGATCGGGATGCGCTCGGCCGCGAAGAACATGTGCTCGGTGCGCACCAGCCCGATGCCCTCGGCCCCGAACTCGCGCGCCTTGTGGGCGTCCCCCGGCGTGTCGGCGTTGGCCCGCACGCCGAGCGTGCGGTAGCGGTCGGCCCACGCCAGCAGCTCCTTGAACGCGTCCTGCAGCCCGGGCTCCACCGTCTCGACGGCGTCGAGGATGATCTCGCCAGTGGTGCCGTCGACGGAGACGACGTCGCCCTCCCGCACCGTGCGGCCCCCGGCCTCGAACGTCCGCCGCTCCTCGTCGACGAGGACGTCGCCGGCGCCGACCACGCAGGGCTTGCCCATGCCGACCGCCACCACCGCCGCGTGCGAGGTGCGACCCCCGCGGGAGGTCACGATGCCCTGCGCCGCGTACATGCCCGCGATGTCCTCGGGCGACGTCTCGGGGCGGACGAGGATGACGTGCCGCCCCGCCTTCGCCCACTCGACCGCGCGGTCGGCGTCGAAGACCACCGCGCCGACCGCCGCGCCGGGCGCCGCCGGCAGCCCGGTGGCCAGCAGCCGGCCCGCCCGCACGGCCCGGGCCTTGTCGCCGGCGTCGAACCCCGGATGCAGCACCTGGTTCAGGTCCTGGGGCCGCACGCGCAGCAGCGCCGTGTGCTGATCGATGACCGTCTCGTGGACGAGATCGACGGCGACCTTCACCGCCGCCGCCGCCGAGCGCTTGCCGCTGCGCGTCTGCAGCAGGTAGAGCGTCCCCTCCTGGATCGTGAACTCGATGTCCTGCATGTCCTTGTAGTGGCGCTCGAGCCGGTCGGCGATGGCGAGCAGCTCGTCGTAGATCTCGGGCATGCGGCGCTTGAGGTCGTCGATGTGCTCCGGGGTGCGGATGCCGGCCACCACGTCCTCGCCCTGGGCGTTGGCCAGGAACTCGGCGTAGAAGCCCCGCTCGCCGGTGCGCGGATCGCGCGTGAAGCCGACGCCGGTGCCGGACGTCTCGCCCAGGTTGCCGAAGACCATCGACATCACGGTCACGGCCGTGCCCCAGTCGGCCGGGATGTTGTTGATGCGGCGATACTCGGTCGCCTTCTTGGCGAACCAGGAGTCGAACACGGCCCGCACGGCCAGCCGCAGCTGCTCGCGCGGATCCTCGGGAAACGTCCCCCCGGTGTGCGTGGCGATGACGTCCTTGTAGGTCCGGGCCAGCTCGCGCAGCTCGGCCGCCGGCACCTCGGGATCGCTCTTGACGCCGAGCCGCTTCTTGCGCGCGTCGAGGTGCTCGTCGAACGCCGCGCGCCGGATGCCCAGCACCACGTCGCCGAACATCGTGAGGAAGCGACGGTAGCAGTCCCAGGCGAAGCGCTCGTTGCCGGTCCAGGCGGTGAGGCCGTCGACGGTGGCGTCGTTCAGGCCGAGGTTGAGGACGGTCTCCATCATGCCGGGCATCGACACGCGCGCTCCCGAGCGCACGGAGACGAGGAGCGGGCGGCGGGGATCGCCGAACACCAGCCCGGCGTCCTGCTCGAGCTTCTCGAGGGCGCCGGTCACCTGGTCCCAGAGGCCCTCGGGAAACTGCCGGCCGGTCCGGTTGTAGGCGGCCCAGGCCTGGGTCGTGATGGTGAAGCCGGGGGGAACGGGAATGCCGAGGTTGGTCATCTCGGCGAGCTCGCAGCCCTTGCCGCCGAGCAGGTTGCGCATGACCGACGAGCCTTCTGCCTTGCCGCGCCCGAAGGAGTAGACGTATTTCGTCATGGGCCGCTCGTCTCCGTGGGAGAACCGGCGAAAAAGTCTTTCAAGACTACAGGATGCGCGACGCCGGTGTCAATTCTCCTGCCTCCCCTCTCGACACAAAACAAAAGGGCCACGGGTCATGTCCCGTGGCCCCTCGATCATCGCTCGATCGCCACGGGCGGGCGCCCTGCCCGTGGCATCCCTCGGAGCGCTAGTCCGTGGATGCTCCGGGCAGGCCCGGCAGCGCCAGGATAATTACTACTCCCAGCGACAGCACGCGCGGAGTCGAGCGTTTCATGGTGCGGTGGAGTATACGGAGCGCTGCCGTCGAGGTCAAGCCGGGCGGCGGCGCTGTAGATCGCCGTCGGCACCGAGCACGAGGCTCTCCACGGCCGAGATGTGCTCGAGCATCGCTCGGCGGGCGCCCTCGGCGTCGCGCGCGCCGATCGCCGCCAGCACGCGACGATGGTCCTCGTGCGAGCGCGTCGGGCGGCCCGGCGTGTTGAGGGACTCCTCGCGGCTCTGGGTCAGCAGGTCCATGATCGCGTGGGCGATCCGCGTGATCGCGCGATTGTGGGCGGCGGCCCCGATGGCGGCGTGGAACTGCGCGTCCTGCGCCAGCCCGGTGCGGCCAGCCGCGACCTCGCCGGCCTGCGCCTCGAGGATCCGCTCCATCTCGTGGAGCTCCTCGGGCGTGGCCCGCTCGGCGGCCAGCGCCGCCAGTGACGGCTCCAGCAGCCGGCGCGCCTCGAACAGCTCGCCGATGGCCTCGCGCTGGGAGACCATCAGCAGCGCCAGCGGCTCGATCAGGGACTCGATGGAGACCTGGCGCACGAACGTCCCCTCGCCCGGCCGGATCTCGACCAGGCCCAGGCTCTCCAGCGCCCGCAGCGCCTCGCGCACCGAGGTGCGGCTCACCACGAATTTCTCGGCGAGGTCCCGCTCCGGCGGCAGGCGGTCGCCGCCCTTGACCTTCCCCTCGGCGATCATCGCCTTGACCTGCCGGACGATCTCCTCGTAGATCCGCGTCGACTTGATGGGCGCCAGATCCATGCGGCCTCCTTCGAGCCCGGGCTCGCTCCGCACGATCATCGCACTCGGGGCCGGGGCGCGACAGGGGTGGCCGCCGGCGCGCCGCGCAGGCGCCGCCACCACGGCGTGAGCACCGGCAGCAGGAAGAACAGCAGGGCCAGCGCGTTGATGACGCCGGCGATGGGCCGGGTGAAGAAGATCGCCAGCGACCCCTGCGACATGATCAGGCTCTGGCGCAGCGCGTTCTCGGCCAGGTCGCCGAGCACGAGCGCCAGGACGAGCGGGGCCAGGGGATAGTCGAGCTTCTTGAAGACGTAGCCCATGACACCGAAGATCAGCATGTACCAGATGTCGATCATGCTGTTGTGCACGGCGTAGGAGCCGATCGCGCAGACCACGACGATCAGCGGCGTCAGGATCGCGAACGGGATCCGGAGGATGGCCGCGAACAGCGGCACGAACGCCAGGACCAGCAGCACCCCGATGACATTGCCGGTGTACATGGAGGCGATGAGCCCCCAGACGAACTCCGGCTGTTCCTTGAACAGCATGGGACCGGGCTGCAGCCCCCAGATGATGAGCCCGCCGAGCATGACGGCCGCGGTCGGCGAGCCGGGGATCCCCAGCGTGATCATCGGCAGCATCGCCGCCACGCCGGCGGCGTGGGCGGCCGTCTCCGGCGCGACGACCCCCTCCAGCTCGCCCTTGCCGAAGCGCGCGGCGTTTGGCGAGAAGCGCTTGGCGAAGGCGTAGCTCATGAACGAGGCCGGCGTTGCGCCCCCCGGCTTGAAGCCCATCCAGAAGCCGATGAACGAGCCGCGCACGAACGTGCGCCAGTAGCGCGGGAGCACACGCCAGGTCTGGAACACGACGCGAGCGTTCATCCCCGTCCGCGCGCCGCGGAACGTCAGCCCCGCCTCGACCGACAGAAGGATCTCCCCGATGCCGAACAGCCCGATCACGGCCACGATGAAGTCGAAGCCCTTCATGAGATCGGTGACCCCGAAGGTGAGGCGGAGCTGGCCGGTCACGATGTCGAGGCCGACCGAGGCCATGATGAAGCCGAGCAGGATGGTGACCAGCGATTTGAGCGGGTTGCCCCCGCCCAGGCCGACGAACGACGAAAAGGTCAGGAGCTGGATGGCGAAGAACTCCGGCGGTCCGAATTTCAGCGCGATCTCGGCCAGCAGCGGCGCGAAGAACGTGATCAGCACGATCGAGAAGAAGGCGCCGACGAACGACGAGGTGAAGGCGGCGGTGAGCGCCTGCCCGCCCTGCCCCTGCCGGGCCAGCGGATAGCCGTCGAACGTGGTCGCCACCGACCACGGCTCGCCCGGGATGTTGAACAGCACGGAGGTGATCGCTCCACCGAAGAGCGCGCCCCAGTAGATGGAGGTCAGCAGGATGATCGCCGAGGTCGGCGGCATCGTGAAGGTCAGCGGCAGCAGGATGGCGACGCCGTTGGCGCCGCCTAGCCCGGGCAGCACGCCGATGATGGTGCCGAGCGTGATGCCCATCACCGCCACGAAGAGGTTGAAGGGCGTGAGCGCGACCTGGAAGCCGAGGGCCAGGTTCTCCAGCCCCATCGCTCAGTAGCCGAGCCAGGTCTCGAGCGGGCCCTTGGGCATCGGCACCAGGAACCACCGCTCGAAGACGAGGAACGTGACGACGGGAATCGCCACCGCCAGACCGAGCGTCACCGGCCAGGCGTGACGGCCGACCCAGCGCATGTAGAAGCCCATGTAGAGGCCCGAGGCGACGTACAGGCCGACGAACTGGGTCGCGAGGACCATGGCGACCGCTGGGAGCAGCACCGCCAGCACCGGCGCCGCCGCCGCCCGGGTGACGAACGGACGGCCGCCGGCGCGCCGCAGGGACTGGACGACGATGGCCGCGCAGGTCGCCAGCATGACCATGGCGAGCCAGAACGGGAAGAAGCCGCTGCGCGGACCCTCCACGCCCCAGCCGACGCCGAGCCGGACGGCGTCGGAGACCACGGCGCCGCCCAGCAGCATCAACACGCCGGCCGTGATGAGATCGGCGGCGCGCATCCTATTTCTGAACGAGCCCGCCCTTCTCCATGAGGTCCTTGTGCAGCTTCTCGTTCTCCTCCACCCACTTGGCGTACTCCGCCCCGGTCGCAAAGGCGGGCCTGAGCGCGCCCTTGCTCAGGTAGTCCTTGAACTCCGGCGTGTCACTGACCTTGCGCAGGAAGGCGATGTACCAGTCCACCGCCGGCTTGGGCATGTCGGGCGGCCCGAAGATCCCCCGCAGCATGTTGTAGGCGATGCTCGCGCCCAGCGCCTCCCGGATGGTCGGGATCTCCTTCCAGTCGGCGTCGGGGATGCGCTCGGGGTCGAACACCGCCAGCGGGCGCACCCGGCCGGCCTTCCAGTGGCTCACACACTCGGCCGGGTTGTTGACCGTGGAGTCCACGTGCTTGCCGACGAGGTTGACGCACACCTCGCCGCCGCCCTTGAACGGCACGTAGGTGAACTTGAGACCGAGCGCCTGCTCCAGCTGGACCGTGATGATCTGGTCCTCCTGCTTGGAGCCGGTGCCGCCCATCTTCATCCCGGGCTTGTCCTTGACCGCCGCCACGTACTCCTTGGCCGTCTTGTAGGGGGTCTCGGCGTTCACCCACAGGATGAAGCGGTCGAGGGCCAGGCGGGCCACCGGCGTGAAGTCGCGCCAGTTGAACGGCGTGCCCGTCGCCAGCGGCGTGGTGAAGAGGTTGGAGAGCGTGATGATGATCGTGTGCTCGTCGCCCTTCTTGGCCTTGACGTGCAGGAAGCCCTCGGCGCCAGCCCCGCCGGACTTGTTCACGACGATGATGGGCCGGGGGGTCAGCTTGTGCTTCTCGGCGAGGCCGGCGATCAGGCGGGCCATCTGGTCCGCCCCGCCCCCGGTGCCGGCCGGGATGACGAACTCGATCGGCTTGGAGGGCTCCCAGGCCTGGGCCGGGAGCGCGGCAGCGAGCGCGAGGACCCCGATCAGCAGAGCGGACGCGAGACGATGATGTCTCATGACGTGCCCTCCTCCCCCAAAAGGTGTGTCGATAAAACACGGCGGGGTCGGGCGCCGTTCCGCGCCCGACCCCTGCCGCGGTGACCGGGGCGTCACCCAATCCGCGCCCGGCGCTACCTCACGCTCAGGGCGGCCTTGGCGGCGTCGAACCGCCGGAAGGGCACGACGCCCGGGACCTCCCACTTGTCCCACATCTCGTCGACCTTGGCCTGGAAGTACGCCAGGTCCTCCTCGGTGAAGTGCGCGAACCGCCCCTGCTTGAGCAGGTACTCGCGCACGGGCTTGCGGGGCCGGCCCTCCACGATGGCCTTCGTCTTGCCGTAGTACTTCAGCACGCCGTCCTCGACCTCGTAGAGCGGGAAGATGCCGGTCTCGATGGCCAGCTCGCCCTGCTCGTGGCTGAGCATCGGGTCGTAGTCCCAGCCCTTCGGGCACGGGTCGAGCGAGTGGATGAAGGTGGGGCCGCCGATGGTCAGCGCGCGGCGGACCTTGTTCATCATCTCCACGGCGTAGGAGGCGCACACGGTGGCCACGTACCGGCACTCCGGATGGCCGGCCGCCATCATGCCGGCCATGTTCTTCTTCCAGCGGGTGTGCATGATGCGCTTGACCTTGCCGGGCGGACTGAACGTGGTGTGGGCGCCGTAGGGGGACATCCCGGATACCTGGATGTCCGTGTTGGCGTAGCTCTCGTTGTCGTACAGCAGGATCAGGCAATTGTACTCCTTGTGGGTCAAGGTCGCCGAGATGCCGTTGAGGCCCATGTCGGCGCCGCCGCCGTCGCCGCAGAAGGCGATGACGTTGATCGGCTCGGCCTTCATCTTGCCCTTCTTCATGAGAGCTTTCAGTCCAGCCGCGGTGCCGAGTGCTGCTGATCCTGACGAGCCCAATTGCGTGTGCATCCACGGCACCACCCACGGCGTCGTGTAATACGTCGTGTTGGCGACGTACATGCATCCGGTCGAGCCCAGCACGATGGTGCGCGGGCCCGAGGCCTTCACCATCAGCTTCATGACGAGCGCGGACTCGCAGCCCTGGCAGGTCCGGTGGCCCGACGTGAAGTACTCCTCGATCGTGACCTTCTTGATGCCCCGGAACGGTTCCAGGATCTGGGTCGCGTTCCCGAACGTGGTCGCCTCAGCCATGGCCGTGGTCTCCTATTCGCGGACGCCGAGCCAGAGCGTCCTGGCCTCGGACTTGCCGGAATTCGCGGCAGCGTAACACAGGTCGGCGGCCTTGTAGACGTCCTCCAGCGTCACCTCGCGGCCGCCGAGGCCGCAGATGAAGGACAGCAGCGGCGGCCGGGTGGCGGCGTTGTACAGGGCGGCCCGGATCTCGTTGGCCACCACACCCGAATTGAACGGCGAGCCGAAGGAATAGTCGCGGTCGACGACGCCGATCGCGTTGGCCTTCGAGAGGACCGCGACCAGCTTCTCGGTCGGGAAGGGTCGGAACCACCGGAGTCGGACGAGACCGACCTTCTTGCCCTGCGCGCGCATGTTGCGGATCCCGACCTTCATCGGCAGCGAGATCGTGCCCATGCCGACCAGGATGATCTCGGCGTCGTCGGTCATGTACTCCTCGAACCACGGGTTCTCGGGGCCGCGGCCGAAGACCTTGCGGAAGTCGGCGTAGGCCTCCTCGATCACGGTGGAGGCCCGCTTCATCGCCTCGTCGTTCTGGCGGCGGATCTCGATGACCCAGTCCTCGTTGGCCTGGGGGGCCACCGTGATGGGATTATCGGGGTGCAGCAGGAGATCGCCGCGGTCGTAGCGCGGCAGGAACTTGTCGACCTTCGCCTTGGACGGCACCAGGGTCAGCGCCTGGGAATGCGTCAGGAACGCGCCGTCGGCCGAGATCGCCAGCGGGAGGAACACCCGCCGGTCCTCGGCCACCCGGTAGCCGATCAGCGTGGTGTCGATCGCCTCCTGCGACGTATCGATCCACACCAGCATCCAGCCCAGGTCGCGCACGAACAGCGCGTCGTTGTGCTCGACGCCGAAGGCGCCGGGATCGTCGAGCGCGCGGTTGCCGACGAGGCAGACCATCGGCACCCGCAGCGGCGGCGTGACGACCAGGCACTCCATCGCATAGGCCCAGCCGACGCCCGAGGAGCCGCAGAAGACGCGGGCGCCGACCGTGGAGGCGTGCTTGACGATCTCGAACTGGCTGTGCTCGCCCTCGGCGACGATGTACTCGGCGACCAGCTGGCCGCCGGAGATCTTCTTGGCGATGGCCTGGATGACCGTGTCGTACGGCCGGATGGGATAGCCGGTGACGACGTCGATGTCGGCGAGGGTGAGGCCCTCGGCCACCGCTTCGCTGCCGGAGATGAGAAGCTCTTTCTCGTCGGACGCGGCCGGGGCCGCCTTGGTCACGACTGCCATGCTCGTGTCTCCCTTTCCTGGATCGAGCGGGCTACGCCCCCTCGAACGTCCCGGCCGTCTTGTGCTGCGCGTTCTCGCCCGGGATGCCCGCCGTGATCTCCACGCCGCCGACGTCGAGGTCCTGCTTCAGCTCCTCTTCGTACTGGCCGCGGAAGCGGAAGCCGTGCGAACGGACCGTCGTCTTCTTGTCGCCGATCTTGGCCAGCATCCAGGCCTTGTAGGCCGCCTTGTCCTTCTTCCACATGTCCCACTGGCTGGCGTTGTCCTCGAACGCAGCCTCGTTGACCATCGTGATGCAGTGCTCGACGGGGCACACTGCCTCGCAGACCCCGCAGCCGCAACACGCCTCCATGGCCGCGTCGAAGGTGCCGTCGGGCATGACGTCGAACACGGAGTCGGGGCAGGAGATCCAGCAGAGGTTGCACTTCACGCAGGTGTCGAAGTCGATCACCGGACGCATCGTGCGCGTCGTGAACTTCTTGAAGTACGGGTTGCGCTCGGGCACGTACCCCTGGCCGCCCTCCTTGGGCTTGCCGATGGGGATGGCCGGGATGGTGACGCCCTCGCGCATCTCCCACCACTTGGGCATCTCGAAGGAGTACGGGATCTCCGCGTTGCCTTCGGTGAGCTTCACCTCCCGCGTCTCCAGCCGGTCGTAGGCCTTGCGGGCGGAGGCGACCTTGAGGTCGGAACCCCACTCCATCTCGGCGATGGCCTCGCACACGCCCTCCAGCTTCAGGAACGACGGGGCGATCTTCGCCAGCGCACCGAGGACGCGGACCTCGGTGTGGTCCTCCTTGTAGACCCACAGCCCCGAGAACGACGCCTTGGCCCGGATCAGTGCCAGCTTGTAGGGCGCGTCCTTCTTGTGGATGTCCTCCAGCAGCTCGTCGAACGACTGCAGCGACGTCATCAGCACCGTGCCGGTCGGAACGGTCAGCCGGTTGATCGGCTGCAGCCCGTACCAGGCCCACGACTCCACGCCCTTGCTGAGCGTGTCGTCCACGCAGATGGTGACGTCCACGTGCTTGGGCTCGTAGCGGGCCATGTTCTGCTCGAGCTCTTCCTTGCTGTCGGCGACGATGGCGAAGTCCTTGGCGGGGATGCCGTTGCGCTGGGGGCTGTCGCCGTAGCGGCCGAAGGCGATGCCCCATCGGTCGGATTTTCGAGCCGACAGGACGATGCCGCGCACGATGCGGGCGGCGAGGTTCTTCTGGAAGATGCCGCGGTAGACGACTTCGCAGATCAGGGCTGCCATACACGCTCCTCCGTGAGGGGCCGGGGAACTTCTGGTCCGGTGGTCCGACCAGAGGATACTCCGGAGCCCTGGGCTGCTGTCAAGGCCTCACCGTGGACGCCCGAGCGCCGGCTGTGTCCGCGTCACGGTAGCGCCCGGGTTCACGCTGATTCACCAGTGGGTTTCAGAACGTCGGTTATGACCCGGCTTCAACCTCGCGCGCGTCTCGACGTCCCGCCCCTCGGCTCCGCATGACCATCCGGCAGAAGTACTCGTGGACGGTCGGGTCGTCCGTCAGCTCGGGGTGGAAGGTAGCCGCCAGCACGCTCCCCTGCTGGACCAGCACCGGGTCGCCGCCGTGGCGGGCGAGCGTTTCCACCCCCTCGCCCACCCAGCGGATGCGCGGCGCCCGGATGAACACCATCTCGACGGGCACCGGGCGGCCGTCCAGCACCGCGGTGCCGTGGGCCTCGAACGAGTCCCGCTGCCGCCCGTAGGCGTTGCGCTCCACGCCCACGTCGATGAGCCCCAGCGAGAACTGGGCGGGGCTGCTGACCTCGCGGGCGGTCAGGATCACCCCCGCGCAGGTGCCGAACACCGGCCGGCCGGCGGCGTGGAATGTCTCGAGCGCGGGCACGAAGCCCCAGGTGTCCATCAGGTGGAGCAGCGTCGTGCTCTCGCCGCCTGGGATGATCAGCCCGTCGAGCTCGTCCAGCTGCCCGGGCTTGCGGACCTCGACGACCTGGATGTCGGACCGGCAGCGGGCCAGCGCCCTGGCGTGCAGGGCGAAGTCGCCCTGCAGCGCCAGCACTCCGATCTTCATGGCGGACTACCAGCCTCGCGTCTGCAGCAGGTCCTTCTCGGCCATCTTGGAGATCTCCAGCCCGACCATCGCCTCGCCGAGGTCCTCGCTCACGCGCACGAGCACGTCGGGATCCTTGAAGTGCGTGGTCGCCTGGACGATGGCCTTGGCCCGCTTCGCCGGATCGGACGACTTGAAGATGCCGGAGCCCACGAACACCGCCTCGGCCCCGAGCTGCATCATGAGGGCCGCGTCGGCCGGCGTGGCGATGCCGCCCGCCGAAAAGTTCGGCACCGGCAGCTTGCCGGTCCGGGCGATCCAGCGCACCAGCTCGTAGGGTGCGCCGAGATTCTTGGCCTCGGTCATCAGCTCCTCGGGCCCGAGCGTGGTGAGGCGCTTGACGCCGGAGACGACCGCCCGCATGTGACGCACGGCCTCCACGATATTGCCGGAGCCGGCCTCGCCCTTGGTCCGGATCATCGCCGCGCCCTCACCGATGCGCCGTAGCGCCTCGCCCAGGTCCCGGCAGCCGCACACGAACGGGATGCGGAACGCGAACTTGTCGATGTGGAAGTGCTCGTCGGCCGGCGTCAGCACCTCCGACTCGTCGATGTAGTCGACGCCGAGGGCTTCCAGGATCTGCGCCTCGACGAAGTGGCCGATGCGCGCCTTGGCCATCACCGGGATGGTGACCGCCTTCTGGATCTCCTGGATCTTCTTCACGGGCGACATGCGGGCGACGCCGCCGTCGCGCCGGATGTCCGAGGGCACCCGTTCGAGCGCCATGACCGACGCCGCCCCGGCGTCCTCGGCGATCTTGGCCTGCTCGGCGTTGGTGACGTCCATGATGACCCCGCCCTTGAGCATCTCGGCCAGCCCGATGTGCTTGCGATCCGCGATCCTCAGTCCGCTCAGCTCGTCCATCGTCGTCTCCTTTTTTCATGGGGCCCCGGTATGGCCCCCACGCCCCCCGCTCGTCGCGGCCCGGCGGAGCCGGACCGCTCCTCGATCATCCCCGAGGGCCTCGCGTTGGCCCTCTCTCGAGCAAGCCCCGATGTCGCCGAGTACCGGCTAGACGACGGGGACCATGTCGCGCTCGCGGCGCTGGGGCCGGGGCTGCCGCTGGGTGGCCTTGATCGCCTCGGCCAAGCGCCGCACGCCGTCGTCCATCCGGGCCGCCGCCACCGAGGAAAACGCCAGCCGAAGCGTCCGCTCTCCGCCGCCGTCGAGGAAGAACGCCGCCCCCGGCGTGAACGCCACGCCCCGCTCCAGCGCGGCCGGCAGCAGCGCCGTCGCCGCCAGCCCGGGCGGCAGCGTGAGCAGCAGCGAGAAACCGCCTTGCGGCTCCGTCCAGGTCGTCCCCTCGGGCATCCGCCGCCGGAGCGCCGCCAGCAGCGCCGTCCGCCGCCGCGCGTACTCGGCGGTCACGCGGGTGACGTGGCGGTCGAGGAGCCGCCGCTCGCAGAACCGGTGCACGGCGGCCTGCAGCAGGGCGCTCGTGTGGAGATCGGCCAGCTGCTTGGCCGCCTGCAGCCGTTCGGCCACCGCGGGCGGCGCCACGAGCCAGCCCAGCCGCAGCCCCGGGAACAGGATCTTGGAAAAGGTGCCGATGTGGATGACCACGCCCGCGCGGTCGGCGGCCTTCAGCGGCGTGCCCGGCCGCGGGCCGTAGTACAGGCCGCCGTCGAAGCCGTCCTCGACGATCGGCACCTGATGGCGCGTGGCCGCTGCCAGCAGGCGCCGGCCGACCTCGGGCTCGATGGTGAGCCCGGAAGGATTGTTCGCGCTTGGCTGACAGTAGAAGAGCTTGGGCGCCTGGCGCTCGCACAACCGCTCGAACACCGCCGCCCGCGGCCCCGCCGCGTCCCACTCGACCGGCAGCAGCCGGGCGCCGTAGGCGCGGAACGACTGCATGGCGCCGGCGTAGGTGGGCTGCTCGATCGCCACCACGTCGCCCGGATCCACCAGCGTGCGCGCGATCAGGTCGAAGCCCTGCTGCGAGCCGTTGACGATCAGGATCTCCTCGGCGCGGGCCTCCACGCCGAAGCGCAGCAAGTCGGCAGCCAGGTACCGGCGCAGCGGCGCGTAGCCGGCGACCGGCGAGTACTGCAGCAGGGCGTCGCCCTCGTCGCGCACCACCGAGTTCAGCACGCGCCGGAAGGCCTCGGTCGGAAACAGCGCGCTGTCCGGCATCCCGCCCGCGAACGAGATCGTGGTGCTCGCGGTCCCGTTCGGCGTGCCCAGCGCGCGCTGGCGCTCCTCGTCGGCGGCAGCCGCCCGGGCGCTGCGCGACAGCAGCGCCGTCCAGTCGATGGGTGCCGACCGGGGCGCCGCGGCGCTGGCCGGCAGTGGCGCCTCCCCCGCGACGAACGTCCCCTGCCCCACGTGGGCGCGCGCCAGCCCGGCCGCGACCAGTTCCTCGTAGGCCAGGGCCACCGTGGCCCGGTTCACGCGCAGGCTCTGCGCCAACTCGCGGGTGGCCGGCAGCTTCACGCCCGGCGCCAGCAAGCCGTCGGCGATCAGCCGCTCGAAGTGCGACTGGATCTGCCGGGCGAGCGGCACCGGCCGGTCGCGATCCAACGGGATGTTCACGCGCGGGTCCCCATGCCAGGCCATTTTGGGCTTCAAATTGCCATAGTCAAGAGCCAATTGGCCTGGTAGGCGCAGGTCCCTGGTTCCAGCCAATTGGCCGGGCCGGCCCGCCCCGGGCGACCTCGTGCCGGGGGGCGTATAATGCCGCCGACGTCGTCGCGGGCGTCGAGGAGCTCAACCGATCACGCTCGAGCGAGCACGGCCCGGGGCCGGCGGGGAGAGGCGATGGCGGCAGGCGAGGCGCCGATCAAGCAGGCCGTGAAGTGGATCGACGAACGGCTCCAGGACGAGCCCCGCGCCGATCGGTTGAAGCTGGTGGACGAGGCCGCCCGCCGCTTCGACCTCTCCCCTCTCGACGCCGAGTTCCTGCTGCGACACCTGGCCGAGCGCAAGAAGGCGTGACGGAGCAGACGCGGCGGGTGCAGGCGCAGTTCGGTGCGATCGCCGCCGCGTACGTGAGCAGCCCGGGGCACGCCGGCGGCGAGGACCTGGAGCGCCTGGTGGGCTGGGGGCGCGCGCTGGCGCCGGCGCGCGTCCTCGACCTGGCGACCGGCGGCGGCCACACGGCGCTGGCGCTGGCCGGTGTCGCCCGGCTCGTGACGGCCTACGACGTCACCGAGCCGATGCTCCGGGCGGCCCGAGGGTTCGTGCGTGCGCGCGGGGCCGGGGGTCTGACGTTCGTCGCCGGCGACGTGGAGGCCCTGCCCTTCGGCGACGGGACCTTCGACGTGGTGACGTGCCGGATCGCCGCCCACCACTTCGCCGACGTGGCCGCGGCCGTACGCGAGGTCCGTCGCGTGCTGCGCCCGGGGGGCTCGTTCCTGCTGCAGGACATCCTCGGTCATGACGATGGTGAGGCGGCCGCGTTCGTCACCGAGGTGGAGCGCCGGCGCGATCCCTCCCACGTCCGCGCCTACCGAGCCGTCGAGTGGAAGGCCTTCCTGCGCGCGGCCGGACTGACGGTGATCGACTCCGCCGTGATCGCCAAGGGACGGCCGTGGGAGGAGTGGACGGGGCGCACCCGCATGACACCCGAGGCGCGCCGGGAGCTCGACGCCTTCGTACGCGCCGCGCCCGAGCGCTGCCGGGCGGCCTTCGACTTCCGGCTCGTGGACGGCCGGGTGGAGTCGTTCACCGACCGGATGCTGCTGCTCCGCGCCGACCGCGACTGACGCCAGGATCGCTGCGCGCCGTGGGGGGGTCTGGCAGCGCGCATGCGAGCGAGCGCGTCAACCTCGACGCGATCTCAGAGGACAGCGCCGGGAAGGGAACGCCGGTCAGTCGCCCGGGAAGTCGTCACGCTCGGAAGCGGCGTTCGCCGGACCGAGGTCGAGCACCAGCTCCTTGCCGGCGTCGAGCGTCACCTTCAGGCGCCACTTGGGCCGGCCGGCGATGACGTCGGTGAGCTTGTAGGTCCCGGGCACGACGTTCTTGAACTCGTAGTGGCCGCCGTCATCGCCCCGGCGCACGTACTGTAGCTCCTTGGTCTGCGTTCCGCGCAGCCCCTTCAGGAACAGCTGCTGCCGCACCCGTGGGGCCGCGGGCTGTCCGGGCTCGCTCCACGTGACGGCACCGCGGAGCGTGCTGTTGCCGACGGTGGGGTCGTCCTTCGCGGCCGCCGCCACCGCCTCCGTGAGAAGCCCGGCCTCTACCAGCCAGCGGCGCGCCGTCTGGGCCTCGGGGGACATCGGGTCGGCGTTGGCGACGACCCACCGAAACTCGCGGGCCGTCTCGTCGTGGGCGCCGACCTGCGAGGCACAGGCGCCGAGGTTGTAGTGCAGGTACAGGCTGTGCGGGTCGCTGGCCACCGCGGTTCGCAGGTGGGGCAAGGCTCCGGCACAGTTGTCGGCCGCGAGGGCCGCCCGGGCATCTGCTGCGGGATCCTCGATGGTCGGGGCGGCCTCCGGCCTCGTGGCGTCCGGCGGCCGCTGGCAGCCGACGACCGCCACTACCGCGCAGACTGCCGCGACAAGAGCGCGCCTCACCGTCCCGCCTGCTCCACGAACGTGCCCGGCCGCATCGACCAGCCCTGGGGGATCGATCCCCCGCCCGTCCGGATCGCGCCGCAGTCGTAGGTCAGCGGCGCCTGGCCGATGCTACCGGAGTCGATGTTGGTGGACGACGTGTCCAGGCGGTTGGTGCTGATCACCGCCCCGGTGATCGCGCCGGTGCCCAGGCCGTTCAGCGTGACGTCGTTCTGGGCGTAGACGAGGCCGGTGATCTTGGCGTCGCCCTGGATCGTCGCGGAGCCAGCCACGATGATCCAGCCGTTGAAGCCGGTCGGCCAGGTGCCGTGGATCTGCAGCGTGATCAGGTCCGACGACGGCGATGTCGGCGTCAGCGGGTTGCCCGAGGGCGTATCGATGAACACGATCCCGTCCTTGGGCGGCGACGTGAATGTCGTGTTGCCCTGGTAGTACGTCCCGTTGTCCTTGGCCAGGCCCTTGAGATACGCCATGTCGCTGTCGGTCAGCAGGAACGGCGAGAAGGTCGAGCCTGGCGTGTTGGGGGCGGTGGCCGTCCCGCCGGGCGGCGCCGAGAGGTTCGGCGACCCGTTGACGGTGACGCTGCCCTGGGCCATGACCCCGGCCAACGGTGTCACCCCGGGACAGTAGCTTGCGCCGGTTGCAGGAGACGCGTTGACCGTCGCGGAGCCGCCGACGCGGATCTCGGCGCTGGTTCCCGGCGGGGATTCCCCGCCGGCGCAGATGGCGCACGGCGGGTCGATCCGCCTGATGCGGATCGCCCGCACCTGAATCTTCTTGACTGCGAGTGGGCTGACGTTGTTCGGCACCCATCCGACCGCGGTGACCACCTTCTCGTGGGCGCTGGGACCGTCGGCGACCGTGACGGTGAACCCTCCAAGGTTGCTCACCTGGAGGAACGTCCCGCCGTTGTACGGAGCCGGCGATGGATTCGTCGTGGCCGGGTCGAGCGCCCCCAGGAAGCCGGGAGTGGTCTCCGCCTTGGTGAGAGCCCATAGCGCCCGCTCGATACCGGTTTCGGCCAGGGCGCGGGCCTGGGCCCCCGCCATCTGGTTGTGGGCGATGAGCGGCTCGCTGGTGGCGAGCACCAAGAACGTCACGATGAGCGCCACGAGCACCGCCATCACCATCATCGCCATCGGCAGCGCGATGCCTTTGTCGTTCATTTGTTCCTGAGCCTCACGCGGCCTTCGAAGACCACCTGTTGATTGGCCGGCGAAAAGCCGGCAAGGGGGCGCTCCGGCCGCGTCGTGATGCGCATCTGGACCGCATACGCATTGCCGGGCACCGTGGTGGCGGCGCCATTGAGGTCGAACGCGGTGAAGGTGAGGCTCGTCACGCCGCCGACGAGGATCTCCGGCTGGACGGCGGCGGGAACGGGTACCGTCTGGTTGCGGCTGACGTCGGTGCCGACCAGCGAGTACTGGACGGAGACCGCGGTGCCCGTCTCATCCACGAAGTCGAGCGCAATGTTGGTCGCCGCCAGCGCCGTCACGCTGCTCGCCGTGCGCAGCTCCTCCACGATCCGGCTGAGGGCCACGCGCGCATTCTGCTGCACCTCGGCGCGAGCCGAGCCGAACAGGTACGCCGCCTGGCCCTGCTGGAGTGTCACGAACAGTCCGAGCATGAGAAGCCCGACCACGGCCGTCGCGACCAGCAGCTCCGCGAGCGAGAATCCGCGCTCGTTCGTCATCGCTGAGAGATGAGCATGTTGACCGCCACGCTTTTCGGCGCGGGCGCGGCGCCGCCGGCCGGGGTGGTCAGGGCCAGCGGGGTGTAGGTGACGGTGACCGCGACGAGCCTGAGCGCGGTATCGGCGGCGCCGGCACAGCCGGCGGCGCAGTCGGTGATCCGCACCTGGCGGGAATAGCCGGGGAATCCCGGGATCGCCGCTGGCCCCTCGTCGGCGAACCACGGCAGCGTCCCGCCGGTCCCCACTGCCACGGCGCCGTACGCGCACGTCGCGGCCGCAGGGACCGTCGGTGCCGCGGTCGGCGGCGCCGAGAGGCCGAGGCAATCGTTGGCAGGCATGCCACGCCATGGGACGCTGCGGGCCTGCTCGAGCTTCTGGTCGGCGAGAAACGTCGCCGTCGAGAGTTGTCGGCTGTCCTGGACCCCGAAGGCACCGAGTGGCACCGCCGCGAGAACGGCGGCGAGCCCGATGGTGATGACCACCACGGTCAGCAAGACCTCGGGGAGGGTGAAGCCGCGCTGGTCGCAGATCTTCATGGCCCGATCGTCACGCGTCCGCTGGGCGCGACCACGACCCTCATGGTTCGTCCGGTAGTCGGGTTCTGGACGGTGTAGGTGCCCGCGGTCGTGGCACCGCCCAAATGGTTGAAGACCACGCTGGCCGTGGAGGCGGTGACGGTGATCTGATTCGCGAGCGCTAGGAAGCCATTGGCGTCGGTGCCGGATCCAGTCCACACCGTGCTGCCCGGCGTGCCGGGGCAGCCGCTCGTCCGAAACCGGATGCTACGGCTGGGGACGGCGGTAACGGGGTCGATCTCGTTGTATCTCACGCACACGGGTGTGTTCTGCGTGAGCGCCAGCTGCCGGCCCCGGTTCAGCACGGCCGCCAGCTCCTGGGCCCCCGCTGTGAGGGCAGCAGACTGCCAGTACGAGAGGAAGACCGGGGCGCCGATGGCCGTGATGATCGCGATGATGGCCACGACGGTCAGGATCTCGGCCAGGGTGAATCCTGAGTCGCGCGCTCGAGACGAAGGCTGCATGTCCTCCTCACCGCTGCGCCACCGCCCGGTGCGGTGGAGACGAGGTCTGCCACGGAACGGCTCCCGATGCCCCCGCAAGGTCGATGCCACGGGGGCGCAGGGAAATTCCCCGACTTTACGGGCCGTTACAGGATGTGGACGTCGGCTCACGTGGCAGAAAGCGATGGCGGCATGCCAGCCCGGCACGGGCCGCGGCCTTGACGCCCGAAGACTTAGCGCGGCCGGAGCCTGACGAGCGTCGCTCCGTGTCCGCCCCGGCCCTCGGGAGCGTCGGCGTAGCCGGCCACCAGCGGGTGGCGGCTCAGGAGCGACTGCACGATCGTGCGCTGCACGCCGATGCCGCGGCCGTGAATCAGCCGCACTTCCGTGAAGCCGCGCGCGTGCGCCTCGCGCAGATACTCGGCCACGACCGACGGGACGTCGCGGGGAGCGAACGCGTGAAGGTCGAGAGAATCCTCGATCGGGAGGCGAACGGGCTCGTCGTCAGTCAGATCCGCGGCCCGGCGGACAGGTGCTGCGCCCAGTGCTGGAAGCTCGAGAGATCCTCCCCCGAGAGCTTGCACTGTCAGAAGGTGGCCGCGCGCTCGAAGAACGGCACGTCGACCAGGCCGATGTTCTCCGCCCGCGCGGTCTCCACCACTTTCTGGGTCACCATCTGGCGCACGAAGGGAATCGGAATGCGGCCCAGGCGATGCAGGACCTCGTCGGTGCACCGGATGCGGCTGCCCGGCAGCACGGGACCGTCGCTCGCGGCCAGCTCGTCGGGCGCGTGCTCGCAGGTCTCGGGCACGAGCTGCTGCAGGCGCAGCGAGACGTACTCGGTCACCCAGGCCTGGATCCCGGCCTTGGCGTCGGCCAGGTTCGTCCCCGAGCGATCGAGCCGGTCGTTGAGCGTCCCCAGCAGCGTCTCGAGCCGGCCCAGCCGCGCTTCGAGGGCTCCCAGCCGCTCGCCGATATCGCGCTCACTCATCGAATCTCTCCCCCGCCGTCCTGATGACCGGGCCGTGCGTCATGCCACCGGCCGGCGCGTGTGGAAGTCGGTCAGGCGCTGGAACGCGTCGGCGGCGCGCAGCACGGTGGCCTCGTCGAACGGCCGGCCGACCAGCTGCATGCCGATCGGCAGCCCGCCGGCGGTGAAGCCGCACGGCACGGCGCACGCCGGATGGCCCGACACGTTGAACGGGCGGGTGAACCGGATGAGCGCACTCCGGACGTCGGAGGGGCCGTCGCCCAGCGTCGTCTGCCGTTCGTCGACGGCCGGCGCCGTGATGGGTGTGCTGGGGGCCAGCAGGACGTCGCGCCGCGCCAGCACGCCGTCGACCTCGGCCCGGACGAGCGCCCGCGCCTGCTGGGCCCGCACGTAGTGGGCGCCGCCCACGAAGGCGCCCACGCGCAACCGCCGCGCGATGTCCGGATCGTACTCGGCCGCCCGCGTGCGCAGCAGCTCGGCGTGGTAGGCCAGCGCCTCGGACCCGACGACGGCCAGCGCGGTCGCCGGCACGTACTTCACGGTCTCGAGGCTCACCTCGTCTACGACGGCGCCGGCGGCGGTGAGGATCTTCGCGGCCGCCTCGACCGCGGTCCGGACCTCGGCCGTCGCCCCCTCGAGGAAGAAGCTCCGGAGCAGGCCCACGCGCAGCCCCCTGACGTCGCCGGTGAGCGCGGCCAGGTAGTCCGGCACCGGCAGCACGCTCGTGCTGGCGTCGGCCGGATCGTAGCCGGCGATCGCCCCGAGCATGAGCGCGCAGTCGGCCGCCGTGCGGGTCATCGGCCCCACGTGATCCATCGACCACGCCAGCGGGAGCACGCCTGCCCGGCTCACGCGGCCGTAGGTCGGCTTGAGCCCGGTGATGCCGCACAGCGAGGCCGGGATACGGATCGAGCCGCCGGTGTCGGAGCCGAGCGTCCCGGGCGCCAGTCCAGCCGCCACCCCCACGCCCGACCCCGACGACGAACCGCCGGCCATGCGATGGCGGCCCCGGTCCCACGGGTTGCGGGCGTGGCCGTAGTGCGTGTTGAGACCCTCGGGGCCATAGGCGAACTCGACCATGTTCAGCTTGCCCAGCAGGATTCCGCCCGCCCGAGCCAGCCGCCGCGCGACGGTCGCGTCGGTCGCGGGTATCCGCTCGGCGAAGATCTTCGAGCCCCCCGTGGTGCGCACGCCGGCGGTGTCGTAGAGGTCTTTGAGCGCATAGGGGACGCCATGCAGCGGCCCCACGGGCTGGCCCGCTGCCAGCGCCGCCTCGGCGGCCCGGGCCGCCTCCAGGGCCGCGTCGGCGCACACGGTGATGTAGGCTCTCAGATCAGCGTCGAGGGCGGCGATCCGATCCAGGTGGACCTGGACGACCTCCACCGGCGAGACCGCCTTGGTGGCGATCAGCCGGGCCAGCTCCGTCATCGAGGCCCAGAATAGCTCCGCCACCTCACACCGTCCGATACAGTGTCGTCGGCTCGGCGTCGCCGATGGGGACGGCTTCCAGCACCCGGAAGAGCCGGAGCGCCGCCTCGACCTGGGGCCGGATCTCCTCCAGCTCGGCGTCGGTCCACTCGAAGCCGGCCAGCCGCGCGCCGCTACGGAGGGTGGCGAGATCGATGGGATCGTTGGTCATGGCGGGCAGGATACCGGCTGGGCGAGGGGCGAGCAAGTTGCTCGCGCTCGGCGGCGCGTCTTGGCATTCTTGAAACCGTGACCCGCCGGCGTGTCCTCCTCCTCGCCCTGGCGCTCGCCGTCGCCGTCGTCCTGGCGGCCGTGGCGGCGCTGTTCATGCTGCCGGGGCTGATGCGCGAGGTCGCCGTCTGGCAGCTGCAGGCGCTCACCGGGCGCCCCGTCACCATCGATGCGCTCGACCTGAGTCTCGCCTCCGGCCGCTTCAGCGTCCGTGGCTTCCGCGTCGCCGACCGCGACGGTGGTCGGCTGGCCGACTTCGAGCGGCTGGAGGGCCGCTTCCACCCGCGCGCGCTGCTCGGCGGGCACCTCTGGATCGCGGAGCTCACACTGACCAGCGGCCACGTCCGCATCGTCCGTCTCGAACCCAACCGGTTCAACGTCTCCGACCTGCTCGACCGGCCGGCCCGGACAGGCGGGGCCCTCGACGTCTCGGTCGACCGCTTCAGCCTCGCCGGCGGCTCGTCAGTCGTGCTCGAGGACCGCGTGCTCCGGCCCGCGCGCACCTGGCGCTCTGACGACATCCGCCTCGACGCGCGCAACGTCTCGACGCGCGAGCCCCGGGGGACGGCCGTGGGCTCGACGACGATCGCGGGCGCCCTCGTCACGCTGCGCGTGGAGGCGTTGCGGCTGGCCCCCGTCCACCTGCGGGCGTGGGTCAACGTCCGCGATCTCGACCTCCGGTTGGCGGCGCTCTACCTGCCGGCCGACGGTCCGCTCGTGCTCGAGCGCGGCGGCCTCGACGCGGGCGTCAGCGTCGCCGTCGACGCCAGGGACGGCGTGCTGGTGAACGCCGACGCGGTCATCGAACGCCTCGCGCTACGACGACCCGGGATGGACGGCGACGCGCTGACGGCGCCCGAGCTCCGGGTCATGGTGCGCGACCTCCACCAGCGGCCCGGCTCGCTCGTGCTCCGCTACGCCAGCGTGGGCGGCGACCTCACCGTGCTGGATCCCACGACGGCGCCGCCGCGCCGGCTCACGTTCGCCGACTTCACCGCCACCGCCAGCGGGCTCGAGCAGCCGATGACGGGACTGGCCCAGGTCGCGGTGCACGCCAGTGTTCCCGGCGGCGGCGAGATCGACATCGGCGGCACTGTCGGCCTCGAGCCACGCCGCGCGGATCTCCGAGTGCGGCCTCGCGGCATCGAGCTGGCCACGCTCGCCCGCTATCTGCCGATCCCCGGCCGGCTCGAGGGGATCGCCCGGGCCGATGTACGGATCCGGGCCGCGTCCGATCGCACGCTCGAGCTCGCGGTCTCCGGTGACGCGACGCTCGAGCGCGTGGCCCTGGGCGACGGCTCCCGAACGCTCGCCGGCGCCGCCCGCCTCACCGCGACGGGGCTCCAGTACACGTGGCCGGCGACCCTCCGCGTGGGCCAGCTGATGGTGAGCCGGCCCTCGGCGACGATCGAGCGTGACGACGCCGGCGCCCTCGGCCTGGCGGCCCTCGTCCGTCCGGCTGCAGAGCCCGGCGGCCCTGCGCCCGCCCCGCCCGCGGCCACGCCCGGCGCGGCGGCCGCGCTCGACATCGGCATCACCCGGCTGCAGATCGAGGACGGGAATGCGCTCGTGAGCGACGCGGCGAGCGGGACGCGCGTGGAGGCGCGTCGCGTCGCGGTCACGGCCGAGGATGTCACCTGGCCCGGGCACGGGCCCGCGCGCGTGCGCGTCTCGGCCGCCGTGGCGGGCGCCGAGGTGAGCGCGCAAGGGACCGTCGACGCCGGTCGGCGTCACGCCGAGGTCGCCCTCCGGGTACGCGGTGGCGACCTCGCCATGTTTCAGCCCTGGCTGCCGATCGCCGGCCGCGTGCGGGGGACGGCCGACGCCGACGTGCGGGTCGTCGCCTCGCACGACGGGACGCTGCGCCTGACGGTGACCGGCGACACGACCCTGCAGCGCGTCGCCCTGCTGGACGGATCGCGCCCCCTCGCCGGGGCCGCGCGCATCGCGGCCAGCGGCGCCGAGTACACGTGGCCGGCCACCGTACGCGTCGCGCGGCTCACGCTCACCCGGCCCACGGCGACGGTCGAGCGCGCCACCGACGGCCAGATCAACCTGGCCTCGCTGCTCCGCCCCGCGGCCCCACCCGGCGCCGCCGCCACGCCGCCCCCCCAGGATGGCGAGAAGCCGCCGGCGGCCGCCGACCTCACGCTGAGGCGTCTGCGGATCGAGGATGGGCACGCGGTGGTCACCGACGCGGCGAGCGGAGGGCGCGTCGAGGTCGGCCGCCTGGCCCTCACCGCTCGCGACGTGACGTGGCCCGCGCGTGGCGAGGTCGGCGTTCGGTTGTCGGCTGCCGTGCCGGGTGGCGTGGTCACGGCGCGCGGCACCGTCGACCCCGCCCAGCGCCGGGGCCAGCTCACCCTCACCGTGCGGGGCGTCGACGTCGCCGCGCTCCAACCGTGGCTGCCGATCGCCGGCCGCGTGCACGGCGCCGCCGACGCCGACGTCGCCGTGGCGGCCGAGCTCGAGCCCTTCGCGCTGAGCGTGCGCGGCAGAGTCGGCGCGGCCAACGTGGCCTTTCTGGACGGCGAGCAGCCCCTGCTCACGGTCGGCCGGGTGGACGCAGACGGCGTGGATCTTCGCTGGCCGACGCGGCTGGAAATCGACCGGCTGCGGGTCGACACGCCGTGGACGAAGATCGCGCGCGATCCACGGGGGGAGCTGTCCTTGCGCGCGCTCTTCGCCCCGCGTCCCGACCGGCCGGCACCGGCGGCGACCGAGACGGGGCCGGGGCCGGTGCCCGGGCTGCACCTCACCGTGCGCGACGCGCTGTTCGAGAACGGCGGCGCCAGCATCGTGGACGACGCGGTGGAGCCCGCCGCGCGCTTCGAGCTGCGCGGCTCGCGTCTGGCCCTGCGCGACGCGAGCTGGCCCGCTCGCGGTCCGGCCGCAGTCCAGCTGACCACCCCGATGCCGGGTCGGGGCGGCACCCTCACCGCGCGCGGGACCTTCAGCATCGAGCCCACCCGGCTGGCACTGGAGGTCGATCTCGATCAGGTGGATCTGGCGCCGGGCCGTCCGTACCTGCCCATCGACGCGCGGCTCAGCGGGCGACTGAGCGGCCGCGCGAAGGTCAACGGCTCCTTCGGCGAGACCATCGCCCTGGCGATCGACGGGGACGTCGCTGTCGAGCGCCTCGCCCTCGGGGACGACGACCGGCGGCTGGCCACGGCCCGGCGCGCGGCGCTGGCCGGGGTTCGGTATCGCTTCCCCACGAGCATCCGCGTCAAGCAGCTCACCCTGGACCGGCCGTGGGTCCTGTTCGAGCGCAGCTCCGACGGAAGCTTCGAGTGGGTCTCTCTCCTCAAGGCCCGCCAGCCCCTTGCCGGCGCCGGTGCGCCGGCGGCCGGTGATCCGCGGCCGCCGGCGCGCCAACCGCGGGTGCGCGTCGTCGTCGACGACCTCAGGCTGGGCGACGGCTTCGTGCGCTTCGTGGACCGCTCGACCAGCCCGCACTATGCCGAGGAGCTGGCGGGCATCGTGCTCACCGCGGAGGGGCTCGCCACCCGGCCGTCCCGGCGGGCCAAGGTCGCGTTGAGCGGCACGCTGGCCTCGGGCACGCCGCTGACCGTTCACGGAGAGCTGGGCGGCCTCATGGGTCCCCGCTTTCTCGATCTCACCGTGGCCGTCCGCGACTTTCCGCTGCCGCGCCTGAACTCGTACCTCGATCGTCTGGTGGCCTGGGTCGCGCGCCAGGGCACGCTGACCGCCACGCTACGCTATCGCGTGGACGGCGACGAGCTGGAGGCGGTCAACGACGTCACGCTCACCGGCGTCGAGGTCGAGCGCGCCGGCGGCGGCGGCGAGGTCCAGCGCCGCGTAGGGCCGCCGCTCGACACGCTGGTGTCGCTGCTCAAGAATCGCGAGGGCATCATCAAGCTCAACGTGCCCGTCCACGGGCGGCTGTCGGCGCCGGAGTTCCACTACGGCGAGGCGGTGTGGGCGGCCGTGCGCAACCTCGTCATCCGCCTCGTCGCGCTGCCCTTCAGCCTGGTGGGCAAGCTTTTCTTCACCGAGGACTCGCGGATCGAGGCGGTCTCCGTGGACCCGGTCACGTTCCAGATCGCCAGGGCCGCCCCGACGCCGGCCGGCGCCCAGCAGCTCGAGCGGCTGACAGCGTTCCTGAAGCAGGCTCCGGCGATCCGGCTGCGCCTGCGTCCGGTGACGACCGTGGCCGACGTCGCCGCGCTCCGCCGGGAGGCCCTCGACTCGCGGTTGGCCGCCCTCGGCGCCGACGCCGCCGCCCGCCGGCGCGCCGCCGTCGGCCTGTACACCGAGCTGTTCCCGCGCCGCCAGCCCCCTGTCAGCGACGAGGCGCTGCTGGAGGAGCTGACGCGCGAGACGCCGACGCCGCCGCGCGCGCTTCGCGCGCTGGCCGCCGGCCGCGTGGCCGAGACCCGCGACGCCCTGGTCCGGGCGGGAATCCCGCCCGAGCGGCTGGAGCCGCTCGAATCGCGGGCGGCCGTCGAGAGCGAGGGCACGGCGCGCGTGGAGTTCGAAATCACGCACTGAGCCCGCTACAATGGCGCCGCATGGCGGTGCCGCTCACCATCCTCCCGCACCCGCGCCGGACCGACGTGCGGCACCAGCTGGCGCTGCCGCCGGCGGCCACCATCCTGGCCGCCGCCCACGCCGCCGGCATCGACATCACCGCCACGTGCGGAGGGCGCGGCCGCTGCACGTCCTGCCGGGTGAAGTTCGTGGCCGGCGCTGTGCCGCCGCCCACGATCGGCGACGAGGTGCAGCTCGGCGACGCGCTGGTGCGCGAGGGCTACCGGCTCTCCTGCCAGTGCGCGCCGAGCGAGGCGGCGACCGTGCAGGTGGCGCCGCCGCTGGAGGAGACGGCCTTCCAGATCCTCGGGGCCGGCGCCGGCGTCGCCGGTCGCGTGACGATCGACTCCGGCGTCGACAAGCAGCTCGTGAAGGTGGCGTTGCCCCGGGAGGAGCACCACCAGACCTCCGACGTCGAGCAGCTGGCCGCCGCTGTCGGCATGGCCCCCGCCGACGTGCCGGCGGGCGTGCTGGCCGCGCTGCCGCAGGCCCTCCGGGACGATCCGGCCGGCGTGACGGTCACCACCTTCGCCGGGCGCATCCTCGCCGTCGAGCGCGGCGACACGACGTCGATGCGCTTCGGCCTGGCCATCGACGTCGGCACCACCAGCGTGGTGACGACGCTGCTGGAGCTGACGTCGGGCGAGCAGCTGGGCTCGGTTTCGAGCCTCAACCCCCAGGCGGTCTTCGGCGCCGATCTCATGTCGCGCATCGCTTTCGCCCAGTTCGACCGCGGCAACCTGCGCAAGCTGCAGACGCGCATCCTCGGCCTGCTCAACCAGCACGTGGCCGAGGTATGCCGGGCCTCGGGCGTGTTGCCCCACTGGATCTACAAGGTCGTGGTCGTGGGCAACACCTGCATGCACCACGTGCTGCTCGGCATCGATCCCTCCTACGTCGGGCTGGCGCCCTACGCGCCGGTCATGCGCCACGCGCTGACGCTCAGCGCCCGCGAGCTGTTCCTGAAGGTGGCCCCGGAGGCGCGGGTGTGCCTGCTGCCGATCGTGGCCGGCTTCGTCGGCGCCGACGCGGTGGCAGTGGCGCTGGCCACCCACCTCGACAAGGGCGACACGCTCCGCGTCGCGGTGGACATCGGCACCAACGGCGAGGTGCTGCTCGGCTCGGCGGCGCGCCTCATCGCCTGCTCGGCGCCGGCCGGCCCCGCCTTCGAGGGCGGCCAGATCCGCCACGGGATGCGGGGCGCGCTGGGCGCCGTCGACCGCGTGACGGTGGGCGACGACGTTCGGGTGCACACGCTCGGCGAGGCCGGCGCCCTCGGCATCTGCGGCTCGGGGCTGCTCGACCTGGTGGCGGGCCTGCTCGAGGCCGGCGCGATCGACTGGACCGGGCTGATCCAGGTCGAGCGGCGCGACGCGCTGCCGCCGGGGCTCCGCGACCGGCTCGTGGTGCGCGGCGAGGAGCGCCAGGTGATCGTGCTCCGCCCGGGCGAGGCCGGCGCCCCGCGCGAGATCGTGCTGACCCAGGACGACGTGCGCCAGCTGCAGCTGGCCAAGGGGGCGATCGCCTCCGGCATCGCCATGCTGCAGCACGTCGCCGGCGTGCCGGCCGAGCGGATCGGCGAGCTGATGCTGGCCGGCGGATTCGGCAACTATCTTTCGATCGCCAGCGCCGTTCGCATCGGGCTCATCCCCGACCTCGGGCCGGGGCGGATCCGCTACGTCGGCAACGCCGCCGCGCTGGGGGCCCAGCTCTGCCTGCTCTCCGAGCGCGAGCGCGCCCGCGCGGGCGCGCTCGCCCGGCGCATCGAGCACGTCTCGCTCGCCGCCCATCCCGACTTCGAGCAGATCTTCGTGGACGGCATGAACTTCCCGCGGCCATGACGCTCAGCCCGTCGATCGTCGGCGCCGAGACCGGCTCGCTCACCCACCAGCTCGACGCCCGCTGGCTCATGGCCTACGCCGCCGCCCTCGGCGAGACCGACCCGCGCTATTTCGACACCCTCGGCGCCCACGGCCCCCTCGCCCACCCGCTCTTCCCCGTCTGCTACGAGTGGCCCGCCGCCGTCGCCCTGCGCGACAAGACCCTCGCTCCCGAGGTCCAGCCCCGCGGAGTCCACGCCACGCATCACCTGGTCATCCACCGATTCCCGCGCGCAGGAGACACGCTGCTAACCACCGCCCGTGTGATCGCCGTGGAGCCGCGACGGGCCGGCACGCTCGTCACGACGCGCTTCGAGACCGTCGACGTCGAGGGCAACCGGGTCACCACCACTGACTACGGCTCCGTTTACCGCGGCGTCGCGCTCGCGGGATTCGTCGAAGTCCC
>DASTOJ010000267.1:0-21900 GCA_035762565.1 Candidatus Methylomirabilota bacterium | reverse complement strand
CCCCGGACAGCTGCACCGCACTCCGGACGATGGTGTCGAAGACCGGCTGGACGTCCGTCGGCGAGCTGCTGATCACCCGCAGGATCTCGGCCGTGGCCGTCTGCTGCTCCAGCGACTCGGTGAGGGAGGCGTTCCTGGCCTGCAGCTCGGTGAGCAGGCGGGCGTTCTCGATGGCGATGGCGGCCTGGTCGGCGAAGGTCTCTAGCAGCGCGATGTGGTTCTCGGTGAACGGGAGAACCTCGTCCCGCCGGATGACAATCACCCCCAGCAGCTCTTCCGCCCGGGTCATGGGGATGGCCAGCAACGTCCGGAAGGGGAACTGCCCGACCAGGTAGGTGAACTCGGGGTCCGCATGGACATCGTGAATGTGGATGGCGCGCCGCTCGAGGGCAGCACGCCCGGCGGCGCTCCCCCGTCCGGGCGCGATGGGATTCTGCTCGAGAATCTCTGCCTCCTCGTGCGTGAAGTTGTGGGTGACCACGAGTCGAAGGAGCTGACCGTCGAAGCGGAAGATCGCCGCTTGCACCGCCTCGCACAGCCGGACCGCATTCTCCACGAGCGTCTCGAAGACCGGCTGCAGGTCGAAGGTGGACCGCCCGATCACCTTGAGCAGCTCGCTGGTCGCCGTCTGCTGCTCGAGCGCGACCCGCAGCTCGCCGTTGCGCGCCTCCAGCTCGGTGAACAGGCGGACGTTCTCGATGGCGATGACAGCCTGGTCGGCGAAGGTCTTCAGCATCTCGATGTGGCTGACGGCGAACGGCCCCGGCGCGCTCCGCTGGACGACGATGGTGCCGATCGGGCTGCCGTCCGCCCGGATCATCGGCACGCCAAGCAGGCTGCGCCACTCGCCCGCGTCGGCCATGTCATGCTGATACTCGGGGTCCTCCCGCACATCGTGGATCTCGGCGACGGCGCGAGTGAGAATCGCTCGGCCCGAGGCCTGTGAGCGGCTCGGGCGCATCGGGTACGCGCGGCGCAGGACCTCGAGCACCTCGGGGGTGACGTCGTGCGCCACCAGGTGGAGCTGCTCGCCATCGAACCGGTGCAGGACGCCGAAGCGTGCTCCGCAGAGCTGAACCGCATTGCGGACGATGGCCTCGAACACCGGCTGGACGTCGGTCGGCGAGCTACTGATGACCCGGAGGATGTCGGCTGTCGCCGTCTGCTGCTCCAGGGCCTCGGTGAGGGAGGCGTTCTTCGCCTGCAGCTCGGTGAGCAGCCGCGCGTTCTCGATGGCGATGGCGGCCTGGTCGGCGAAGGTTTCCAGCAGGGCGATCTGACCGTCGGTGAACGGGCGAACCTCGTTGCGGTAAATGAGGATCACGCCGAGCAGTTCGCCTGCCCTGAGCATGGGGAGCGACAGAAGTGTCCGGAAAGAGTCGACGCCCAGCGCATAGGTGTACTCGGGATCGTCGAGGGCATCATGAATGTGGATCGTGCGCCGCTCGAGGGCGGCGCGCGCAGCGGCGCTGTGCCGTCCGGGAGCAATGGGATTCTGCTCGACGAACGCCAGGAGCTCGGCGGACGCATTGTGCGAGGCCACGACTCGGAGACGCTGACCGTCGTACCGGAAGACGAAAGCACGCTCGGCCTCGCACAGCCGGACCGCGTTCTCGGCCAGCGTCTCGAAGACCGGCTGCAGGTCGAACGTGGACCGCCCGATCACCTTGAGCAGCTCGCTGGTCGCCGTCTGCTGCTCGAGCGCGACCCGCAGCTCGCCGTTGCGCGCTTCCAGCGCGGTGAACAGGCGGACGTTCTCGATGGCGATGACGGCCTGGTCGGCGAAGGTCTCGAGGAGCTTCACTTGCTTGTCGGTGAAGGGGAGAACCTCCATGCGGCGTATGAGGATCGCGCCGAGTGCGACGCCCTCGCGGAGCAGCGGCGTGGCCAGCGTCGTGCGGTGTCCCGTCACCCGCTGAGTGGCCTTGCCGATCGGATACTCCTCATCGGACTCCGCCAGCAGGTCGGTGACGTGGACCGTCCGCCGGTCGACGACAGCGCGCCCGGTCACCCAGCCACGGCTCACGGGTCGCCGCTCGACGGCCGGGATCGGTCCATGGGAGGCCGAGGGGACGAGGAATTCGCCCTCGACCCGGTAGATCTTGGCATCGTTGGCGTTGCACAATCGAGCCGCGTTCTCCGCGACCGCGTCGAGGACCGGCTGGAGATCGGTCGGCGAGCGACTGATGACGCGCAGGATCTCGCTAGTCGCCGTCTGCTGCTCCAGGGCCTCGGTGAGGTCGGCGTTCCTGGCCTGCAGCTCGGTGAACAGCCGCACGTTCTCGATGGCGATGACGGCCTGGTCGGCGAAGGTCTGGAGCAGGGCGACCTGCTGCTCGGTGAAGAGCCGGCTCGCGGCGCGGCGCAGGCTGATCGAGCCGATGGCCACGCCTTCGCGCAGCATGGGAACGCACAAGACCGTGCGGTGGCCGAACCGACGCGCCGCCTCGCTGCCCTCCGGGAACTCGTCGGCGGCGGCCTGCATGTCGGCCACGTGGATCGGCCGCGCTTCGAGCACCGATCGGCCATTGACGCTCCCGGGGCCGAGCGCGAGCGAGAAGTGTCCGGCCGCGCCGGCCGACATCGGACCGTGACGGGCGACGAGCAGGAGCCGATCGCCGTCGCGGCGGAAGATGCTGGCGTCCTGCGACTGGCACAGGCGAGCGGCGCTCTCCGCCACCGTGTCGAGCACCGGCTGGATGTCGGTGGGCGAGCTGCTGATCACTCGCAGGACGTCGGCGGTGGCCGTCTGCTGCTCGAGCGCGACCCGCAGCTCGGTGTTGCGCGCCTCCAGCTCCTTGAAGAGGCGGATGTTCTGGATGGCGATGACGGCCTGGTCGGCGAAGGTCTGAAGCAACGCGATGTGCGTCGCCGAGAAAGGCCCCGGCTGTCCGCGAATGACGACAATCGCGCCGATGGGGTTCCCCTCGCGAAGCATCGGCACGGCGAGCACGCCCCTGAAGCCGCCGGCCCGGCCGACGTGCTGCGCATACTCCGGATCGGCCAGCACGTCCTCGACGTGGACGACCGCCCGCGTGAGGATCGCGCGCCCGGACATCATCCGGCGGTCCGGCGGCATGGGGAATGCTTGCCTGAGCGCCTGGAGCACTTCCGGCGTGCAGTTGTGATGGGCCGCAAGGGTTACCAGCTCGCCATCGAAGCCGTGAGCGGTTCCGTACAGCCCACCGCACAGGCGCACGGCGCTCTGGACGATCGTATCGAAGACTGGCTGAACGTCGGTCGGCGACTGGCTGATCACGCGCAGGATCTCGCTCGTGGCCGTCTGCTGCTCGAGGGCCTCGGTGAGGTCGGCGTTCTTGGCCTGCAACTCGGTGAACAGGCGGACGTTCTCGATGGCGATGACGGCCTGGTCGGCGAAGGTCTGGAGCAGCGCGACCTGCTGCTCGGCGAAGGGCTGGGTCTCGGCACGGCGCAGCGCGATCGTGCCGATGGCCACGCCCTCGCGCAGCAAGGGGACGCTCAGAGTCGTGCGGAAGCCCTGGCGCCGCGCGTTCTCGCTGCTCTGGGGAAACTCCCGGGTTTCGGTCTGCGCGTCGGCGACGTGGACGGTTCGCGCGTCCAGCACCGAGCGGCCGGCGATCGTGCCGCGGACGAGCGCGAGGGTGAACTGCCCGATGGGGCCCAGCGTGATCGGGCCGTGGTGGGCCGCGAGAAGGAGCCGGTCGCCGTTCACACGCCAGATGGCGGAGTCACGCGCCTCGCACAGGCGGGCGGCGCTCTCGGCCACCGTGTCGAGCACCGGCTGGATGTCGGTCGGCGAGCTCGAGATCACTCGGAGGATGTCGGCGGTGGCCGTCTGCTGCTCGAGGGCGACCCGCAGGTCGCTGTTGCGGGCCTCCAGCTCCCTGAACAGGCGGACGTTCTGGATGGCGATGACGGCCTGGTCGGCGAAGGTCTTGAGCAGCTCGACCTGGTCGTCCGCGAACCGCCCCGGCCGGGCGCGCGCCACCATGATGACGCCGACCGGGGCGCCGTCCCGCAGCATCGGGACGAAGAGGCCGCTGCGCATGCCGACGGCGCGGGGCAGCCCCTTGTGCTGGTAGTCCGGATCGGCCTCGACGTCGGGGATATTGACGACGGCACCTTCCAGGATGGCCCGGGCGGACCCGACCTCCCGGCCGGGGCGCATGGGATAGAGACGCCGCACCTCCTCGAGCCCTTCCGGGGTGAAGTTGTGCTGGGCGACCTGGTCGATCACCTTGCCGTCGTACTGGAAGAGGGCGCTGAAGAGCCCGTCGCACAGCCGTACCGCGCTCCGGACGATCGTGTCGAAGACCGGCTGGACGTCGGTCGGCGAGCTGGAGATCACGCGCAGGATCTCGCTCGTCGCCGTCTGCTGCTCCAGGGCCACCGTGAGGTCGGCGTTCCTGGCCTGGAGCTCGCTGAACAGCCGCACGTTCTCGATGGCGATGACGGCCTGCTCGGCGAAGGTCTGCAGGAGCGCCATCTGCTGGCTCGTGAAGGCCATGACGACTCGCCGCGCGACGGTGATGGCGCCCAGCGAACGACCCTCGCGGATCAGGGGGACGGAGAGCACCGTCTTGTAGAGACGGCGCAGGGCATCCTCGATCTCCGGGTCCTCGCTCACATCGGCGATCTGGACGGCGGCGCCGGCGAAAATGGCCCGGGCCGTGATGCTGTGATGGCGGGGCGGCTGGGGGAACGACTCCTGGGCGGAGCCGATCTCAACCGGCGTGCGGCCGTGATGCGCCACGAAATGGATGAGCTCGCCGTCGAACCGGAACAGGCTGGCGGTGTCGGCCTCGCACAGGGTCGTCGCGGCCGCCGCGATGGCCTCGAAGGTCGGCTGGATCCCGGTCGGTGAGCGCGAGATGATTCGCAGGATGTCGGCGGTCGCCGTCTGCTGCTCCAGCGCGTCGGTGAGGTCGGCGTTCCTGGCCTGCAGCTCGGTGAGCAGCCGCGCGTTCTCGACGGCGATCACGGCCTGATCGGCGAACGTCTGGAGCAGCGCGATCTCGGCGGGCGCGAAGCCGCCGACCTGCGTCCGGGTGACCGCGATGACCCCGACCGCGTCGTCTCCATGCAGCATGGGCACCGCGATGATCGAACGGAAGCCGCGCAACCTGGCCTCCGCGCGGAACCGCGCACCCCAGGTTGGGTCGGCTTCCACGTCGGGGGAGTGGTGCACGGTCAGTGTCAGGACCGTCTGACTGGCCGGAGAGTCCTCGAGCGGGCGGAGCGGCGCCTGGCGCTGCTTCAGGAAGGCCTCGCTGCTGCCGGGCAAACCGCCCCGCGCCGCGGCCAGGCGGATCAGCTCGCCCTCGTATCGCCACACGGTGGCCGACCAGGCCCCCAGCAGCCGCATGGCGCTGTCGGCGATGGCCTCGAAGGCCGGCTGGACGTCTGCCTGGGCTTGACTGATGACCCGGAGGATGTTGGCGGTGGCGGTCTGCCGGTCGAGGGCAGCGGTCAGGTCACGATTGCGCGCGCCGAGCTCCGTGAACAGGCGCACGTTCTCGATCGCGATGACAGCCTGGGCGGCAAAGGTCTGGAGCAGCGCGATCTGCGTGTCGCTGAACGGCCGTACCTCCTGGCGCCACAGCGTGATCGTGCCGATCGGCAGTCCCTCGCGCAGCATCGGGACCGTGAGCACCGTGCGATATCTCGCCAGCTCGTGAATGGCGGGCGCGTAGTCGGGGTCGGCCTGCACGTCGTGGACGTGGACCGGGGCGCGGTCGAGGAGCGCCCGGCCGCTGGCGGTGTTCCGGGCGGGGCGGAAGGGGAAGACCCGGGTGCGCATGACCTCGAGCTCGCCGGCCGAGACATTGGCCCACGCCGCCAGGGTGACCAGTGTGCCGTCGTAGCGATTGACCGTGCCGAACGCGGCCTCGCACAGCCGCACCGAGCTCGTGGCGATCGCATCGAAGACCGGCTGGACGTCGGTGGGCGAGCTGCTGATGACGCGCAGGATCTCGCTGGTCGCCGTCTGCTGCTCGAGCGCCTCGGTGAGATCACGGTTACGCGCTTCCAGCTCGGTGAACAGGCGGACGTTCTCGATCGCAATCACGGCCTGGGCGGCGAAGGTCTGGAGCAGGGCGACGTGTCGACTCGAGAATGGGTTCACTTCTGTGCGTCGAAGCACGATGACGCCAACCGCAGCCCCGTCCCGCAGCATCGGCGTGGCGAGGATGGTTCGTACCCCGGCAACCTGCTGCCAGCCTTTGAGATCCGGAAACTCTCTGTCGATCTCTGCGGCCTGGTCGTGGACGTGGATGGTCTGCCGGTCAACGATGGCGCGGGAGGACGGCCTGCCGCGGCTGATCGGGTAGGCCTCGCCCACGGGGCCCGCGATGGGCACCGGCCCCCGATGGGCGACCCGGCGATAGACGTCGCCATCGACGCGATAGATTTCGGCGTCGTTGGCTTCACAAAGCCGGGCGGCGCTCTCGGCGATGGCCTCGAACACCGGCCGAATGTCGGCCGGTGAGCTGGAGATGACGCGGAGGATTTCGCTCGCGGCGGCCTGCTGCTCCTGCGCCTCGGTCAGGGACTTCCGCAGTGCCTCGACCTGGGCGGCGAGCGCGGCCTTGGTGATCGACCCCATCTAACCTCCGGGGTGTTCGAGCGTCGGACAGTGTCGCGAGAGTAGCCCCCGCGCGGGTAGGGGTCAAGGATTCCGGGAGCTTCGGACCCCACGGGCGCCAGCGCGTGGTTGCGCTGCTGCTGGTATGGCCATACTCACGCCAGGCCGTCGAGCCCCGGGTGCACCGCGGCGTCGATGTCGTCCGCCAGCAGGACGGGTCGTTGGTCACGCGGACCAGCACCTCGCGAGCGCGGGGTTTGGCCATATGATCAGACGACGCCTTTCTGTGCGAGCGCGGCGATACGCTCGTCCGAGTAGCCGATGCGGGCGAGGATCTCACGGGTATGCTGGCCCACCGCCGGGGCAGGGGTCCGCAGCCGCCCGGGGGTTTCGCTCAAACGCGGGACGATGGCGTGCATGGGCACCTCGCCCATGTCGGCGTCGGGCGCCTCCACGACGATGCCGCGCTCCTGGACGTGGGGATCGTCGAGGAACTGGCCGATGTCGTAGACGGGTGCTGCCGTGACCTCGGCCTGCTCGAAGAACGCGATGGCCTCGACCAGCGTGCGCTGCCCGATGAACCCGCCGACGATCGCGTCGACCGCCGCCCGGCGCTTGACCCGCTCGGTGTTGGTCTTGAAGGCGGGGTCCTGGTTCAGGTCGTCGCGGCCGATGGCGCGGAACAGCCGCTCGGTCATGGCCTGCGTAGACGCCGAGATCGCCACCCAGCCGCCGTCGCGGGTGGCGTAGACGTTGCGCGGCGACGTACCCTCCGAGGCGCTGCCCACGCGCTTGCGGATCTTCTTCGTGAGCTTGTAGATGGCGGCCTCGGGACCCAGGATCGAGAAGATCGACTCCAGCAGGCTGACGTCGATGACCTGGCCACGCCCGCCGTTGACCTCGACGTTGCGCACCGCGATGACGGTGGCCATGGCGCCCGACAGCCCCGCGATCATGTCGGCCATGGCCAGCGGCGGCAGCACCGGCTCGCGGTCCTCGAAGCCGTTGCGCGAGGCGAAGCCCGACATGGCCTCGACGAGCGTGCCGAAGCCCGGCCGCCTCGCGTAGGGGCCGGTCTGGCCGAACCCCGAAACCCGCACGACGACCAGCTTCGGATTGCGCTCGAGTAGCCGGTCGGGCCCGACACCCAGCTTCTCGAGATAGCGGAACCGGAAGCTCTCGATGAGGACGTCGAAGTGGGCCGCGAGGTCGAGGACGATGGCCGGCGCCTCCGGCGCCTTCAGGTCGAGCGTGAGGCTCTTCTTGTTGCGGGCGTAGACTTTCCAGTGCACGCTCACGCCGGCCTCGCGCCAGTCGCGCAGCGTGTCGCCGCCGCCGGGCGACTCGACCTTCACCACCTCGGCCCCGAAGTCGGCCAGCTGCAGGCTCAGCATGTTGCCGGCCACCAGCCGGGAGAAGTCGAGCACCCGGACGCCGCGCAGCGGGCCCTCGCGGTCCGGCTCGAACGGTTGCCTGGGAATGGGCATCGGTTCCCTCCGGAGGGCCAAGTGTACGACCAGGCGCGCCGCGGCGATAATGCCGGTCCAGGAGGCTTTGCCGATGACCCCCGGCCCGACGCTCGAGCTCATGAAGGAGATCAACGCGGCGTTCAACAGCCGCGACGTCGACCGCATCATGTCGTTCTTCGCCGAGGACTGCACGTTCCTGATGGGGCGCGGCCCCGAGCCGGAGGGCCGGCGCGTGCACGGCAAAGCGGCCGTGCGTCGGGTGCTGGCCGACCGCTTCAAGGTGATCGGCGACATGCGCTGGGACCACGTGGACTGCTTCGTCACGGGCAACCGAGCGGTGACGGTCTGGATGGTCACGGGCAGCGGCACCGACGGCGAGAAGCTGAACTACCGGGGCTGCGATCTCTACGAGTTCCGCGACGACAAGATCCTCAACAAGGACACCTACTGGAAGCTGGTCGAGCGCCGGGACCGGCTGTGATGCCCGCGATCGCGTGCCGGCGGGCCGCGGCGGCGGCGACCGCGACCACCGCGTACAGCACGCAGGCGGTGAGCGTCGCGGGCGACGACGACACCCTGCCCTCGACGACCTGCAGCGTGAAGACGAGGACGGGGCCGAGCGCGAGGACCGTGCGCACCGTCACCGGCGAGGCCAGGGCCACGCCGATCTGGTTGACGTAGTTCGGCAGGACGATCAGCGCGAGTGAGGCGAGCGCGACGCCGGCGAGAAGCCCCGGCGTGAGGCCGCCCAGAACGTCGTCGCCTGCCAGTGGCACGAGGACCCATGCCAGCACGACGGCCCCGGGGAACCGGAGCGACAGGAGGGTCGTCGGGCCCACGCCCGCATCGTTCAGCGTGCGGCACAGCAGCGTGCTGACGGCGATCGACGCCGCACCGCCGAGCGCCAGCGCCACGCCCGCGGCGGCCTGTCCCAGGGGCTGGGGGCCGACTCCCGAGAACCCGGCGAGAACCACCACCGCCGCGAAGCCGAGCGCGAGCAGGAGCCCGCGCCGGAGGCGAAGCTCCAGCGGGCCGAGCACCACCGGCGCCGTCCCGGCCACCCGCCGGTCGATCCAGGTCACCGAGAGCGGCCCCACGCCGAAGAAGAGAATATTCACCAGCGCCGGCTCGGCCGTCCTCAGCGCGAAGAAGAAGGACAGCCACGCCAGCGCCGTCGTCGCGTTGACGCAGCCCAGCCGGCGCCAGTGGCGGGCAAGCGTGGCGAGGCCCGCGCGGTCGCGGCCGAGGGCGACGGCCAGGAACACCAGGGTGCACAGGCTGAAGGCCGTGATGGCCACCACCAGCGGGCTGACGCGCTGGACCAGCCCGCCGACGTAGACGTCGCGCACGGAGGCGAGGGCGACGAAGGTGAGGGACAGCAGGAAGCCCGTCGCCTCGGGATTGCGTGCATCGCCGATGAGCATGGCCGCACGGGTATACGCGCGTGCCGGCCGGAGGGGGTGGAGCCGGGCGGCTCAGCCGGCCCGAAACTGCCAACTTCCCGCTCGCCGGCTTGACAGCGCCGGGCGCGCGCCGCACAGTCGGGGCCATGCTGAACGCCACCCGCGATCTCGTCCTGCCCACGACGATCACCGGCTCCTACCCGCGGCCGCACTGGTTCACCGAGGAGCTGCGGGGGCGGGGGTTCAAGGACGCGCTGGGCGATTCGCGCTTCCGCGAGCAGTACCTGGACGCGGTGGCGTGCCTGGTGCGCGAGCAGGAGATGGCCGGGCTGGACATCGTCACCGACGGCGACTCGCGCTTCGACCTCACCGTGGGCGGCAAGTCGTGGTTCTTCTACGTCATCGAGCGGCTGCGGGGGATCACCGGCCACGTCGACCGCGCGACCGGCGGCGGCTGGCGTGGCCTGCCTCCCGGCCACATCCTGCGCGAGGTGATGGAGGCCTACCAGCCGGCGGTGGTCGGCGAGGCGATCGACGGCGGCGGGCTCGAGTACGCGGCGCTCTTCAAGGTGGCTCAGCGCCTGAGCCCGCGGCCGGTGAAGTTCGGCGCCATCACGGGCCAGTCACTGGCCAAGATGCTCGTCAACCGCCACTACCCGTCCGACCGTGAGCTGATCCTCGCCCTCGCCGACCTCTTCAATGCCGAGCTGAAGGCCGTGGCCGCCGCCGGCTGCCGCGTCATCCAGGTGGAAGAGCCGCAGCACCACATCGCCGGCGCCAACGGGACGGCCACCGACCGGGACCTGGAATTCTTCACCGAGGCGGTCAACCGCGAGATCGCCGGCGTGAACACCGAGATCTGGCTGCACACCTGCTGGGGCAATCCCAACCAGCAGCCGCTGCACTGGGAGCGGCCGACGTACGAGCGCTCGCTGCCGTACCTGCTCGCGACGAAGGCCGACGTGCTCACGCTGGAGTGCGCGTCGACGAACGGCCGGGACCTGCCGCTGCTGGGCAAGCACCGGACCGACAAGAAGATCGCCATCGGCGTGGTGAACCACTCGACGGCGGCGGTCGAGCCGCCGGAGTTCGTGGCGACCCTGATCCGCAGGGCGCTGGAGTATGTCCCGCCCGAGCAGCTGATCCTGTCGACCGACTGCGGCTTCGGGCGCGAGGGCCTCTCGCGCCGCATCGCCTTCTACAAGTGCGTGGCCATCAACCTCGGGGCCAACATCGTCCGCCGCGAGCTGAAGCTGCCCGAGGTGGAGATCCCCGCCGCCGACCCGCGCTGGACCTTCGCGGGCTGAGGAGCTTGACCGTGACGGACTTCGCGCGATACGACGGACTCGGCCTGGCGGAGCTCGTCCGCCGGGGCGAGGTGAAGCCCCAGGAGCTGCTCGACGACACGATCGCGCGCATCGAGGCGCGCAACCCGGCCGTCAACGCGGTCGTCACGCCCCTCTACGACCAGGCGCGGGCGGCCATCACGGCCGGCCTGCCGGCCGGGCCGTTCACCGGGGTGCCCTATCTCCTCAAGGACCTCGGCGCCCTCTACACCGGCGCCGTCACCTCCTACGGCAGCCGCCTGTTCGACGGCAACGTGGCCGACCACGACAGCGAGATCACCGCTCGCCTCAAGCGCGTCGGCCTGGTCATCGCCGGCAAGACCAACACACCGGAGATGGGGCTGGCGCCCTCGACCGAGCCGCGGCGGTTCGGGCCCACGCGCAACCCGTGGAAGCTCGATCACAGCGCCGGCGGCTCCAGCGGCGGCGCCGCGGCGGCCGTCGCGTCGGGCATGGTTCCGATGGCGCACGCGACCGACGGGGGCGGCTCCATCCGCATCCCCGCGTCCTGCTGCGGGCTCTTCGGCCTCAAGCCCACGCGCGCGCGCAACCCGATGGGGCCCGACGCCGGCGAGGGCTGGGGCGGCGCCTCTATCGGCCACGCGGTGACGTGGAGCGTGCGCGACAGCGCCGCGCTGCTCGACGCCACCTCGGGCCCCGACGTCGGCGACCCGTACTGGGCGCCGCCGCCGGCCGGCCCTTTCCTGGCCGAGGTCGGGCGCGAGCCGGGCCGGTTGCGCGTCGCGCTCACCGTCTCGCCGTGGATCGAGTCGCCGGTCGACCCCGAGTGCGCCGACGCCGCACGCGCCGCGGCCCGGCTGTGCTCGAGCCTCGGGCATCACGTGGAGGAGGCCCGACCGGCGATCGACGAGATGGTGTGGCGCCAGGCCACGCGCGTGATCGTCGCCGCCAACGTGACGTTCGCGCTGGAGGCGCGGGCGGCGGCCCTCGGCCGCCCGCTCGCCGAGGCCGACGTGGAGCGCATGACGTGGGACCGGGTGAAGGACGGCCGCACGATGTCCGCGGCCGACTACGCGCGCTCCATGCACGTCGTGCACCGCACGGGCCGCGCGGTCGCGCGCTTCTTCCAGGACTACGACGTGATCCTGTCGCCGACGATGTGCCGGCCGCCGCACCCGCTCGGCGTGCTCGACATGTCGACGACCGACCCCGACCGGTACCTGGCCGCGGTGTTCGCCAGCATCGGCTTCACCTCGCTCTTCAACTCGTCCGGCAACCCCGCCATGACGGTGCCCCTGGCGACCTCGCAGAGCGGGCTCCCCCTCGGCGTCCAGTTCGCCGGGCGCTTCGGCGACGAGGCGATGCTGTTCCGCCTGGCCGCCCAGCTCGAGGCCGCCCGGCCGTGGGCCGGCCGCCGGCCGCCCGTCCACGCCGCCGCTTGACAGTGAGCGGCCCGGGGACCGATCATCTGGTCATGACAATGCTGGAAAAGGCCGAGGCCGCCGAGCGCGCGCTGAGCGAGGAGCTGGACCGCACCGTCGTCAAATCCGTCATCTACACCTCGGGAGACCGCGACCCGCGGGTGCCGGTGACGCGGCCGAACAACGGCAAGCGCGTCATGATGGGGCCCGACCCGCGGCTGCCCAAGATGCCCGACCGGCCGACGCTGTTCGACTTTTTCCGGTATCGCTTCGGCCCCGCCAACCACCTGATGCAGAGCGCGCGGCTGGCCACGAAGAACGGTGTCGAGGAGAAGGTCGTCCTCGCCTGCCTGCTGCACGACATCGCCATCGCCGGCTTCATCCGCGGCGACCACGGCTACTGGGCCGCCCAGATGCTGGAGCCCTACGTCGACGCAGAGGTCAGCTGGGCCATCCGCTATCACCAGGCCCTGCGGTTCTATCCCGACGAGTCGGTGGGGTACGGATATCCGGAGCTCTACAAGAAACTTTTCGGGCCCGACTACAGGCCCGATCCCTATATCGAACGGGACTATCAACACGCGCGCAACCACAAGTGGTACATGACCGCGCGGTTGATCTGCGTGAACGACCTCTACGCCTTCGACCCCACCGTGCAGGTCGAGCTGGAGGAGTTCACCGACGTCGTCGGGCGCCACTTCAAGCAGCCGAAGGAAGGGCTCGGCTGGGACGCCAGCCCCTCGGCGCACATGTGGCGCACGATCATCTGCCCGACCAAGTACCTGTAAGCCTCGCACGGCGTCTGCCGAAGGCACGTCGGCCGGGCGAATGCCCGGCCCGTGCCTTCCGTCCAAGGTAGCGGAGGGCATCCATGACAACCCCGGCTCGCCGGTTGGTGGCGTTCCTGCTCGGTCTGGCAGTGCTGGCGGGCTCCGTCCCGGCTCGGGCGGCCGAGGACGACGCCCCGGACACGATCGACCGCACCCCGCCCCGGCTCAGCTACGTGGAGGGCGAGGCGTCGTTCTGGCGGCCCGGCGCCGAGGACTGGGCCCCCGCGCAGCTCAACACGCCGCTGGCGCCGGGCGACGAGCTGCACACCGGCAACCGCGGCAACCTCGAGATGCAGGTCGGCGGCCAGGCGTTCGTGCGCTCGTGGGGCGACACGCATCTCGGCGTCGTGGACCAGCAGCCCGACTTTCTCCAGCTGAAGGTCACCACCGGGCACGTGGTCCTCGACCTGCGCAGGCTGGCGCCGGGGCATTCGATCGAGGTGGCCACGCCGTATGCCGCGCTCACGGTCGACGCCCCCGGCTACTACCGCGTGACCGTGGGGCCCGACCGGACGGCCTTCGTCGTGCGGCGGGCCGGGCGGGCGACGCTCACCCCGGAGGCCGGCGCGCCAGTGGACCTCGCCGCCGGCGAGCAGGTGATCCTCGATGGCGCGACCGTGCAGCGGGTCGGCGCTCCGGGACCCGACGTGTGGGACAACTGGAACGACGCCCGCACGGCACACCTCCTCGCCTCCACGAGCGCCCGCTACGTGGGGCGCGAGGTGTACGGCGCGATGGACCTCGACCGCTACGGCGCGTGGCGCACCGAGCCGAGCTACGGCGCGGTCTGGGTGCCGGCGGGCGTTCCCGCCGGCTGGGCTCCTTACAGCACTGGGCGGTGGGTGGCCGATCCCTACTACGGCTGGACCTGGGTGGACACAGCGCCCTGGGGCTGGGCCCCGTACCACTACGGGCGCTGGGTCTACCTCAACGGCTTCTGGGCGTGGGCGCCGGGGCCCGTCGTCGTGCGGCCGGTCTACGCACCGGCGCTCGTCGCGTTCTTCGGGTCGCCCGGTGTCCAGATAACGGTCGGCAGCCCGTTCGTGAGCTGGGTCGCGCTCGGCTGGGGCGAGCCCGTCGTCCCGTGGTGGCGCACGTCGCGGTGGCATGGCCGTCCCTGGTGGGGCGGGTGGGGTGGACCGCGCTACGTCAACAACGTGATCGTGCACCGCACGACGGTGATCCACGTCCACCAGATCCGGGAGTACCGGCACTGGCGGGTCCGGAACGCGGTCGTCGCGGTGGGGGAGGGCCACTTCGGCCGGCGCGCGGTGCAGGAAGCGCGCGTGCGCGACGTGGACGTTCAGCTCCTGCGCCCGCTCCACGGCCGCCTGGACGTGAAACCCGATCGCTCGAGCTTCGTCGCCGCCGAGGGGCGCGGGACCCGGCCGCCCGAGCAGACCCGGACGCGTCCCATCGTGATGCGGCGCAAGGGGCCCGATGAGCGCGATGACCGCGACCGGCGGGAGACGGCGCCCCGCGCCCGCACCGAGCAGCCGCGCGTGCCGGAGTCGAGGACGCTACCGGTCCCCCGCGTGCAGGAGCCTCGCGGGCCGGCGGAGCGCACCCCCGCGGAGCGCCCGCCCGTCGCGCGCGAGCGCAAGCCGACCGAGCCCGGCCGCGGACCCGCCGAGCGCAAGCCAGCCGCAGCCGAGCGCCGACCGGTCGAGCCCGAGCGCCGTCCCGTCGACCGCGAGCGCAAGCCGGTCGAAGTCGAGCGCCGTCCGGTCGGGCCCGAGCGGCGCCCGGTCCCGCTGGAGCGCAGCCCCGTCATGCGCGAGCGCCCCGGCGGGGAGCGTGTCCAGCCCCGGCGTGAGAGTCCGGTGCCCGAGGCCGGACCGGGCCGTGAGCGTGGACCGCAACCCGAGACTCCGCCTCGGGACGGGGGACCGTCTGGCGAGCGTGGGCCGCGGCGGGATGGTCAGGTCCGGGGCGCGGCGCCGGTGGTCACGGCGCCGTCGGTTCAACCGCGACCGATGCCGCGCGTGGGCGCCGGTCAGCCGGCCGGCCGGCCCTCGCCGAGTGCCTCGGAGCGTGGCGCCCGCCCGCCGGCTCGCGCGGGAGCGAGCACCGAGATCAGAGGATCTTCAGAAACTCCACCAGATCCCGCAGGTCGCCGTCCGTGAGCTTCTCGGTCGTTCCCGCCTTCTGCACGTACTGCCACATCGCGCGCACGGCCTCCTCGAGCGTGGCGTACCGCCCGTCGTGGAAGTAGGGGGCAGTGCGGGAGGCGGCGCGCAGTGACGGCACCTTGAACTTGCCGCCCGAGTCCACTTCCTCGAGGTCCTTCTTGTCGTAGACCGGGGGCAGGTGGCAGGCCTTGCAGCCGGCCTTCACCATGAAGAGGTCGTAGCCCCTCCTGGCGGCGGCGGGCGCGGCGTCGGTCGGCGTGCCGTCCGCCTTCACGTAGGGGTTGGCGGGGTAGTCGAGCGACTTCACGTAGGCGACCAGGGCGTCCAGGGTCTCAGCCGACGGCTCGGGCCCCTTCATGCGGTTCACGATGATCCCCCGGATGTTGGCCGCGAGGCTCGGCGCCGTGCCGGCCCACGAGTAGGCCTGACGGGTGCCGGCGCCCCAGAGGGTCGGCGTGCTGCGGCCCTTGGGATCGCCGTGGGGCACGACGGTCACGCCGACGTAGGTCTTGTTGTCCGTGTGGCCGTTGTCGGGATGGCAGGTCGCACACGACCACTTGCCGTCGCCCGAGAGCTGGGTGTCGTTGAACAGCGCCCGCCCCCTGCCGACCAGGTCCTGCGCAAGCCCGGCCGGGGCGTGGACGCTCACGAGCATGCAGGCGACGAGCACCGGGGACAGCCGACGCAGTCGGGTCAGCATCGTCTTCTCCTCCGCGGTCAGGCAGGACGGGGTCGATCGACGGCGCCCACGCGAGTACCATATGCGACGACCATACGATTCCTCAAGCCCGAGGAGAGAACACACATGCGCTTCGGCCTGTTCACGAGCATGGGCGCCCAGACGTGGTCGGGCGTGCTGGACCTCTGGAAGCACCTCGAGGCCACCGGGTGGGACATCGCCTGCGTGACCGACCACTTCATGCCCAACACGAAGGACAAGGACGGCGCCATGCTCGAGGCATGGAGCACGCTCAGCGCGCTGGCGGCGCTGGTGCCGCGGCTGCGCGTGGGCACGATCGTGCTCGGCAACACGTACCGCCACCCGGCGGTCGTCGCCAAGATGGCGGCCCAGGTCGACATCATCTCGGGCGGCCGGCTGTTGCTCGGGCTGGGCGCCGGCTGGCAGCAGAATGAGCACGAGGCGTACGGCATCCCGTTCCACACGATGCGCGAGCGACTGGAGCGGCTGGATGAGGCGTGCGAGGTGATCAAGGCGCTGTGGACCCAGCGCCGGAGCGACTTCAAGGGACGCCACTACCAGCTCGCCGACGCCCCACTCGACCCCAAGCCGGTGCAGACGCCGCACCCGGAGCTGATGGTCGGTGGCGGCGGCGAGCGCGTCACGCTGCGCATCGTCGCCCGGCACGCCGACCACTGGAACGTCTGGGGCGGACCTCAAGTCCTGAGGCGCAAGGGCAAGGTCCTCGACGGGCACTGCGCGGCCGTCGGGCGCGATCCCAAGACCATCACGCGGTCGGTCAACATGGCGCTGCTGATCACCGACCGGAAGGACGAGGTCGAGCAACTGGCCAAGACCATCGAGACCCGCATGGGCCGCCACGCCGCCGACGCGCGCGACACCTGCCTGGCCGGCACACCCGATCAGATCCGCGATCAGCTCGGGCAGCTGAAGGCCGCCGGCTGCGGCGTGCTGTTCATCCCGAGCCTGTTTCGGTCGCTGCCCGAGCTGCGCCGCGACCTCGACCGCTTCATCGCGGAGATCGCCCCCGCGTTCCGGTAGAGTCGACCACGTCCGCTGCGGCGGGGTGAGCCGTCACCACGCCGGGTGAAGCCGTGACGGCGCGGCCAGGCACCTCAAGCCGGGGATGCTGGTCCCCGGCTCGCCGGCGCGGATAGCCGCCGGGGTAACGCCCGGCCGGCGGCGGATTCGACTCAGCGCCCGGCGCGGGGCGGCGCGAAGCCCGACAGCTTCGCCAGCGTGTCGAGGGACGTCACGCCCTCGTGGCGGCCGCCGCGGATCGTCCACGTCGGGTACGTGCGGACCTCCGCCTGCTTGCACAGGTCGGGGCGCGCTCCGGCGCCGGCGGGGTCGCACTCGACGTAAGGCAACTCACCTGCCGCGTTGCCGAAGAGCCGCTTCTGCTCGCGACAGGCCGGACACCAGTGCGCTCCGTAGAACTGCGCGCCGGTGTCGCGGAGGTGGCGGGCCAGCGCTTCCTGGTACGGTGAGCCGGCGCCCGACGCGTTGAAGAGGGCGAACGACACCCCGACGGTGGTGAGGACGACGAGGCCGCCGAGCATGGCGAGTCGCGCCGGGCGGAGCCACGCCCACCGCGTACCGGGCGCCGGCCGCCGCCGCAGCAGCGCCACCAGGATCGCCAGCACGATGACCGCCGAGGTCAGGCACCAGCCGCACGCGGCGCGCAGGACGAGCAACGAGACGCCGGTCAGGTAGCCCGAGAACGCCACGCCGGCGGCCGACAGGCCGAAGGCCCACAGCCAGCGACGGCGGGTGAGCGGCCGGGCCCCCAGCACCCCCAGCGCGACGTATAGCGCCGCGCCCCACAGTGCCGTCGGCACGCCGAGCAACAGGGCATAGTGGCTCGCCTGCACGATCTCGCAGGAGCCCCCGGCGCTGCACAGCAGCGGCGCCGTCTGCACGAGCTTGGTGATCGTGAGATGGATCGCGATGCCGGCGCCGACGGTGGCGAGCGCCACCACCTCCCAGGCCGGGCGTGGCCCAGCCTTGTCCTGCCGGCTCGCGTGGGGAGCGTTCCTGGCTGTGCGCGTGACTCTGTGCTCCTCGCGAGCATGGTACCTCGCCCCGCTCGCCCATGGACGCCATGCTCTTGGCCCTGGCCGGCCTCGACCACAGAGGGATTTCACACCGGTCCCCGACCGGGGTCTCAGCCTGCGTAGGCACCCATCCCCGACGGAGGGACCCATGAGCGACAAGGCCACGCTGCTGCGACAGGCTGACGAGGAGTTCGGTGGGCTGCGCCGGGCGGTCGAGGGACTGCCGGAGGAGGATCTGCGCCGACCCTGGCTCGGCACCTGGGGCGTGCGGGAGATCGCCATCCACATCTCCGGCTGGCACCGGGAGATGATCCCCGCACTCGAGCGCATCGCGCGGGGCGAGCCGGGCCACCCGGCCGGCGCCTACGACGATTTCGACGCCTGGAACGCGCGCTTCGTCGAGCGGAAGACCGGCGTGAAGACCAGTGAGGTCCTGGCCGAGCTGGACGCCTCCCACCGCGATTTCCTCGCCGTGTCCGGGGAACTGTCGGACGCGCACTTCGCCACGGGCGGCGCCGCCAGGGACCTGTTCGACGGCGTGGGGCCGGCCCACTACCGCGAGCACGCGGCCCAGATCCAGCAGTGGCGGAAGGCGGCGAGCGCCGGTTAAGGACCCTCGTCGCGCGGCGTGGGGACGGTGCGGGTCGGGAACTCGCGGTACGCGTAGCGCGCCAGCACGTCCTCACGCAGCTCGATGCCGAGCCCAGGCGCGGTGGGCACTGTCAGGTAGCCCTGCTCGACGCGGAACGGGCTCACCGCGATCTCGGCGCCGCGGGGCTCGAAGTTGACGAAGTACTCGGTGATCAGGAAGTTCGGGATCACGGCCGACACGTGCAGCGTGGCGGCCAGGCCCACGGTGGTGCTGTTGTAGTTGTGGGGCGAGACGACGACGTGATAGGCCTCGGCCATCGCGGCGATCGCCCGCAGCTCCTCGATGCCACCCACGTTGCACACGTCGGGGTTGACGATGTCGGCGGCCCGCCGCTCGAATACCTCACGGAACTCGAACCGCGTGTACAGCTCCTCGCCGGTGACGATCGGTATCCGGATCTCGCGGCGGCACTCGGCGAGCGCGCCGACGTCGCGGGCGGAGACGGGCTCCTCGTACCAGAACGGATCGAACGGCTCCAGCATCCGGGCGATGCGGACCGCGTGCATCGGTGCCAGCCGCCGGTGGACCTCGATCAGAAGGTCGACCTTCGGGCCGACGGCCTCCCGGACGGCCGCCACCGTGTCGACGACCTGCTGCTCCGCCTCGCGCGAGATGTGCGTGCGCCAGGGGCCGGGGAAGGGGTCGAACTTCAGCGCGGTGAAGCCGCGCGCGACCGTCGCCTTCGCCTTGGCCGCGTGGTCGGCCGGCGTCCGGGCGCCCGAGTACCAGCCGTTGGCGTACACGCGGATGCGCTCGCGACAGGGCCCGCCGAGCAGGCTCACGACCGGCACGCCCAGGCGCTTGCCGGCCAGGTCCCACAGCGCCTGCTCGATCCCGCTCACCGCGCTCCAGAAGTCCATGGCCCCGCGCTTGCCCGCGAAGTCGTGGTAGGCCCAGTGGGTGAAGTGGCGGATGTGCCCCGCGTCGCGGCCGAGCAGATAGCGCCCGAGCTGGCGCACGTGGGCGACGATCGACTGGTCGCGATCGGCCTGGGTGTAGCACTCGCCCCAGCCGTGCAGCCCGTCCGAGGTCTCGACCTTCACGAACAGCCAGTTCTTGCCGTGGCCCGGGTCGACGACGAACGGCGTCACGGCGGTCACCTTCATGTACGACCCCCCTCTCTTCCGTCCCGTCCACGTTCGAAGCCCGAGCCTACGGGCTCATCGCGTCGATGTCGAGGGTGAAGCGGGGCGGATGTCCGCGGGCGGTTTGCTGGCTCTTCGGCGCGGTGCTAACCTGCCGGCGCAGCTTCAGGCTCACCTGCAAAATGCGCGACGGCGGAGGCGAACATGGCGACTGTCGAATGGCGAATCAAGGGCCGGGAGTTCGCGAATTGCAATTGTAGCTACGGGTGCCCGTGCCAGTTCAACGCGAGCGGGCCAACGCCGCGCAGCGGGAGGCGCTCGTCAAGATTCTGAACGGCCAGGAGACTGCCGGATGGCGACGATGTGGTGGGGTGCTCCACCAAGCTTGCGCCTCTCTTCAAGCCGATCGAGTTCGAGGTCGATGTCGATGCCCGGCGGGCGCGGCTCGTGGTGCCGGGGATCGTGGAATCGTCGGGCGAGCCGATCCGCAATCCGGTGACGGGCGCCGAGCACCGAGCCCGCATCGATCTGCCGCACGGCTTCGAGTATCGGCTGGCCGAGATCGGGAGCGGCCGGACGAGAGCGGACGGACCGATCAAGCTCGAGCTCACGAACACGTACGGCCAGTTTGCCCGCATCCATCTCAGCCACGCCAGCGTCGTCGACTAGCGGTTTGCCTGCGGCCGTCGTCCAGGCCCGGCCTGGCTCGGCGGATGGGGCTCGGATGCTGAACCAGGCTATCGAGTGGGTCGCGCGGCACGAGCGCGTCGTGGTGGCGGCCGGCCTCGGCCTGATCATCGTTCTCGCCTGGGCGTTTCTCTTCACTGGTGCCGGCATGAACATGCCCGATATGCCCGACATGCGACACGCCGGTTTCGAAGGCATGGCCGGATTCGTCATTGTGTTCGTCATGGGGGCGGTCATGATGGTGGCGATGATGCTGCCCAGCGCTGCGCCCACCATCCTGTTGTTCGCCGCCCTGATGCGATCGCGCGCGACGTCGTCGACGTTTCCGGCGACGGGCATCTTCGCCGGAGCGTACGTGATCGTCTGGGCCGCGTTCAGCGCCGTTGCGACCATCGCGCACTGGGCCCTGCTTCAGGCCGGGCTCGTCTCGTCCGAGATGCGCTCGACGAGCGGGGTGCTGGCGGGCCTGTTGCTGGTCGCCGCCGGCGCCTATCAAGGTGACGCCGATGAAGGACGCGTGCCTTGGACGTTGCCGGTCGCCGATCCAATTCTTGACCCGCTACTGGAGGCCTGGACCGGCGGGGGCGCTCCGGGTGGGGCTGTTGCACGGAGGGTACTGCGTCGGCTGCTGTTGGGCTCTCATGGGGCTTCTGTGCTCGTCATCGCCGGGGTTCGTTGAGGACCTGCGCCCGCCCGCGGCACGCCTCGAAGCACCGCCTCGCTTGACTTTGTTTCCTCACGAACCGTACCGTTCCGTCATGCATCGCCGCGCCGTCATCCTGGGTTCCATTGGCATCCTCGTCGTCCCGACTGCCGGGTCGGCGCAGCGGGCAGGGAAGTGGCGGCTCGGGTTCCTTGGCGTCGCAACCGCCGCCCGGTTCGAGCGTTTCCTCGAAGCTCTCCGGCTCGGGCTGCGCGAGCACGGCTACGTCGAGGGCAAGAACATCACGATCGAGCTTCGGTGGGCAGAGGGCCGGTACGATCGCCTGCCCGCGCTGGCGGCGGAGCTCGTCCGGCTCAACCCCGATGTCCTCATCACCCACGGCACGCCCGGCACCCTGGCCCTCAAGCAGGCGACCGCGACGATTCCCATCGTCATGGCCATCATCGGCAATCCAGTCGAGGCCGGGGCCGTGGCGAGCCTGGCCCGCCCGGGTGGCAACGTCACGGGCGGGTCGTTCTTCTCCGACGAGGTCACTGCCAAGCGACTGGAGCTCCTGAAGGCGGCGCTCCCGGATCTTGCGCGTGTGGGTGTCCTGGTCAACCGGGACAATGTTGCGACGCCCAATGCCTTGCGCGTCATGGAGCAAGTGGCGCAGGCCCTCAACGTGAAGGTCAAGCCTCTGGAGGTGCGCCGCCTCGACGAGCTGGACGGCGCGCTCACGGTGGCCAGGACGCACACGGACGGGTTGGTGGTGCCTGATGAGCAGCTGTTCTCCATGGGTGGCACCTCGCGACGCATCGCCGACCTGGCGCTGGGGAGTCGGATGCCGAGCATCGGCCCCATCGAGCACGCAGACGCCGGTGGCCTGCTCGGGTACGGCGTCGACTGGGCCGACGTCGTGCGACGGTCGATGGGCCACGTCGACAAG
>DASTOJ010000266.1:0-18209 GCA_035762565.1 Candidatus Methylomirabilota bacterium | reverse complement strand
AGGAACGGGAGAAGCCCGCGCATAGGCGCGGGGACAGAGCCTCCGAGGCTCCGTCCCCGGGAGCCGGTCTACGCGCGGCGCAGCTTGAGGTTGAAGCGCCGGATCTCCAGCTGCTGGAGCGGGTCCGGCGCCCACTCCACGTGCTTCTGCAGGCCGTAGTCCTCGTAGGGCTGGATGATCGGGATCCACGGGAAGTGCTCCAGGACGATGGCCGTCATCTCCTTGTAGGCCTGGGCCCGGAACTTCTCGTCCACTGAGAACCGGGCGGCGTTGCCCAGCTCGTCCCAGCGGGCGTGGCGCCAGTAGTCCTGCGGCCCGCCCGGACCGAGCAGCCGCCACATCATGCCGTCGGGGTCGCCGAGCGTGGAGGTCGGATCGGACCACCACACGCCCTTGAAGCTCTTGTCACGGTTCTTCTGCGCGCGCACGGAGTACTCGACGACCTCGACCTTGCCGTTGATGCCGGCGTCGCGCCACATGGCGACGATGGCCTCGGCCATCGGCTTGTCGTTGGCCATGTACCCGGCCGTCGTCTCGATGACCACCTCCTCGCCCTTGTAGCCGGCCTTCTTGAGCCGCTCGCGCGCCTCCTTGGGGTTGTAGGCGAGCGGGGGCAACGAGGCGTCGAAGTGGTTGTCGCCCTTGGCGATGGGCCCGCTCGGCACGATGCCCCGGCCGCGCCACAGCTCCTTGACGATGATGTCGCGGTCGATGGCCAGCGACATCGCCTGCTTGACGAGCGGGTTGTCGAGCGGCTTCACCTTGCTGTTGACGGCGATGACGTAGAGCCCGGCGTAGAGCGCGCCTGCCACCCGGGTGGAGGCGTTGGAGTTCACCCGCTCGCCCTGGTCGGGCGGCAGCTGGGTGACGATATCCACCTCGCCCTTGAGCAGCCCGGCCACCCGCGGTGCCATCTCCGGCACGGCCCGCATGACCATCCGGTCGAAGTCGGGCTTGCCGCCCCAGTAGTCGCCGTTGGCCTCCAGCACCAGCCGGTCGTCCTTGGTCCACGACACGAACTTCACGGGCCCCGTGCCCATCGGCTTGGTACGGTAACCATCGGCGCCGGCCTGCTCGAAGTACTTGCGCGACACCATCTGGCCGCCGTAGAAGGCCAGCCGCGCCGGGAGCAGCGGGTCCGGCTTCTTGGTGTGGATGATCAGCGTCGCGGCGTCGGGCGCCTCGATGCGGTCGATCGTGCTGAAGACGGTGTTCACCCGCGTCTTGTGGGCGGGGTCGTAGGTCCGCTCCAGGCTCCACTTGGCGTCGGCGGCGTTGAAGGCGTCCCCGTTGTGCCACTTCACGCCCTGGCGGATCTTGAAGGTCCAGGCCGTCTGGCCCTGGAGCTTCCACTCGGTGGCCAGCCCCGGGTGCAGCTTGCCGTCCGCGTGCCGGGCCGTCAGGTTGTCGAAGACGTTGAAGGAGATCCGGATGTCGTTCGCGGACGTGCTGATGTGCGGGTCGAACGTCGAGATGTCGCCGCCCTGGGCGGCCACCAGCTCGCGCTTCTGCGTCGTCTGGGCCTGCGCGGGCGTCCCCAGCGCCGGGGCCACCGCGGCGGCGGCGCCGAGCGTCGCGGCCGACTTCAGGAGCTCACGTCGTGTCAGTTGGCTCATTGGAGCACCTCGTCTGGCAGGGGCTGTTCCCCCGGGTTGTCTTGGGCGGTAAGGGTGCGCCTATTCTCGACACGCCCGGGGTTCTGTCAAGGGTGGTGCGTTTTCGAGCGGATGCTAGAATCCCGGCACCATGGAGCGGACGGCCGACGTCGTCGTCATCGGCGGGGGCGCCAACGGCACCAGCACGGCGTTTCACCTCACGCTGCTGGGCGTGCGCGACGTCGTCCTGCTCGAGCGCCGGCAGCTGGCGGCGGGCGCCACCGGCAAGTCCGGCGCGCTGGTGCGCATGCACTACACCAACGAGAGCGAGTCGGGCCTGGCCTTCGAGAGCCTCAAGGTCTTCCGCAACTTCGGCGAGATCGTCGGCGGCGACTGCGGCTTCGAGGGCGTCGGCTTCGTGCAGCTCGTCGGTCCCGGGTACGCCGCCGCGCTCCGGCGCAACGTCGAGCGCCAGCAGCGCCTGGGCATCGGCACCCGCGCGATCTCCCCCGCCGAGGTGAAGGCCATCCTGCCCGGCGTGAACGTCGACGACGTCGGCGCCGCCGCCTGGGAGCCGGACTCGGGCTTCGCCGATCCCGCGGCGACGGCCTTCGCATTCGCCGAGGGCGCGCGCGTGCGGGGGGCGCGGATCGAGACCGGCGTGGAAGCCGTGCGGGTGATGACCGACGGAGGCCGCGTGACGGGGGTGGAGACGACGGCCGGCCGCATCGCGACGCCGGCCGTGGTGCTGGCGCCGGGCGCCTGGTCCACGCCGCTGCTGGCGCCCCTCGGCCTCGACTATCCGCTGGCGCCGCACCGCGTGCAGGTCGCGATCTTCCGCTGGCCGGCCGGCTTCACGCAGCGGCACCCGGCGGTCATCGACGCCGTGCACAAGGCGTGGATGCGCCCGGAGGGACGCGCGGGCACCCTGATCGGTGTCGAGCTGGGGGCGGGCCACGCCGATCCCGACGCGTTCGACGAGCGGCCGGACGCGGCCTACGTCGACGGCTGCCGCGCCGCGCTCAGCGCGCGCTGGCCCGCCTTCGGCGGCGCGCTCATGCGCGGCGGCTGGGCCGGGATGATCATGATGAGCGCCGACGGACGGCCCATCATCGACCGGCTCGGGCCCGACGGGCTGTGGGGGATGCTGGGCGACTCCGGCACCTCGTTCAAGACCTCGCCCGCCATCGGCCGCTGCCTGGCGGAGTGGGTCGTCACCGGCCGGTCGGCTACGTTCGACCTGCGCCCGTTCCGCGCCTCGCGCTTCGCCGAGGGCCGGCCGTGGGCGGACGCCGACCACTACGGGCGGGAGCGCCTGACGATCTCACGCTGACTCATTGAGAAGGTCGGCAGGCGCGCGTCGCTCACGTGGGAGGTTGCGATGACCACCGAATCGATCCGGACCATGTACCGCTACAACGCGTGGGCGAACACCCAGGTCCTGGCCGCGGCGGGCGGGCTCAGTGTCGAGCAGTTCGTGGCCGGCGGCGGCGCCAGCTACGACTCGATCCGCGACACGCTCGTGCACACGATGGCCGCCCAGTGGCTCTACCTCGAGCGCTGGCAGGGGAGATCGCCGAGGACGATGCCGGCCGGCGGCGATTTCGCCGACCTCGCATCGGTCCGCGCCCGATGGGCCGACATCGAGCGGGCCACGCAGGCGTTCACGGCCGGGCTGACCGACGCCCGCCTGGGCGAGACCGTCGCCTACCGGAACTTCAAGGGCGAGCGCTGGGCCTATCCGCTCTGGCAGCAGATGCTCCACCAGGTGAACCACGCCACCCAGCACCGCAGCGAGGCCGCCGTGATGCTGACCCACCTCGGCCGCTCGCCCGGCCTGCTGGACCTTCTCTACTTCATCGACGTGGAGCCTGCTCGCGCCTGATCCGATCCGTCACTGCCGCGGGCAACGCCCGGGCGCGCTCCGGTGCCGGGCAAGTAACCGCGTGGCCCCCGCCGCGCCATCATGGCGAGCCGTTGTCGCGTGCGCGAGCGCAGGACCGGGCGAGCGCGCGATCGGCGATTCGACTCACCAGGGGCCCAGCCCCCTCTGGGGGATGGGGGCTCGCGCTCGTCCGGTCCGTAGCGAGCGTGCCGCGACAGGCGAGCCATGCGGGCGCGGCGAGGGCCACGCGGTTACTTGCCCGGCACCGGAGCGCGCCCGACGCGCGCGCTACGCGACGTAGAGCTCGACTTCGTGGCCGTCGGGGTCGCGGATGCAGAAGCCGCGGTCGTACTCGCCGAACGGGGTGAGTCCGTGCGACTCGACCCAGCCGCGGGCGGCCGCCAGGTCCTCCGGCGTGGTGCCGACGTCGAACGCGATGTGGTAGAGCCCGGGCACGCCCTTGGGCTGGGGGCCGGGACCCTCGGCGCGCGCCCGCTCGCAGGAGAGGTCATGGTGGCGGACGCCGGCCGAGAAGAAGACGATGCGCCCGTCCTTGCCGGTGCCGGTCTCGGCGAGGCCGAGGACCTCGCGGTAGAAGCGGCGGGTGGCGTCGAGATCGCGGACGAACAGCGAGACGTGGCCCAGCTCGCGAATCGCGAGGCGTCCCGGCGCGCCGGCGGCCCGCGCGGGGGGCTCCATGGCGGCGGTAGTGTACCATTGGCAGGTCATGGTTGATTCCAAGCCGGCGGCCCTGGACGGCGCCGCCGCGACCGGCTTCTTCGCCGCCTCCGAGCGCGTCAAGCCGCACACCAGGCTCATCGGCTTGCTGGCCCTCGGCCACTTCGTGATCGACGTGACCCAGGGCTCGCTGCCGGCCGTCCTGCCCTTTCTCAAGCAGGCGCACGCGCTGACCTACGCGCAGGCGGCGATGATCATGCTGGCGGCCAACCTCACGTCGTCGATCATCCAGCCGCTGTTCGGCTACCTCTCCGATCGGCTCGCCCGGCGCTGGATCCTGCCGGTCTCCGTGTTCGTCTCCGGCGCCGGCATCGCGCTGGTCGGGCTGGCGCCCGGCTACGCGACCGTGCTCGCGCTCGTGATGGTGATGGGCCTCGGTGTCGCCGCCTGGCATCCGGAGGGCTACAAGACGGCGACCGGCGTGGCCGGCGACCGCAAGGCGACCGCGCTGTCGTGGTTCTCGCTGGGCGGCAACGCCGGGATCGCGGTGGGGCCGGCGCTGGCGGCGTTCCTGCTCGCCAGCCTCGGCACCGGCGGCACGCTGGGCCTGGTCGTGCCCTCGCTGCTGGTGGGCTCGCTGCTGCTGGCGGCGCTGCCGATGCTCAACCGCGAGGCGGCCCGGCCGCGAGCGGCCGCCCGGGGCCGGGGCGAGGGCGTGAACATGCCGGGCGCGATGGCGTTGCTGATCCTGGTCGTGACGGTCCGGGCGTGGACCACGCTCGGCTTCACCACGTTCGTGCCCTTCTACTACGTCGACACGCTCAAGGCCGATCCGCGCCTGGTGGGCGCGGTGCTGTTCGTGTTCCTGGGGGCCGGCGCGCTGGGGACGGTGATGGCCGGGCCGATCGCCGACCGTGTGGGCCCCCGGACGTTCATGAAGTGGGTGCTGCTGGTCGCGCTGCCGTTCGGGGCCCTGTTCCTGCTGTCCGGCGGGTTCGTGGCCTTCGTGATGCTGGGGCTGTTCGGCGCCGTGCTCACGTCGAGCTTCTCCGTCTCGGTCGTGCTGGGGCAGGCGTACCTGCCGCGCCACGCCGGCATGGCGTCCGGGCTGATCGTCGGCTTCGCGATCGGCCTCGGCGGCGCCGGCGTGACGGCGCTGGGCTGGGTGGCCGACCGGTGGAGCGTGCCCACGGCGCTCTGGATCAGTGCGCTGATGCCGCTGGTCGCGTTCGTGCTGACGCGATTCCTGCCGGCCCCGCGCGACGCCGCGGCGTGAACGAACGGTTGCCCTTCCAGGACGGCGAGCAGGTGCTGCTCATCGATCAGCGCGGCAAGCGCCACCTGATCTTCCTGCGCAAGTCGGAGACCTTCCACTCCGACCGCGGCTGGGTCTCCCACGACGCGGTCATCGGCCATCCGGAGGGCTCCTGGGTGCGCTCCTCGATGGGGCTGCGCTACCTGGCGCTGCGGCCCACGCTGGCCGAGTTCGTGCTGGAGATGCCGCGAGGCGCCCAGGTCATCTATCCGAAGGACCTGGCCATGATCCTGTTCTGGGCCGACGTCTACCCCGGCTGCCGCGTGCTGGAGGCCGGCACCGGCTCCGGCGCCCTCACGCTGGCGCTGCTGCGCGCGGTCGGCCCGGAGGGCCGCGTCATCACGTACGAGCAGCGCGAGGAGTTCGCCCGCCGCGCGCTCGCCAACATCCACATGCGGGCCGGTGAGGTCACCAACCTCACGGTGCGGCTCGGGCCCGTCGAGGAGGGGATCGGCGACGAGGAGCCGGTGGACCGCGTCGTCCTCGACCTGCCGGAGCCGTGGAAGCTCACCGAGGCGATCGCTCGCGTGCTCCGCCCCGGCGGCATCTTCATGTCCTATGTCCCCACGATCATCCAGTCTCACCAGATCGCCGAGGCGCTGAACCGTGAGCGCACCTGGGCGCTGGTGGAGACGTTCGAGACACTGGTCCGACCCTGGAACATCGACGGCACCTCGGTGCGGCCATTCCATCGCATGGTGGCGCACACCGGGTTCATCACGGTGGCCCGCCGGGTCGTGCCCGAGGAGGCCCCCGCCCGGACACCGCGCCTGCCGCCGCTCGAGCGCGACGAGTAGCCGGGAGACGTCGACAAGGAGTTCCGATGATCACGCTCATTCGCCGCTATCGCCGGGGCCTCCAGATCGGCCTGCTGGTCGTGATCGCCGCGTTCGTGGCCTCGCTGTTCGTCTTCGGCGCCAGCGGCGTGGACCAGGGCGCCTCGCGCGCCGATACCGTGGCCACGGTCGACGGCGAGACGATCTCGCGCAAGCAGTACCAGAACCGCTACCAGGGCTATCTCGAGATGTACTCGCAGGGCCAGCCGGGGCGCCTCACCCCCGAGCTGGCCGAGCAGCTCGGCCTGCCCCAGCGGGTCGTCGACGAGCTGGTCACCGAGGTCGCGGTGGTCCACCGCGCCCAGGCCGAGGGGCTCGGGCTCAGCGACGAGGAGTTCAACGCGGCCGTGCACGCCATGCGCGAGTTCCAGGACAACGGGCGCTTCTCGATGGACAGGTATCGGCGGTTTCTTCAGATCCGCGGAGTCGAAGCGGAGCATGACTTGCGGCGCTACCTGACCATGCGCAAGGTGCAGCGCTTGATCGTCGGCGGCGTGCGCGTCACCGACGCCGAGGTCGAGCACGCGTGGGGCCTGCGCCGGGAGCAGGTGCGGGCCGCCTGGGCCCGGGTCGACCTCGCCCCGCTCGTGGCGGCCGCCACCGCCGGCGACGACGAGGTCGCCGAGTACCTCAAGACCCACGGCGACGAGTTCAAGCAGCCGGAGCGGCGCCGGGTGCAGTACGTCACCCTGGTCCCGGGCGACTTCACGCCCAGGGTGAGCGACGCCGAGGTGGACAAGTACTACACCGAGCACGTCAAGGAATTCGAGCAGCCGCGCGAGGTGCAGGTCAGCCACGCGCTGGTCCGGGTGGGCGAGACGGGCGGCAGCGAGGCCGAGGACAAGGCGCGCGAGAAGATCGCCGCCCTGATCAAGCGCGCGAAGGCCGGCGAGGACTTCGCCAGGCTCGCTCGCGAGGTCTCCGAGGACCCGGGCTCCAAGGACAAGGGTGGTGAGCTGGGTTGGGTGAGCCCGGGCACGATGGTGCCCGACTTCGAGAAGGCGCTGTTCGCGCTCAAGAAGGGCGAGCTGAGCGCCGAGCCCGTGCGCACGCCGTTCGGCTTCCACGCCATCAAGGTCACCGACGTCCGGGAGGGCTCGCGCAAGTCGCTCAAGGAGGTCGCGCCGCAGATCCGCGACCGGCTGGCCGCCGAGGCGGCCGACCGCGCCGCCAAGGCCCGGGCCGACGAGGTGAAGCCCGCGCTGCAGGCCGCCCAGGATTTCATGGCCGAGGCCAAGACCCTGAAGCTCGCGCCGGTCGAGACGACGATGTCGAGGATCGGGCGCCCGCCCGGCATGCCGGCCGGCGGCGACACGCTGGAGGAGGCCGCGTTCGGCCTCGCGGTGGGAGGCGTCACACCTCCGGTGAAGACTCCGGCCGGGTGGGTCGTCCTCAAGGTGACCGAGTCGATCGCGCCGGGCACTCCGCCGTTGGCCGAGGTCCGCGACCGCGTGACCGCCGCCGTCAAGCGCCGCAAGGCGGACACGGTCGCCTCGGACCGCGCCCGGCAGCTGGCCGCGGAGCCGAAGGGCGGCGACCTCGAAGCCGCCGCCCGGAAGGTCGGCGCCGCCTACGGCGATACCCCGCGCTTCTCGCGGGCCAAGCCGGCCGAGAAGCTGCCGGCCGACGTGCAGGTGGCCGTGCTGCAAACGCCGGCCGGCGAGACGAGCCCGCCGGTGAAGACGCCGCAGGGCTACTACGTCGTCAGGGTACTGGAGCGGGTCCCGGCGGGAACCGTGGAGCCGGGAGAACGCGAGAAGCTCATGCGCGAGCTGACGGGCCAGAAGCAGAGCCAGGCGTGGGAGCGCTGGGTGCTGGCGGCGCGGGCCGACGCCAAGATCGAGCTCGTGGGACAGCCGGCGAGGCGCGGCTGATGCGTGCCTCCTTCTACGAGCGCGGTCAGCGGTTCCGCATCGGCGAGACGCCGATGCCGGCGCCGGCGGCGGGCGAGGCGTTGTTGCGGGTGCGGCGGGTGGGCATCTGCGGAACCGATCTGCACATCTTCCAGGGCCACCTCGACCACCGCATCCCGCTCGGCGGCACCATCGGCCACGAGACGCTGGCCGAGATCGCCGAGGCGCCGGCCGACTCCGGCTTTCGCCCCGGCGAGCGCGTGGTGGTGGAGCCGCTCAAGACCTGTGGCGGCTGCCGGGCCTGCCGCATGGGCGGCGCCTACCTCTGCTATCGGCTGCGCGTCCTCGGTGTCGAGGAGCCGGGTGGGATGCAGGAGTACTGGGCGGTGCCGGCCGCGAATCTCCTCAGGGTGCCCGCCACGCTCGGCGACGACGAGGCGGCGATGATCGAGCCGCTGGCGGTGGCGACCCACGACGTCCGCCGGGCCGAGGTGACGGCGGGCGACGCCGTGCTGGTGTTCGGCGGCGGCCCCATCGGCGCGCTCATCGCCATGGTCGCCCGGCAGCGGGGCGCCCGCGTGGTCGTGAGCGAGGTGAATCCGTTCCGGGTCGACATCCTGCGCAAGCTCGGTCTCGACGTCGTCGGTCCCGGCCAGGATCTGAAAGCGTTCGTCGAGACGTGGACGGGCGGCGACGGCGCCGACGTCGTGTTCGAGGTCACCGGCAATCCGGCCGCCGTGCGGGCGATGACCGACGTGGTCCGCGTGTGGGGCACGATCAGCATGGTGGCGATCCACGGCGAGCCGCTGCCCGTCGATCTCTACCGGTTCTTCGCACGCGAGCTGACCATGCACGGCAGCCGCCTGTACTCGCGGGCGGACTGGGAAGAGGCCATCGGCCTCGCCGCCTCGGGAGCGGTCACGCTGGCGCCGCTGGTGAGCCGGCGGATCCCGCTGGAGTCGCTGCAGCAGGGGATGGAGGAGGCGCTGCGCGGCGGGCCGGTGATGAAGGTCCTGATCGACCTCGGCGGCTGAACGGGCGAGGCGCCTCCCACGGCGCCTCGCCCGTCAGGCCGAGACCACCACCCGGGCCGGGTGACTACCTGGGCAGCGCCGAGGGCGCGCCGGGCTGGGTGATGGTCAGGTCGATGGTGACGTTGTCACCCTTCTTGATGTGCCGCAGGACCTCCGGGGCGACCTTGACCTCGAAGGTGTCACGATCGGTCCTGATCTCCACCTCCCCGTTGGAGTCGACATCGGCGATTCGCCCGTGAACGGTCTGCCGTACGCCGGCCGGGACGGCGGCGACCGCCGCCGGCTGGGCGACCACCGCGGCGGGCGGGCTCACCGTGACGTACTGGCCGTCGCGCAGCATGACCACCTCGCCGGACTGGATCACGACGCGCTGGCCGGGACGCACGGCGGTGATCGGTGCGGGCCGGTTGTCCACCACGAGCACCGTGCTCGGCGTAACCCGGTACATCCGGCCGTCCTCGAGGACGACGACGCTCGATTGCGGATCGATCCGGACGACGGTCCCCGTCTCGATCGATTGCGCCGAGGCCGCGGCGACGCCGCCCGCCAGCAGCACGGCAGCGACGATTCCACACACTGAACGCATGATTCCTCCCCTTCGCGCGACGTGACGACCATCGCGCGCCGAGGCCTGAACCGAGCAAGGTGCCCGCCATCGCGGTCGCCGGCACCCGGTTTGCTACCGTCGGCGGCTACTGGCGGGCCGGGGAGTCGGACGGACGGAGTGGACCGAGGTCCTCGCGCGTCAGCCAGCGGGGCCGCCGGCGGCGCAGGCGCGGGAACCGCACGCGCGCGAACGCGCGCAGGCCGCTGAGGTCGTCGAACATCGAGTAGATCACCGGTGTCACCACCAGCGTCACCAGCAGGCAGAGTGCTTGGCCGCCCACCACGACCAGCGCCAGTGAGGCGCGGGAGGCGGCGCCGTCGCCGCGGCCCAGCGCGACTGGCAGCATGCCGGCGATGATGGCCAGCGTCGTCATGAGGATCGGGCGCAGCCGCGCGCGATCGGCCTGCATCTGGGCCTCCAGGCGCGACAGCCCGCGCGCGCGCAGCACGTTGGTGTAGTCCACCTGGAGGATCGCGTTCTTCTTCACCACGCCCATGAGCAGGAACAGGCCCATGATCGAGTAGATGTTGAGCGTCGCCGTCGGCACGCCGAGCTTGTAGGCCACCTGCAGGGTGAAGAGGCCGAACGGGATGGCCAGGAACATCGAGACCATGATGGTCACCGGGTGCACGAACGACTCGAACTGGGCGGCCAGCACGATGTAGATGAACGCCAGCGAGAGCATCAGGGCGATGAGGAAGTTCCGGATCGCCTCCTGCAGCAGCTTGCCGCGGCCGGAGGTGACGATACCGTACTCGGGCGGCATCTGCTGCGCGCGCACCGACACGAACGCCTCCCGGAAGGCGTCGGCCAGGGGCTTGTCGTACAGGTTCGAGATGATCGTGATCGAGCGCTCCTGGGCGTACCGCTCGATCTGGCCCGGACTCGTGCCCGCCTCGAGCGCGGCGAGGTTGGAAAGCCGGACGAGCTGGCCCTCGCGCGCCGGCACGTAGAGGCTCCGCAGCGTGTCGGGCCGCGCGCGGAACTCCTCCTTGAGCCGCAGGCGCACGTCGTACTGCTCGCCCAGCTCGCGGTAGAACCCCACCTTCTCGCCGCCGACCATCGTGCGGAGCGTGGCGGCCACGGTGTCGACGCGCACGCCCAGGTCGGAGGCCTTGTGGCGGTCGACGCGGACCTGGATCTCGGGCTGCCGGTAGGCCTGGGCGGTATCGGTGTCCACGAAACCCGGCCGGGCCGCGAGATCCTTGATGACGGCGCGCGCGTACTGCTCCAGCCGGGTGAGGTCGGGGCCGCGGAGGATCAGGTTGAACGGCGTTTGCCGGAAGCCGCCGCCGCCGATGAGGCCGATCTGCTGCACGCTCACCCGCGTGCCGGGGAAGGCGGCCAGCCGCCGGCGCACCTCCTGCTTGATCGTATCCTGGCTGCGCGCGCGCTGGCTGAGGTGCTGGAGCCCCACGTAGATCGAGATGTCGGAGACGTTGGACTGGAACTGGCCGCGGACGCCGGCGGTGGCGAACAGCGTCACCACCTCCGGGATGCCGCGGATCGCCTCCTCCATCCGCGCGATGATCTCCGCGGTGCGCTCCAGCGACGCGCCCGGCGGCGCCTCCGCCACCACCTCGAACTCGCTCATGTCGTCGTCGACGACGAACTCCAGCCGCGAGCCGGTGAGCAGGAACCAGCCCCAGACCAGGATCCCCAGCGAGACCACCACCACGACCCAGCGGTGGCGCAGGCACCAGCCGAGCAGCTGCTCGTACCCGTGCTCGACGGTGTGGTAGATGCCGGACTTGCTGGCGCCGTGGCCGCCGGGCCCCGCCGCCGGCCCGCCGGCCGGGGCCTGGAAGATGCGGGCCGCCAGCATCGGCGTGAGCGTGAAGGCCACGAGCAGCGAGACCATGATCGCGAAGGTGGCGGTGAGGCCGAAGGAGTTCCAGAACTTGCCGACGAGGCCGCCCATGAACGCCACCGGCAGGAAGATCACGACGAGGGAGACCGTCGTCGCCGTCACCGCCAGGGCGATCTCCCGGGTGCCGACGATGGCCGCCTCGAACGGCGGCCGGCGCTCCTCCTCGACGTGCCGGAAGATGTTCTCGAGCACGATGATGGCGTCGTCGATCACGATGCCGGTCGACAGCGACAGGCCCAGCATCGTGAGGTTGTTCAGCGTGAAGCCGGCCATGCGCATGGCCGTGAAGGTGGCGATGATCGAGCAGGGGATGGCCAGCGCCGCCACGAAAGCCGGCCGCAGCTTCCGCACCGAGGCGAAGAACACCATGGTGACGACGATCGCCGCGCCGGTGACCTTCAGCAGCAGCGCGGCGTCGCCGAGCACGAACGCCGCCGCCACCGCCCCCGCGATGCCGGCGACGGCCAGGCCCTCCACGAGTCGCAGGTTGCCGATGAAGACCGCCACGATGAGACTGGCCAGCAGGCCGCCCAGCAGCAGGTGGTCCTGCACCTCGTGGAAGGAGCGCTTGATGAAGCGCGAGAGGTCGCGCACGATGTCGAACTTGATGTCCTGGGGCAGGCCCTTCTGGATCTCGGCCAGCCGCTCCTTCAGCCCGTCGACCACCGCCACCGTGTTCGTCCCCGACTGCTTGCGGATGACGAGCGAGACGGCGCTGCGGCCGTTGAGACGGGCCAGCGTGCGCGGCTCCTCCTCGGCGTCGACCACCGCCGCCACGTCCCGCACGCGCACGGGCCCCGTCTGGCGGTCGGCGACGACCAGGTCCTCGAACCCCTCCGGCGTCTCGATGCGGCCGAGCGTGCGCACGCCCTCCTCCCGGGTGCCGCCGGTGAGGCGCCCGCCGGGGATCTCGACGTTCTGGCGGGCGAGCGCGTCCTTGAGTTGCTGGATGGACAGGCCGTGGGCGTTGAGCCGGTCGGGATCGGCCAGCACCTGGATCTCGCGCCGGCGGGCGCCGATGAGCGTGATGGCGCCGACGTCCTTCACGGTCTCCAGCTGGCGCTTGATGCGCTTGTCGGCGATCTCGGTGATCTCGCGCGGCGAGCGCTGGCCGGAGACGACCACCGCCAGCACGGGCGCCGAGTCGGGATCGACCTTCTCGATGACCGGCGACTCGGTGCCGGCCGGCAGGTTGCGCAGCACCGTGCTCACCTTCTCGCGCACGTCGTTGGCGGCCTCCTGGACGTTGCGCTCCAGGATGAAGGTGGCGAAGACCTGGCTCTGGCCCTCGATCGTGCTCGAGCGCAGCTCGTCGAGGCCCGCGATCGTGTTGACGACCTCCTCGATCGGCTTGGTGATCTGGCTCTCGATCTCCTCGGGGGAGGCGCCGGGCAGGCGCGTGGTGATCGTGATGGTGGGCAGGTCGACCTTGGGGAAGATGTCGACGCCGAGTTGGGCGAACGAGGCGAGCCCCAGCACCACCAGCGAGACCAGCAGCATGGTCGTGAAGACCGGCCGGCGGACGAAGACCTCGAGCACGGCCTACCGGGGTGGCGCCGCCTCGACGGGGGCGCCGTTGAAAAGCGCGGCCAGGTTGCTCACGGCGACCGTCTCGCCGGCCTTGACGCCGCCCGGGATCTCGACCCAGGTGCCCTGGCGCGCGCCCGGCCTCACGAGCCGCTCGACCGCCTTGCCGTTGGCCACCACGAACACCTTGGTGATCCCGGCGATCGAGGTCACCGCCTCGCTGGGCACGAAGACGGCGGCCGGGTCCTCGCGGAGGAGGACGTGGCCCTTGGCGAAGAAGCCGGGACGCAGCGCGCCGTCGGCGTTGGGCACGCGCGCCTCGACGGTGAGCGTGCGGGTGGCCACGTCGACGGCCGGCGCCACCCGGGTGACCGCGCCGGTGAAGACCCGCTCGCCGAAGGCCTCCACGGTGAGCCTGAGCGCCTGGCCGATCTTGAGGTCGGGCGCCTGGCGCTCGGGCACCGTGCCGACGTACTTCAGCGGATCGGCCACCACGATCGTGAACAGCGGCGTGTTGTCCTTCACGAACTCGCCCGGGTTCACGTGGCGGCGGGCGACGAGCCCGGCCAGCGGCGCGCGCACCGTCGTGTCGCCGAGCCGCTTCTGCACGAGGCCGAGCGCCGCCTCGCGCTGCCTGACCTGGGCCTCGGCCGCGCGCACCGCGGCGAGGTCGGCATTGTGCTGGGCCTCGGCGGAGCGGACCTGGTCGGGATACTGCGCGGCCATCGTGCGCGCGGTCGCGGCCAGCGCGGCGGCGATGTTGAGCTGGTTGCGCGCGTTGTCGACGTCGCGGGCGGCGATCAGCTCACGCTTGTGCAGGGCCTGCGTGCGCTCCATCTCCGAGCGCATGAACTCGAACTGCGACTCGGCCCGCGCCACGTCGGCCTCGAGCAAGGGCTTCGAATCGCGCGCGCGCCGCAGCGCCGCCTCGCTGGCGACCGCGGTGGCCTGGGCGCGGGCCAGCGCCTGCTGGGCGACGCCGAGATCGGCCCGGCCCTGGTCGACGGCCAGCTGAAACTCGCGGCGGTCGTAGTCGGCCAGCACGGCGCCGGCGGCCACGCGGTCGCCGAGGTCGACGTGCAGCCGCGCGATCGTGCCGGGCTGCTCGGACCGGGCCTGGACCTCGTCACCGGCCAGCACGCTGCCGCTGGTCTCCACGGTGCGCTGCACGGCGCGCGTCTGGGCGGGAATGACGTTGACGGCGATCGGCCGGACGGCGCCGGCGGGGGCCGGCGGCCGCGCGGCGCCGCCGGGACCGGGCGCGGACTTGCTCTGCTCCGCCTGGGTGCGATTGCAGGCGGTCATCCCCAGGAGGGCCGTCAGCAGGAGGGCGGAGCCGATCGCGCGCGCGGCAGGCGTCACGGCCCACCAAGCCTAGCGCATTACCAGCCTCGTGTTAAGTTAGCCCGCATGGCGATGCCTCGGACCCCGATGACCCGCGCCGGCTACGACAAGCTCAAGGAGGAGCTGGAGCGGCTCAAGCGCGTGGAGCGGCCGTCGATCACGAAGGCGATCGCCGAGGCGCGCGCCCACGGCGACCTGTCGGAGAACGCCGAGTACCACGCCGCTCGCGAGAAGCAGAGCTTCACCGAGGGGCGCATCAACGAGCTGGAGGGCAAGGTCGGCGCCGCCGAGGTGATCGATCCCCCCACCGGGGGTGATCGCATCACGTTTGCCTCCACCGTGCGCTTGGAGGACGAGAAGGGCAAGGAGGTCCGCTACTGGATCGTGGGCTCCGACGAGGCCGATCCGGCCCGGGGACGCATCTCCGTGCTGGCCCCGCTGGCGCGCACGCTCATCGGCAAGCGCGTCGGCGACACCGTCACCGCCCAGCTCCCGGGCGGCAACAAGGCGTTCGAGATCCTCGAGGTGAACTTCCCCTGGAGCGAGTGAGGGCCTGATGCCGACCGCCGCCACCGACGACGGAGTCAAGCTGTACTACGAAGAGGTCGGCGCCGGCACGCCGATCGTCTTCGTCCACGAGTTCGCCGACGACATCCGGGGGTGGGCCCCCCAGGTGAAGTTCTTCGCCCGCCGCTACCGCACGATCGCCTTCAACGCCCGCGGCTATCCGCCCTCCGACGTGCCCGCGGATCCCGCGCGCTACTCGCAGGCGCGGGCGACCGAGGACATCAGGGCGGTCCTCGACCGCCTGGGGATCGACCGGGCCCACGTGGTGGGCCTGTCGATGGGTGGCTACGCCACGCTGCACTTCGGCCTGACCTTCCCCGAGCGCGCGCGCTCGCTCACCGTGGGGGGCGCCGGCTATGGCAGCGGCACCGAGCGGGCGAAGTTCCACGCCGACACCGACTACCTCGTCGGGCAGTTCGACGCCGGGATGGCGGCGGTGGCCGGGTTCTACTCGCGGGGGCCGACGCGCGTGCAGTTCATGACCAAGGACCCGGTCGGCTGGCAGGAGTTCCACGATCGCCTGGCGTCCGGCTCCGCGCTGGGCCACGCCAACACCCTGCGTGGCGTGCAGCGCCAGCGCCCGTCCGTGTTCGAGCTGGAAGCCGAGCTGGAGCGGCTGGAGGTCCCCACGCTCATCATGACGGGGGACGAGGACGAGCCCTGCTTGGAGCCGGCCCTGTTCATGAAGCGCACGATCAGGACCTCCGGGCTGGTGGTGATCCCCAAGTCCGGCCACGCGATCAACCTCGAGGAGCCTGACTTCTTCAACCGCGCGGTGCTCGATTTCCTCACCGCCGTGGACTCGGGCCGCTGGCTCCCGCGCGACCCCGCCTCGCAGACGGGCTCCGCCACGCTCCCCGCCGACCGCACCAGCCGCTGAGCGCGGTGAACGTCGAGCGCCTCGACGTTCCCGGCGACCCGCCGGTCCGTGGCCTCCTCCATTTCGCGGCCGGCGCCGACGGGCTCGTCCTCACCCACGGCGCCGGCGGCAGCAGGGACACGCCCCTGCTCGTCGCCGTGGCCGAGGCTTTCGCCGGGCGCGGGGTCAGCGTCCTGCGCTGCGACCTCCCGTTTCGCCAGGCCCGTGCGCGCGGCGCGCCCTCGCCCGCCGGCGCCGCTCGCGACCGGGAGGGACTGCGCGCGGCGCTTTGCGTCATGCGCACGCGCGTGAGCGGACGCCTGTTCCTCGGCGGCCACTCTTACGGGGGCCGCCAGGCCTCGATGCTGCTCGCCGAGGAGCCGGCGCTGGCGAGCGCGCTGCTCCTGCAGTCCTATCCGCTCCACCCGCCGGGCCGGCCCCAAGACCTTCGAACAGCCCACTGGCCGAAGCTGCGCGTCCCCACGCTCTTCGTCCAGGGCGCCACCGACCCCTTCGCCACCCCCGATGAGCTGGAAGCGGCCCGCGCGCTCGTTCCCGCCTCCACGCGGGTACTGTCGATCGCCGCCGGGCACGACCTCGGCTGGGCGAAGGCGCGCCGAGAACCGGGACTGCCCGCGCGCATCGCCGACACCTTCCTGGATCTGGTGTGCGTCGCCATCCCGGGCTGAGCGAGGCGGTACCGGTCGAGAGAGCAGGCGATGAGTTCGGGCGAGCGGGCTGTACGCGCGCGCCGTGCGGAGCGAACTAGCGAAGCGCTTCCCGCAACTCCCGTGTGAGCGTGTCGACCGTCCCCCGCGTGCCGCCGGTCAGCTTGAGCTTCCACTCGCCCTCGGTCTCGAAGCGGCGGTCGCGCAGGCGCTCGCCCCAGGGCTTGATGGCCTCGCGGATGGCGTTGAGGTCGTAGGAGTCGCGGCGCACCTCGCGGGCGCGGGCCATGACGTCGGGCGCGGCGCGGATGAAGGCGCGCAGGGCCGCCCCGGTCTTGATGGAATACTTGCGGCCGGCCCAGGCGTTGGGGAACGTCGTGGACAGCGCCTTGATGTAGTTGAGGAAGAAGCGCTTGGCGTGCGAGCGCACCTCCTGGATCTTGGCGCCGCCGCCGACCTTCTCGACGGTCTCCAGGAAATCGACGATCTCCTCGGCCAGCGGCGCCTGGCTCACGCGCCCGCGGCCGGTGCCGAGCATCTTGATCTCGCCGTGCAGCGGCGAGGTGTCGTCCTCGTTGAGCGAGCGGATCACGTCGTGGGCGAGGGCCTGGTTGGGGTCGGGGTAGAGCTTCCGCCCGCTGAGGCTGATGATGTGCGAGGGGTTCAGCCGCGTGTGCTTGGCGTTGATCGTCACGAACAGCTCGACGATCTGGCGCGCGTCGAGCGAGTCGAACAGCACCGCGGGCACCTCGATCCCGGCCGCCTCGCCGTTCTGGCTGAGCGCGTGAAGCGCGAGCAGCCGGTGCTGGCCGTCGAGCACGCGCAGCACGCCGTGCTCCTCGGGGATCTGCAGGAGGCCGAGGTCGTGGTGGCCCGCGACCGGCGTGAACGTGAAGCGTTTCTCCGAGGTGATGATCACCGCGCCGGGGATGGCCGGCAGCGTCGCCGCGTCCTTGCACTCACGGTAGTAGGCGGCCAGCTCGTCGATCTTGCGGCGGATCACCGGCCGCTGGTAGGCGGCCTCGCTCTCGCTGATCCGCTTCTCCAGCATGTCCCAGTTCACGCGCGCCCGGGCCGCGCTGCGCTTGGCCTTGGGCGTCTCGGCCTGCGGCCCGCCGCTGTAGCCGAGAACCTCGAACTTGACGAGCCGATCGATGTCCTTGGCGGTGATGCCGGCCTGGTAGAACTCGACGCCGAATTGTTTGACGCGGCGCGCGGGCACGCTGATCATGGGGCGACACTGTAACTGATCGGCAAACCCCTGTCAACAGAGGGGTTTTTGGAACGTCTCGCCAGCCAGGGTCGCGATATGACGGCCGATCGCCAAGGAAGCCGTCGCGGCCGGCGAGGGCGCGTTCACGACGTGAATGGAGTCGGGGCCGGTCGCGATGCTGAAGTCGTCCAGCAGCGAGCCGTCGGGGCGGACGGCCTGGGCCCGCACGCCGGCACCGCCCGGCACGATGTCCTCCGACTTGAGGTCGGGGACCAGGCGCTGGAGCGACTCGACGAACTTCTTCTTCGAGATCGAGCGGTGCATCTCGAAGGCACCGACTCGCCAGTACTTGCGGGCC
>DASTOJ010000265.1:0-17062 GCA_035762565.1 Candidatus Methylomirabilota bacterium | reverse complement strand
CCCTGGTTGTCGCCGGGGTTGAGCCGGAGCAGCTCGCGGTAGTGCGGGATCGCCTCGTCGCGGCGGTCGAGGTCCTCGAGGGTCCGGGCCAGGCCGAGCCGCGCACGCATGTAGGGCCGCGTGCTGACGATCCCCCAGAAGCGTCCGGCCTCCTGCGCGAACACCTCGGCGCCCAGCGCCCGCTCGCCGGCGGCCACGCCCTGCTCGTAGAGCGTGAGGGAGCCCTCCGGCCCGCGGCTCTCCTCGGCCAGCAGCACGTAGGCGTCGGCGCAGTCGGCGGAGAGTTCGAGCGCTTTGCGGGCCAGGAGGACGCGGCGGCGCCCGCGCGCGTCGAACGCCTGGTACATCACGTCCTGCGCCTGCTCCAGCGGCGTCGTCGCCGTGGACGGCAGCTCGTCGAGCGGTCCCGAGAACCGTTCCCGCAGTGCGGCGTTGGCCTCCTCCAGCGACTCGAACAGCGTGTCCTGGACGAAGCGCTGCGCCTCGGCGGTCACGCGCTCCATCGCCCGGCGGTCCGGCGGGCCGGCGCGGCGTGGCGGCGGCGCGTCGATCGGCGCCAGTAGCTCGGGGATCGCCAGCGTGACGGTCACCTGCCCGTCCGGCGCGGGCACCTCGTGGCTCCAGCGGCCGCGGTCGATCTCGGCCTCGCTGGTCCGGCCGAGCGCCTGGAGAATCGCCGTCACCTCGGTCAGCTCGCGCGCCCGCGGCCGGCGCAGCTGGCCCTCGGGGCCGTACCACATGGCGACGGGGTAGGCCGACGGGCCGGCGACGGGAAGGCGCTGCTCCTCCCAGAGATCGGCGTCGCCGAACGGCATCTCGTCGATGGGGCCGTAGAGGACCGTCCACTTGCCGGCTCGACCGAGGAGCGTCGATGGATCCGGCGACGCGTGCACGGCCTCGAAATCCCGCCGGCCTCCGAAGAAGCCGAGGCCGAAGGTGTTGCCGGCCGCGCCGAGTACCGTGAATTGACGCAGGCCCGATGCGACGGTGGGCGCCTCGACGTGGATGAGATCCTCGTCGCGCAGGTGCTGCCACGGCGCAGCCGCATAGAGCTCGCACGCCGCCTCGGCGAAGGCCCGCATCCGCTCCACGGTGACGCCAGGCGCCTCGAGCGCTTCGGGCAGGGGCGGGCGATCGCTCGTCTCTGCCTCCATCGTGCGCAGTATCTGATCCACTGCCGGCAGGTCGGCACGCACGGTCACCTCGAGCTCGGGGTCGGCCAGCGCCTCCGCGAGCCGGGCGCCCAGCGTGGCGTCGGCCACCTCCAGGCGCGCGGGCCGGCAGCGCACGGACTTCAGCCCCAGGTCGACCAAGACCTGTAGGACGTGGTCGGTGTCGGCAGCGCCTTGGACGAGCTGGACGTTCATCATCCCGGTCGCGAGACTGACCCAGACGGCCGCCCAGGGCCGCCGCACGCCGGCGTCCGGCTCCTCGATCCACGTTCGCGCACGGACCAGCCCGCCCTGCCACGCGTCGTTCGACCGGCGCGGCAGTCGCTTGAACCGGTCGATGAGGATGGAGCGGGGCGGCGGCATGGGCGCATGCTATCGCAGGTCGAGCGCCTCTCCCAGGGTCGCCTCGAATGCAGCGCGACTGTCTGCGATCCGACGCATTGATCCGTGTCCCCTCGATGCCTTGCGTCCTGTCATGGGTCACGTCGCTGCGCGAGCGGGCCGACGGTTCTGCGCAGCGGCCCGTATCGCGTCTACTTCGCGAGCGGATCGCCCTCACTCGAACGGGCGGCCGTACCGCTCGAGGTGCGCCACCTGGCGCAGCGGCTTGCGCTGCTTCTTGCCCTTTCCCACCGCGCGCGCCGGGTAGCCGAACGGAAGGATCGCAAGCACGTCGAGACCGGCGGGGATGTCGAGCAGGGCCTTGGTCTTGTCGAGCCCGCCGAAGCCCACCCAGTTCGAGCCCACGCCCTCGGCCCACGCCGTCAGCAGCATGGACTGGATCGCGCGGCTCGCGTCCGAGACCGCGAACCGGCTCTTCTCCGTTGCCACCACGATGGCCAGCGGGGCCTGCGCGACGTACGGCCCGCTCGAGGCCAGGGCGCCGAGCTTGCGCAGCGTCTCGGCGTCGCGAACCACGATGAAGTGCCACGGCTGCCCGTTCATCCCGCTGCCCGTGAGGCGTCCGGCCTCGACGATCCGCCGGACCAGGGCATCGGGCACCGGCGTGCTCTGGTAGCTGCGCACCGCCAGGAGCGTGCGAATGGCGTCGAAGACGTCCGTCGTCATGTTTCTTCTCCCCCCGACCCCCTTGTAGCATCAGCCCTCCCGGCAAGGCGTCCGTACGCCCGCGAGAACCTTTCGGAGTCCGCGGCGGGGGGTGAGGTGCGCCTCTGCCCTCGCTACGGATCTGGCGGCGCTGGGCTACTCGGGTTCGCGCTTCGGCCCGACGGCCGGTGTCCGCCACAACGCGGGGGCGAGTGAGACACGGTGGCACGCGTCGCGTTGCGAGGCTGACAGGTTCGCTCAGAGGCGGAAGCAGGGCCCCGACGTGTAACCTCAAGCGCTATCGAACCAGAGCAGCCTCCGACGCCCGTCCCTGCACGCTCCTCGCGCTCGGCAAGGGAATTGCCCGTGCGGCACGCCGAGGAGGACAGCGCATGAAGCGGCTGATGGCATGGGGCGCCCTGCTGATCGGGCTCGGGACCGGGTGCGCGACGACGCCACCCCGACCGAGCGTACACGCGTATCCCGCCGGCGGACAGAGCGCCGGGCAGATGTCCCGTGACACGGCTCACTGCGAGGCGTGGGCGAAGCAGCAGACGGGGTACGATCCCGTCGCCGAGACGGTGACGGGCGCAGCCGTCGGCACGCTCATCGGCGGCGCACTGGGTGCCGGCGGCGGCGCCGCAGTCGGCGCGGCGAGCGGAGGCAGCGTCGGCCGCGGGGCGGCCACGGGTGCCGTGGTCGGCGGCGTGGTGGGTGGCGTGGCCGGCGGCGCCTACAAGTACTCGAAGTCGAAGGAAGGGTACGAGAGGGCGTACGCCGCGTGCATGTCCGGGCGCGGCTACACGACCGGGGCCGGAGCGACGCATCCCGCGCCCGTGGCGGTTGCCCCGGCACCCACGCCCGTCGTCGTGCAGCCGACTCCAGTCGTCGTGCAGCCGGCTCCGGTCGTCGTGGCGCCGCCGCCCGTCGTCGCGGTGGCTCCGCCTCCGGTCGTCGTGGTGGCGCCTCGACGCGTGCACGTTCCGCCGGGTCACTATCCCCCGCCCGGCCAATGCCGAATCTGGCACGCTGGCCGGCCCCCCGGCCACCAGCCCAGGGCCTTTCCGTGTCACCAGCGCGTGGCGGTCCCGCCGGGCGCCTTCATCCTCTACAACGGTGTGGCGTGGGACGGCGACTACGACTGGCGCAGGCAGGCGCGGCAGCAGCCCGGGTCGGTGCCCTCGGTGATCGTCGAGATCAGCGCACGACGCTGAGCCCGGGTCCCAGGGGCGCCGGGCGTCGCGCCGGCATCATGGCCGGGCCGCAACTGCACCGGCAGCCGGCGGGCGCCCAGCGACCCGGGGCTCCCTCGAAGACGCCAGCGCACGGCTCGCCGCACGCCACGCATCGCCCGCGTGCGTCGAGACGCCAGGCGCCCAGCTCGTACCAGTCGCGCTCGGTGAGCACCGCGCCGCACCGGTGGCAGCGGGTCGACTGGCCCTCGACGTCGCGGACGTTGCCGGTGTAGGCGTGGCGATGGCCGTTCGTCAGTGCGATCTCCCGTGCACGGGGACGTCCGGGCCGAGGTGCTCCACGATCCAGCGCGGGGTCGTTGTACGTGAACGCCACGCTGCGGCAGCCGAGCCGGAACGCCGCCTCGGCGATCTGCTCCGGCGAGGCGGCGGCGGCCAGCGTGTCCATCTCCCGGGATTTCGACCGAAGGACAGCACCGACGTCCCGGGCAGGAAGTGGGTCAGCGGCTTCTTCTCGATCGGGTCGACGCAGAACCCGGACGACCGCCCGTACGTCGTGAGCACGACGTGGTCGTCTTCGCGCATGCGCACGAAGCAGAGCCCGGTCTGGCCCTCGTGCAGCGCGCAAGCGTCGTCGAGGGGAGTCCACCAGGTGGTCGGATGCATCGCGCTCAGCGGACGGTCCGTCGATGGGCACGGCGCGCGGCCGGCCAGCGGCGGATGATCGGCGGCGTCACCCGGAGCACCGTGCGAGCGAGACCGGTGGACACGCCCAGCAGCGTCTCCCTCCGTGCGCTCCAGGGCAAGCCGTAGTCCTCCCGGATCCCCGGCGGCAGCAGGCCGGCGGTCTGAAGGCGCACCAGCGAGAGGACCGGCGCGGCCAGGCGGGGGGCCGGGGGATACAGGACGTCGCGGGCCAGCATGCGCGCGTTGTCCGTGACGGTGATCGCCCCGCTCGAGAGCATGGCGTCCATGTACCGGCCGAGCTCCCCGAAGCTGCGCGGCAGGCGCCCCGGAGGAATGCCGAGCGGCGCCTCGATCGCGCTGGCCTCGGCGCAGTAGCGGTCCTTCTCCTCCACGGAGAGCGGGCCCACGTAGCGCTCGTACACGCGCAGGTTCATGTCGAGCAGCGTGGCGTGAACCCAGGCGAGCAGCGCGGGGTCATGGGCCGTGTACGGTGTTCCGGCGGGAAAGCCGCCGGCGGCCCCGGACAGGTGGCCGTTCACGCGATCGTGAATGCCGTTGATGCGCGCCAGGACCGCCCGGGCCTGCGGCTCGGTGCCGAAGGAGAGCTGCAGCATGGCGTCGACGGTGCCGAAGAGGCGCCGCAGCCGGCCGTGGCGCTGACTGCGGAACGCGCTGTGGTCGGCGATGCCCTGGGCCACGAGGGGGTGCGCGAGCTGCAGCAGGATCGCCGGGCCCCAGGCGAGAAGAAGGACGATCTCGCGCTGGACCTTCCAGCCAGTGGACCGCGCGACACTCACCACGCCAGCGTACCGCGCCCGAGCGAGTGCCGCAGCCCCGGCGGCCGGGGCGGTAGAATCCCGGGCGGGGGCCTCTTCGAGCGACCCGTGGCAGGCGAGCTGATCCCGCTGTGGATCAAGATCCTCTACACGCTGTTCCTCTGCGTTCTCGTGCCGGTCTACTGGGTTCACTGGGGGCCGAGGAATTTCCTGTGGTTCTCGGACATCGCGCTCCTCACGACGGCGGTCGCCCTCTGGCTCGAGAGCTCGCTCCTGGCCAGCATGATGACGCTGGCGATCGCCCTACCCGAGCTCGCCTGGAACGCGGACTTCTTCGGCCGCCTGCTGAGCGGCCGCCACGTCCTGGGCCTCAGCGGTTACATGTTCGACGCTCGAAAGCCGCTCTTCCTCCGCGCCCTGTCGCTCTTCCACGTCGTGCTGCCGATTCTATTGACGTGGATGGTCCATCGGCTCGGCTACGACCGCCGCGCCTGGGCGTTCCAGACGGTCGTGGCGCTCGTCGTGCTGCCGGCGACCTACGCGCTGACCGATCCCGCCGACAACGTCAACTGGGTGTACGGCCTCGGGAGCAAGCCGCAGACGCGGATCAGCCCCCGGGCCTACCTGGCGCTGCTCATGCTGTTCTTCCCGGTCGTCGTCTACCTGCCGACCCATCTGCTGCTGTGCGCGCTGTTCTGAGGAGGCGAAGGCATGAGGCGCCGCTCGGCGCGGTCGACTTGACGCCCGGCCGACCGGGGCGTAGGTTCGAGCCACTCGACCGGGGTGGACCGTGAAGACGTTCGACTGGGGCGAGTTTCTCCGGCACGATTCCTTCCTCTCCACGCAGGAGGAGAAGACTCGCCAATGGCTCGTCACCGACGAGGCATCGAGCGAGCACACGTACGAGCCCGGTACGCTGATCATCAGGGAGGGCGAGCCCGGCGACTCGATCTTCGTGATCGGATCCGGGTCGGCTGACGCCCTGCTGTCTGTCGACGGCGACCAGGACATCTTGCTGTCGGTCATGCGGAGAGGCGAAACGTTCGGGGAGATGGGCTTCTTCGAGCGGCGGCCGCGCTCGGCGACGGTCCGGGCCCGCGAGACGTGTGTGGTCCTGGAGATCAAGCGGGAGGCGCTTCTCAGCCTCGCCGAGGCCCATCCCGAGATCGGGTTCAAGATCCTGCTGCACGTCACCGAGCGTCTGCGCAGCAAGAACGAACAGATCCTGACCCTGCATCTGAAGAGCGTGGAGGCTGCCAATCGAGCCAAGGACGAGTTCGTCGCGATGCTGGGGCACGAGCTCCGCAATCCCCTCGGCGCGATCACCACGGCGATCCACGTTCTCGACACTCGTGGCAAATCCGACGACACGTCCGCGCCACTCAGGGGGATCATCGTCCGTCAGACGCGACACCTGTCGCGCCTCGTCGAGGATCTGCTCGACGTTTCGAAGCTGGTGTCCGGCAAAATGGGGCTCCACACGCAGCCCGAGTATCTCCGGGATGTGGTGGCGCGGGCGCTCGCGTCGTTCCACGAGGCTGGAAAGGCGAGCCAGCACGTGATTTCCGTGAGCGGCGCCGGGGTGAGAGTGCAAGGCGATGCTACCCGCCTGCAGCAAGTCATCACGAACCTTCTCGACAACGCCGTGAAGTACACCCCACCCGGAGGTCGCGTGGACGTCACGGTCGCGGCCGACGGGCCCGATGCGGTGCTCACCGTGCGGGACACCGGCGTCGGCATCCACCAAGACCTCCTCCCCCTGATCTTCGATCTCTTCGTGCAGGGAAGTCACACCGTGGCCCGCTCGGCGGGGGGACTCGGCCTTGGCCTGACGATCGTCAAGCGCCTGGTGGTGCTCCACGGCGGTACGGTGTCGGCATCGAGCCCAGGCCCGAACCACGGCAGCGAGTTCGTCGTGCGGCTGCCACGGATCCCGGACGCGGCCGTGGAGGCGGAGCCGATCGCGGCCGGGGTGACCGCTTCCCGTGCCCGCCACATCCTGATCATCGAGGACAACGCCGATTTCCGCGAAGGGCTGCGGCTATTGCTCGAGTCGTGGGGCCACCGGGTCGAGGAAGCATCGGGTGGGGCGCAGGGGCTGGAGCTCGTGCGCCTCAAGCCTCCGGAAGTCGTCCTCATCGACCTGGGGCTTCCAGGCATCGACGGCTATGAGGTCGCGCGGGCGGTACGCTCGGCGCCGGGAGGTGATGCGCTCCTGCTCGTTGCCATCACCGGGTATGGGCGCGCCAGCGACCGGCGCCGGGCCCAGGAAGCCGGATTCGACGCGCACCTGACGAAGCCCGTGAGCCCACCGGAGCTCGCCGCGATCCTTCTCTCGAAGGGTTGACGGTCAGCCGCCTGACGCGATCCCTTTGACAACGATGCCGTCGGGCGTTACGGTCGCGGCGCACGGAGGTGAGCCATGAGGGCATCGACGTCGCGGTGGTCTATCCCTCGCGCGGCCTGTTCGCCCTGGCGATCCCGGACATGGACCCTCGGCTCGCCGCCGCCATGGCGCGCGCGTACAACGACTGGCTCCACGAGTTCTGCCAGGAGAACCCGGAGCGCCTGCTCGGAAGCGGCATGATCTCGCCGTTCGACGTCGACGATGCCGTCGCGGAGGCCCGGCGCGGTGTGCGGGAGCTCGGGTTCCGGGCGATGTTGCTCCGGCAGGTGGGCGAGCAGTTCGGAGCCAACACGATGCTCAAGCACGTCTATTCCCACCCGGTCGAGCAGATGCTGACCGCCGGCGCCTTCTGCGCGGGCGGCATCCTGGAGCGCCATCCGAGGCTGCGGGTGGCCTTCCTGGCAACTGCAGCTGGGTGCCGTTCCTGCTCTGGCGCATGGACGAGCACTGGGAGTGGCTGGGCGACATCTATGCGCGCGAGCTGACGATGGCCCCCAGCGCCTACTTCAAGCGGCAGTGCTTCGTGTCGGTCGAGTGCGACGAGGAGCCGGTGAAGCACGTCATCGACGCCATCGGCGACGGCCGGATCGTCTTCTCGACGGACTTTCCGCACGGCGACTCGAAGTTCCCGAAGGCGGTGGAGTCATTTCTCCGATTGCCCATCTCCGAGGAGAGCAAGCGCAGGATCCTGTGGGACAACTGCGCGGCGTACTACGGGCTCCCGTCCTGACCGTGGAGGAGGGGTCGATGACGACGTACAAGCTGATCTCGGCCGATTCGCACATCGTCGAACCGCCGGACCTGTACACGGCCCGGATCGAGCCCCGGTTCCGGGACCGGGCGCCGCGTCTGGAGCGGCTGGAAACGCCCAAAGGTCGCAAGTTCGACGCGTGGGTCATCGACGGGCAACAGGCCGGCACTCTGGGCGCCGTGATTCAGGCCGGACAGCGGTTCGAGGATCCGTCGCAGATCGACTTTCTGGGCACGTGGGAGGACGTCAGGCTCGGCGCGTACGATCCGCAGGCGATGGTCAAGGAGAACGAGATGGATGGGGTGTGGGGCTCGTGCCTGCAGCCGAGCCAGGGCCTCTTCTGGTACCGCATTCCGGACAGCGCCATGCTCACGGCCATCTGCCGCGTCTACAACGACTGGATCGCCGACTTCTGCAAGCCCGTCCCCGATCGCCTCAAGGGCATCGCCATGCTCAACGTCGACGACGTCGAGGAGGCCTCGCAGGAGCTCGAGCGCTGCGCCAGGCTCGGGCTGGTGGGCGCCTTCATCCCCGTCTCGCCGTTGGACGACCGCCCGTATCGTCATCCGATCTACGACCGCCTCTGGTGGACCGCGCAGGACCTCGGGCTTCCGCTGCTGCTGCACATCGGCACGCCGCGCGGCGGCGTCCCGGGCTGCGAGTTCACGATGAACCTCGGTGAGCTCACCGGGGCGGGCCGGTCGACCACGGACTACTGGGTGCGCTACTCGCTGTCCGCGATGATCTTCGCGGGCGTCTTCGACCGGTATCCGAAGCTGAGGGTGGGCTCGGTCGAGCACGAGGCCGCCTGGATCCCTCACTGGCTGAAGCAGATGGATTTCACGTACCGGGAGCGGCCGGTGTTCACCAAGGGCTGGAGGTCGAAGGAGGGGTTGCTGCCGAGCGACTACTGGCGCCGCAACATGTTCGTGGAGTTCATGGAGGACGATCTCGGCGTCCAGCTGCGCGACGCGATCGGCGTCGACACCATGCTGTGGGGAAGCGACTTCCCCCACGCCGAGTCGACCTGGCCGAAGTCCCGTGACTTCCTGGCTCGGATGTTCGCGGGCGTTCCCGAGCCGGAGCGCCGCAAGATCACGTCGGAGAACGCCGCGCGGCTGTTCGGCTTCGAGCTGAACTAGCCGTCGGCCCGAGTCCGCCCGGGATGCTGGACGGCTTCGTGCCGGTGACCACGGCGTCCGAGCTGTCGCCGGGGGCGATGAGGTGGGTGGTCGTCGAGCGGGAGCGAGTGCTGCTCGCGAACGTCGGCGGTACCTTCTACGCCCTGCGGGACGCCTGTGGTCACCGGCAGATGCCGCTGTCGAAGGGGACCCTCGAGGGCCACGTCGTCGAGTGCCCGCTGCACTTCGCGACCTTCGACGTGCGCACCGGCAAGCCGCTGGGCGGGCCCGTCGCGGCCGACGTCCCCACGTATGCGGTACAGGTGAAAGACGACACGGTGTACGTGAAGCGAGCAGCGTCACGGGAGGACACGCGATGACCACGAATCGCACGCCCTATGTGTATGTCGGCCTGGCGGGTGAGACCGCTCCAGGCCGGCCCGTCCAGTCCGGCCTCTATCGCATGGCCGTGGGTGATGATCGGTGGGAGCTCGCGACTCGCGGCCTGCCCGAGGCGCCCGCGATCCGGGCCATCGCCACGCACCCCGAGCACGCCGACACCGTGTACGTCGGGACGCAGCACGGCCCCTACCGGAGCGCGGACCACGGGGAGCACTGGGAGAAGCTCGATATCCCGGATCACGGCCTGCCCGTCTGGTCTCTGCTGTTCGATCCGCGTGACTCGAGTGTGCTGTACGCGGGTTACGAGAACTGCGAGATCTTCCGCAGTGAAGACGGCGGTGAGCGCTGGCAGCAGCTTCCCGTGACCGTCCGTTTCCCGGAGGTCAGCGTGGCTCCCGGGGCCAACCCGGCCAAGCGTGTGCTGGAGCTGGCGGCCAATCCGGCCAATCCCAACGAGGTCTACGGCGCCGTCGAGGTCGGAGGCGTCATCCGGAGCCTCGACGGCGGCGAGCACTGGGAGAACATGAGCCATGGCCAGTACGTGAACGACGACACCGTGGACATGCACGGCGTGCTCGTGGGGCGCTGGCGGCCGGGGACGGTCTTGGCCATCGGCCGGGCCGGCCTGTTCAGCAGCACGGACCAGGGCCTGCACTGGGCCAGCGCCAGGCTCGAGCCGCTGAACCCCAAGGGGCAGACCTATTGCCGTGACATCCGCGAGGTCCCCGGTGATCCGAAGACCATCTGGGTGGCCGCGGGGGCGAGTTTCCAGAGCGAGGCGGGCGTGCTGTTCCGCAGCGGGGACGGCGGCTCGAGCTGGACGCGGGTGGACATGGGCGTCAAGCCCAGGACCACCATGTTCGCCATCGCCTTCGACGAGCGGCAGCCGAGGCGGATGTACTGTGCGACCAGCGGCGGCGAGGTGTTCGCCAGCGAGGATGGCGGCGTGAGCTGGGCCGAGCGGCCCTTGCCGGCGGGGGCCACGCAGGTGTACGCCATGGCCTGCGCCTAGCCGCGCGGGGCCCGATCGCGGTCGACAAGGTGCGCTACACCAAGCTGCCCTTCAGCCACACGCCGCCCCGGCCGTAGCGCGACCTCGGGCGCCCGTCGGCCTTGCGGGCCCGGATGGCTCCGATCCGCTCCGCCAGGGGTACCTCGAGCCGTTCCGCCGTGCGCGCCGTGTAGTCGAAGCTCGCCACGGTCAGCCGCGGCATCCGCGTGCCGACCGCGCGCTCGATGCTGCGCAGGTCCGCCTCCTCCGCCGAGGACACGAGCGTGACGGCGTCGCCGACCTCGCCGGCGCGCGCGGTGCGGCCGACCCGGTGGATGTAGTCGTCCGGTGCCGCCGGCACGTCGAAGTTCACGACGTGGCTGAGCCCGGTGACGTCGATGCCGCGCGCGGCGACGTCCGTCGCCACGAGCACACGGGTCTTGCCGGCCTTGAACGCCGCCAGCGCCTGCGTCCGCTGCGCCTGGCTGCGGTTGCCGTGGATGCGGTCGGCGCTGACGCCGCGGCGCAGCAGCCCCTCGGCCAGCCGGTTGGCCCGGTGCTTCGTGCGGGTGAACACCAGCATGTTGCGGACCTGGGGCTGGCGCAGCAGCTCGACGAGGAGCGGCAGCTTGAGCTCCGGGCTCACCGGGTAGACGGCGTGGCTGATGCCGACGGCCGGCGCCGCCGGGCGCTCGACGTCGATGCGCGCCGGCTCCCGCAGCATCTCGCGGGCGAGCGCCGTGATCTCGGGCGGCAGGGTGGCCGAGAACAGCAGGGTCTGTCGCCGGGCGGCCGGCAGGGCGTTCAGGATCCGCCGGATGTCGGGCAGGAAGCCCATGTCGAGCATGCGGTCGGCCTCGTCGAGCACGAGCACCTCGATGCCCGTGAGCCGGGCGTAGGGCCGCCCCAGGTGATCCAGGAGCCGGCCCGGCGTGGCGACCAGGATGTCCACGCCCCGCCGGATCGCGCTCTCCTGCGGCTCCATGCCGACGCCGCCGTAGACGGCCGCGCCCGTCACGGGCGTGAAGCGGCCGAGCTCACGGCGGTGCTGGTCGATCTGGGCCGCCAGCTCGCGCGTGGGGGCGAGCACGAGGGCGCGGGTGACGCCGCGGGGCTTGCCGTGCAGCGCCTGGAGGATCGGCAGCAGGAACGCGGCGGTCTTGCCGCTGCCCGTCATCGCGCAGGCGAGGACGTCGCGGCCCGCGCAGGCGGGCGGGATCGCCTTGGTCTGGATGGGGGTGGGCTCGCTGAAGCCCAGTCCGTGAAGGCCACGGAGCAGGTCGGTGTGCAGGTCGAAGGTTGCGAACGACATCGGTCGAATTCCTCAGAGCGCGGCGGGGCGCCCGGTCAGTCTTCCGCTCTCGGGTTACACGCCCCACGATGCGGAAGCAGGCCGGGGAAACGCGGTCTGAGCAGGACGAGCGGCTCGCAGGTGAACCGACGATCGAACCAGACGCCGGCAGTATACCCCTCATGACGCCCCGCAGCACGAGAAGTTTCGGCGCCGGCTGTCGATCCCCCGTACGTAGGGGCTGGGTGAGGTATCCCCGGGTAGTTGCGGCGGCATCCGCCGGCGGCCGGGACGCATCTGATGGACACGGAGGGCGCGCATCACGATGCGGGTCGCAGAGCTGTGGCGCTATCCGGTGAAGTCGCTCGCCGGAGAGCAGCTGGACGTCGTCGAGGTCTCCGCGGCCGGGATCCCGGGCGACCGGGTGGTCCAGGTGTACGACACCAGGGGGCGGACCGTGACCTCGCGGACGTCACCCCGGCTGCTCGGGCTGAAGGGGACGCTGGGCCCGGACGGCGAACCCCTGGTCGATGGCCTGCCGTGGACGGCGCCGGCCGTGGCCGCCGCGATCGAGGCGGCCGCCGGCCCCGGCGCCAGGCTGGCGCGCGACGACGGGCCGGACCGCTTCGACGTGCTGCCCCTGCTGGTCGCCACCGACGGGGCAATCGACGCGCTGGGGCTGGATCGGCGGCGCTTCCGCCCGAACATTCTCGTCGGCGGTGTGGACGGCCTGGCCGAGCGCGCGTGGCCCGGGCGCCGCGCCCGCGTCGGCGACGCCATCGTCGCCTTCCAGGAGCTGCGCGGGCGGTGCGTGATGACGACGTACGACCCCGACACGCTCGCGCAGGACGCGGGCGTCCTGCGGCGGATCGTCCGGGAGATGGACGGCCGCCTGGCCCTGGACACGCACGTCGTGCAGGGGGGTCGCGTGGCCGTCGGCGATCCTGTCGAACTGCTCTGACGGCGAGGCTACGCGCGCTCGTCGGGCCAGAGCGTCATCCGGGGCACGTCGCCCGGAAGCCCGGCCCTGATCTCCGGCTCCACGATCCCGAAGACGAGGACGTCGGAGCGCCTTCCTCCGCGGACGTGCGCCCCGCGCAGGCGCCCCTCCAGCGTGAAGCCGTGACGGCGGAGCGCGTTGACGCAGGGCACGTTGTCGGCGTAGACCTTCGTCTCGAGCCGGTGCAGCCCGAGCGCGTCGATCGCGTACCGCGCCATGAGCCGCGAGGCCTCGACGCCCCAGGCCGTCCGCCGGCGGCGGGGCGGGGCGATCACGGTCTCGAGGAAAGCGAGCCGCTGGCCGAGGTTGATGCCGTAGAGACGCACGAAGCCGGCGACCGGCGCAGAGGACGCCAAGGGGTGGACGAGGAACATCAGCGACGTGGGCGACGCGAGGCAGGCGGCGACGAAGTCGGGATCGTAGGCCCCGAAGTGCCGGCCCAGCTCGAGGAGCTGGCTCCCGACCATCCGGCCCAGCCCGGCGTCGTGCGCCCACGTCTCCAGCAGCCGGAGGTCGTCCCACGTCGGTCGCGCCAGGCGGAGGCCGGGGCCGACCGGCACCGCGCCGAGGGAGGGCGGGGTGCCCTCCACCTCGACGACCACGTCGGCGGTTCCGCGCTCCCAGGCCTGCCGCTTGTCGATGGGTAGGTGATCGAGCAGGCGGACCTGGAACAGGCCGCGGTACACGGTGTGGCTCGGGAAGACGACGCACCGCGCACCCGTCGCGCCGGCCCGATGGACGGCCTGCGCGACCACGGCCAGGCCCACGGCGTCCACGACCTTCGCGGCCTCCAGATTCAACCAGAGGATCGACGGCCGCTCGCGCAACAGGCGAGCGACCGCTTGCCCGAGCGCGGGGGCGGTCGCCAGCGTCAGCTCGTCGGGGCCCTGCACCTCGACGCAGCGGCCTGTGCTCGAACGGGTGGTCGCCGACATGCCGGTCGTGCGGCGTGCAACGACGACGCCACGCCGGCCGGGCTCATCAACGCGCTGAAACCCTGCGTCTTCCCAGCCGTGTCCCCGCGGCATGCCGGGGCGGCTGGATGTTTTCCGCTCATTGCGGTGAGCGCCGCGTCAGCCAGGGATACAGGCTGTCACCGTGATCTCGATCAGCAGCTCCGGCGCGTTCAGCGACGCCACGGTCACCGTCGTCCGGGCAGGCTTGTCGTGCGGGAAGTACCGGGCGTACTCCTCGTTGTAGGCGGCCAGGTCCTCGCGCCGGGTCAGGTACGTCGTCGCGGTCAGCACGTTGTCGAGCGAGGTCCCGGCGGCCTCGAGCACCACCTTGATCCGCTCCAGCGTGTTGCGCGTCTGCTCGCGGACGTCCTTGCCGAGCTGCCCGGTCTTCGGGTGACGGCCGGTCTGGCCGGCCACGAAGACGAGGTTGCCGAAGCGCGTGGCGGGCGATAAGTTCGGGTTGGCGCTGGCCAGCTCGGCCTTGACGACCTCTTTCCTGGGCATGTTCGGCTCCTCGTCGTCGGCTTACAATCCAGGGGCTCGGGCCAGGGCAACCATACCTCACCGGCTGCGAGTGCGACAGTCACCCCAACGAAGGAGGCGCCCATGCCGCCAGCGACGTTGCCGCCGTGGATCCAGCCGCTGCAAGCGCGTGACCCGGAGTTCGTCGACTCCTACCTGGCCCAGCGCGAGCGCATCCTGAAGGACGGGGCCATCCCGGCCAAGTACAAGCACCTCATGACCATGCTCGTCGACGCGCTGCAGTCGCACCCCGACGGCGTGGCGAACATCGCCAGCCGCGCGCGGGCGGCCGGCGCGTCCGAGGCGGAGATCCAGGAGACGGTCGAGGTCACGTACCTGTTTGGTGGGACTCCGGCGCTGGTGACGGCCATGAACGCCTTCCGGGTCTCCTGAGCGACCCTGACGTTTCGTGGTATCGTTCCGCGCCAAGGAGGGTCCCATGGAACTCGACCGCCGCGATTTCCTCAAGCTCACCGGCGCCCTTACCTACACCATCGCGGCCGCCGGCTGCGCGACCTCCGCGCCGACCGCCGCCCCCGCCGCCAAGGCCGCCGGCGGCAAGGTCGAGGTGCACTGGCTCGGCCAGGCCGCCACCAAGCTCACGTCCACGACCGGCAAGGTCATCGTGATCGACCCCTTCCTGACGAACAACCCCAAGACGCCCCAGCAGTACAAGAACCTCGACGCGCTCGGCAAGGTGGACATGATCCTCGTCACCCACGGTCATGGCGACCACACCGGCGACGTCCGGATGCTGGCCGAGCGCACCGGCGCGACCGTGCTCGGCCCCGCCGGCCTCATCGCCACCCTGGTGGACCTGGGCTGGGTGAAGCCGGACAAGGCCGTCCGCTTCGGCAAGGGGGGCCGCGTGAACCCCGCGGGCCCGGAGATCACGATCACCCAGGTGCGCGCCGAGCACTCGTCCGAGGTCACCGTCACCGACGCGGCGACGAAGAAGTCCACGACCTATCCCGGCGGCGAGCCGTGCGGCTTCATCGTGGAGTTCGAGAACGGCTTCAAGCTCTACCACATGGGCGACACCGGGATCTTCGGCGACATGCGGCTCATCGGCGACTACTACAAGCCCGACCTCGTCATGATCCCCATCGGCGGCCACTTCGTCATGGACCCGCGCGACGCCGCCTTCGCCACCAAGACGATGCTCAAGCCGAAGTTCGCCATTCCCTTCCATTACGGCACGTTCCCCGTGCTCAAGGGCACGCCCCAGGAGTACCAGCAGCACCTCGGGCAGACATCGGCGCAGGTCTTCCCGATCAGCCCCGGCGACAAGCTGACGTTTTGATTTGATTGACATGGGGGGCCTCGAACGGGCCCCCCAAGCCCCCCAACTTTCACGCACGTGAGGCTGCGGGGTCTCATGAGCATGAAGACCTTCACCGAGGACGGGGTGCTGGTGCTGGCGGACATCTCGGGGTTCACGGCGTTCGTCACCGCGACCGAGATCGAGCACGGACCGCCGATCATCGCGGACTTGCTGGAGGCGGTCATGCGCCGGCTCTCCCCGCCCCTGGAGATCCAGGAGGTGGAGGGCGACGCGGTCTTCGCCCTCGGCCCGGACCGGGCCGTCATGCCCGGCCGGCTCCTCGACGTGCTGGACGAGGCGTTCGTCGCCTTCAAGACCCGGCAGGACGAGCTGGCGGCCGACACGAGCTGCTCGTGCCGGGCTTGCAGGAGCGTCTCGGCGCTCGACCTCAAGATGGTGGCGCACCACGGCCGCTTCCTGCGCCAGATGGTCGGGGACCACGACCAGGTGGCCGGCGTGGACGTCATCCTCGCGCATCAGCTCCTGAAGAACCGGTGGGCGCGCGGGCGCGCCTATCTGCTCCTCACGGAGGCGGCGCTCCGCTGGCTCGGGGTCGATCCCGAGCGGGCAGGACTCGTCGCGCATACCGAGAGCTACGAGCATCTCGGCGACGTCCGCTGCTTCGTGAGAGACCTGGAGCGCGTGCCCGTCGGGTAAGATACGGCGCGGGAGCACGGGGAGACCGAGCCTGACGCCCGAGGCCATCGAGTCCGCTGCCCGAGCCTGCCTGGAGACGCACCGGACTCGCGCCCGCTACGGGCCCCTCGACGCCGCGCTCCGCGCAAGCCCCCTCGACGACGCCTATCGCATCCAGGATGCCCTGCACCGGATGCTCGCCGGGGCGGGGCGGGGCGAGATCACGGGCTGGAAGATCGCGCTCACCTCCAGGGCCATGCAGCAGATGACCGGCGTGGATCAGCCCGCGGCCGGCGCGATCTTCTCGACCCTCGTGCACCGCTCGCCGGCCCGGCTCGACCTCGCCGCCTATCACCACCTCGGGGTGGAGTTCGAGGTGGCGGTGCGCCTGGGCGACGATCTGCCGGCGCGCGGCGGCCCCTGGACGCGCGCATCGGTGGCGGACCGGGTGGCCGCCTGCCTGCCCGCCTTCGAGCTGGTCGAGGACGGCGACGCCGACTACAGGACGCTCGACGCCTTCACCCTCGTGGCCCAGAACACGTGGAACGGCGGCGTGGTGCTCGGAGCCCCGGTGACGGCCTGGCGCGGCCTCGACCTCGAGGCCGCCGTCACCCGCTGCTGGGTCAACGAGCAGCCCGCCGGGCAGGGCAAGACCGGAGACGCGCTCGGTCATCCGTTCGAGGCGGTGGCCTGGCTGGCCAACCTCCTCAACCGCCGTGGCCGCCTGCTCGGCCGCGACATGATCGTGATGACGGGCAGCAGCATCACCACCAAGTTCCCCGCGCC
>DASTOJ010000264.1:0-10158 GCA_035762565.1 Candidatus Methylomirabilota bacterium | reverse complement strand
GGGGGATGGAGGGCCGAGTGAGCCGTGCCCGGAGCGAGTTACGGCGACAGGCGAGCCATGCGGGCGCCCCGAGGCCCCCGCGCCCGCCCCCCGCGGCGTCACCACGCTCCACGAGAGGCATCAGGCGCCGCCCGTCCGTGTCGCGGCTGCCGGCGGTCTCAGGCGAAGACGAACGCGCGGGCGGGGTTCTCGACGAGGAGCCGCCGGAGCCCGCACCCAGCCGACGTTCGCCAGGCTCACCGGCTGGTAGGCCAGGCCCTTGTCGCTGGCGGCGGCCGGCTCCCTGAACATCACCGCGAAGTCGATGAGCAGGTGCTCGTGGGGCAGCGTGACGCCCATGGTCTCGGCGTCGAACACGGCCTTTCCGGACGGCGCGTTCGGCATGACGTTCTCCTTGCTACGAGGGGGCCAGGCGGGCGCGGCCGATGCGTACCTGGAGGTTCTGCACGACGCCGTTCTCCACGGCGATCTCGACCTCGTGGCGCTCCACGTCCCAGTGGCTGACCGCCGCCAGCCAGCTCCACGCCCAGCGACGGTGCGGGACGTCGCGCCGGCCGCGGTAGACCAGCGTCTTGCGCTGCGGCACGGCGAGGTCCTCGCGCTCCTCCAGCTCGGAGCCGCAGAGCCGGAGCACCTCCTCGTACGTCGTCTCACCGGGGACGATCGCCGCCAGCTGCTCGCGCGCGAGGACGGTGCCGGTGTCCACCCCGGTCGCGGACGCCCGCCGGCGCCCGAGCTGCAGCCACCCGGCGAGCCGCCGGTGCAGGCGCTCGGCGAAGCTGCGCACCAGCACGGCGGCGCCGTTGCCGAGCGCGAAGAACAGCGCGGGGATGAGGACGGGCCCCCAGGACTGCAGGCGCGAGAAGTAGCCGAACTCGACCCGCAGCACTTGCGGGGTGAGACCCTCGGCGGGGGTCAGAAACAGCGAGACGACGTCGGCCGTCTGCGGCGACGGGCCCGGCTCACGGCGGGCGGCGGGTGGGAACATCTGGTCGATGGCGAGGCGCTCGGCCCCCGCGAAGTTCGCCACCAGCCGGGCGGGGCTGGCGATGGGCAGGACGCTGTCGCGCTGCCAGTAGTACATCGAGAACATCGCCGGCGAGCCGACGTCGTTGAACCCGAGGGCCAGCGTGCTGCGCGAGCCGGAGACCATGCGGCCGACCCAGGTCGCCGGCTGCGGCTTCACGAGCCCCCGGGCCGTGAAGTGCATGCTCATCAACCAGGCCTGGTTGGCGAGCTTCGGGCTCCACGGGACGCGGATGTACGTCGCCGCCGGGCTGAGGCTCATGGGGCCACCGGTGCGGACCACGGTGACGAACGGGGCGCCCGCCGCGACCAGCTCGGTGTCGGCCGGCGCCTCGTAGTGGCGCTGCGCCTGCAGCCGCACACGCCCCGTCGCGATCACCCTGACCTGGGCGGCCACGTCGGGCGGCAGCTCGAGGCCGGCGCCGGCCTCCGTCGCCCCGATCTCGCCGGGCCAGAGCAGATGGAGGTCCTGCTCGAGCTCCAGCGCGCTCTTGTCGGGCGGAATCACGAGGCTGAACATGACCTCGACCGGGACGTCGGCCGCGTCCGACGACACGTTCGCCACGATGAACAGGGGCCGCACGGCGAGCCCGGGGGCCGGGCGGGAGGCGAGAAAGACCTGGGCCGAGACGATGGCCGGCGCGGCGGCGAGCGCCGCCGTCAGGACGAGGGCACCCATCACGCCTCGCGCGCTCGGCGGGGTGATCGCGGGCAACGGTGTCACGGCTCGGTCTCGCGAATGACCTATACTCTTCGCCCATGACCACCGTCAACGCCGCGCGCCTGCACGCCCGCATCGCCTCCCTCGCCCGCTTCGGCGCGCTGCCCGCGGGCGGCGTCACGCGCTCGTGCTGGAGCCCGCCGTACGAGGAGGCGCGCGCCTGGCTCCTCGGCGAGGTCCGCGCCGCGGGGCTGCAGGGCTGGGTCGACCCGGCCGGCAACGTCTTCGGTGGGCTCGGCGCCTCGGGCTTCAGCGCGGCGACGCCGGTCGTGCTGACCGGCTCGCACATCGACACGGTGCCCGAGGGCGGGATCCTCGACGGGGCCTACGGCGTGCTGGCCGGGCTCGAGTGCCTGCAGGCGATCCGCGAGGCCGGTGCCGCCCCCCGCCGCCCGCTGGTGGTGGCGGCCTGGAGCGACGAGGAGGGACGCTACGGCAGCCTGTTCGGCTCGCGCGCGTTCTGCGGGCGGCTGGACGCCGCGACGATCCCTACCATGGCATCGGTGGACGGCGAGCGGCTGGTCGACGCGATGGCGCGCGCGGGCTTCCAGGCCGCCAGGGCGCCCGAAGCCGCGGCGCCGCCGGGCGCCGTGCACGCGTACGTCGAGCTGCACATCGAGCAGGGCCCGCGGCTGGACGAGGCCGGCGTGCCCATCGCGGTCGTCGACTCGATCGTGGGCGTGCGCCGCACGCGCCTGGTCTTCACCGGCCAGGCCGACCACGCCGGCACCACGCCGATGGAGCGCCGCCGCGACGCCTTCCTGGCCGCCGCCGACTACTCGCTGCGCGCCCGCGACCTGGTGGTCGAGCGCGGCGGCGGGCGCAGCGTGACCAACATCGGGGTCGTGCAGGTGCACCCGGGCGCGAGCAACGTCGTTCCCGGCCGGGCCGAGATCGTCCACGAGATGCGCAGCCCCGACCCCGACACGCTGGAGCGGCTGGCCGAGGCCTGCGAGGCGCTGGCCCGCGAGGTCGGCCAGCGGAGGGGCATCGGGGTGGAGATCCGTCGGATGTCGGCCACGACGCCGGTGGCGTGCGCCCCCCGCGTGCAGGCCGCGGTGGAGGCGGCGTCCAAGCGGCTCGGCCTGGCCACGCAGCGGTTGTACTCGGCGGCCGGCCACGACGCGCAGAACCTGGCGCTGATCACCGACGCCGGGATGCTCTTCATTCCCTCGCGCGGCGGCAAGAGCCATCGCGTCGACGAGACCAGCGACCCCGACGCCATCGAGCGCGGCGCCAACGTCCTCCTGCACACGCTGCTCGACCTGGCGGGCTGATCACAGCAGCTTCTCCACGATGACGCAGTCCCGCCACTCGTCGCCGAGCTTGCCGTGGCGCCGGTACACGCCCACCACGCGGAAGCCGCAGCGCTCGTGCAGGGCCAGGCTCGCGGCGTTCTCGGGGAAGATGCGCGAGACGAGCTTCCAGAAGCCGCGCTCGGCGTAGGCGCGGCAGAGCCCCTCCAGGGCCGCGCGCCCGGCGCCCGTCCCGCGCGCCACCCGCGCCACGTACACCGAGTGCTCGGCCACGCCCGCGTAGGCCGGCCGGGTCCGGTAGGCGCCGGCACCGGCCCAGGCCACGACGCGCCCCTCCCGCTCGACGACCACGGTCGGGAACCGTTCGCCCTTGTCGGCGAGCTGCGCGGCGATCTGCCCGGCGGTCCGCGGCTCGGTCTCGAACGTGGCGAGGCGTTCGGCGATGCCCTCGTTGTAGATGGCCGCGATCGCCGCCGCGTCGTCCGGGCGGGCCAGCCGGAGGGTGACAGGGCTCACGACAGCCGTCGAGCGCCGGCGCGCCCGGCCGGGGGTGGGACCAGCCAGCGGAACAGCAGCGTCGCCGCGGCGGCCCCGGCCAGCTGCGCCAGCACGAAGCCCGGCACGTCGGCCGGACGGATGCCCGCGAACGTGTCGCTGGCCGCCCGGGCCAGCGTCACCGCGGGGTTGGCGAACGAGGTGGAGGCGGTGAACCAGTAGGCCGCCATGATGTACGAGGCCACGGCGGCCGGGACCGCGCCGGCGTTGCGACGGGTGCAGCCCCAGATGACCGCCAGCAGCCCGAAGGTCGCGACGAACTCGCTGAAGAGCTGGGCGCCCCCGGCGCGCACGCGCTGCGAGGCGAAGAAGAGCGGCTCGGCGAACATGAGGTGCGCCGCCGCCACCCCCGCGAACGCGCCGACAATCTGGGCGGCGATGTAGAGCGGGACGTCCGCCCACGCCAGGCCGCCCTGGGACGCGTCGGCCAGCGTGACCGCCGGATTGAAGTGGGCGCCGGACACCGGGCCCAGGGCCGCGATGAGCACGGCCAGCGCGAAGCCGGTGGCCAGCGTGTTGGCGAGCAGCGCGAGGGCCACGTTGCCGCCGGCCAGGCGCACGCCCATGATCCCCGAGCCGATCACGGCCGCCAGCAGGAACGCCGTGCCCAGCGCCTCCGCCGTCACCCGGCGCGCCCGGTCCGGCGCGGCGGTCGCGGGCATCAGGCGACCCGCACCTCGCCGGCGAGCCAGGTCCGCACTCGCTCCGCGATCTGGTCTCTCACCCGGCGGAAGGCGCCCAGGCGCTCAGCCTCGTCACCGGTGACCGCGGACGGATCCTCGAGGCTCCAGTGGAGCCGCCGCGCCGGCCCCGGGAACAGCGGGCAGCGCTCGGCCGCCTGGTCGCAGACCGTGATCACGTGGTCCCACGGCTCGCCGAGAAAACGGTCGAGCGTCTTGGAGGCGTGGCCCCGCAGGTCGACGCCCACCTCGTCCATCGCGCGGATGGCGAGCGGATGCACGCGCGTCGCCTCGGTGCCCGCGCTGGCGACCTCGAGCCGGTCGCCGGCGAGGGCCCTCAGAAAACCTTCCGCCATCTGGCTCCGGGCGGAGTTGTGCGTGCACAGCACCAGGACGCGCGGCCTGGCCTCACCCACGGGCGCGGGGCGCGCCGATCACCACCGGCACGACCGCCGGCGTCGAGTCACAGCACGTGGGCGCGCAGCACGAGCTGGCCTCGCCGGCGGCCGGCGACGACGAGCACGCGCCGGTCTCGGGCAGGATCAGCTCCGCCCGGCGCGCGCCGTCGAGATCGCCGGTCAGCGCAGCCACGACCGAGCGCACCTGCTCGTAGCCCGTCAGCATGAGGAACGTGGGCGCCCGCCCGTAGCTCTTCATCCCCACCACGTAGAAGCCCGGCTCCGGGTGGCGCAGCTCCTCGGCGCCGTGGGGCGGCACGGTGCCGCAGCTGTGGACGTTGGGATCGATCAGGGGCGCCAGGGCCGCCGGACTCTCCACGATGGGGTCGAGCCCCAGACGCAGCTCGCTCAGCATGGCGAGGTCCGGGCGGAAGCCGGTGGCGCCGACGATCTCGTCGAACGGTCCCAGCCGGCGGCCGTCGGCGGCGCCGACGGTCACGCCCTCGGCCCCGCGGGCCACGTCGCGGATCCGGAAGCCCGTCACGAGGCGGATGCACCCCGATCGCACCGCGTCGCGCAGCCGCGCGCCGAGCGCGCCGCGGGCGGGCAACGCATCGGCCGCGCCGCCTCCGTACATCTGGCCGACCTCGGCGCGGCGGATCGCCCACGTGAGGGGCGCCGGGACCTGGCCGGCCAGCGTGACGAGGTCGAGCAGGACGTTGAAGGCCGAGTGGCCGCTGCCGACGACCAGGACCCGGCGCCCGGCGTAGCGCGCGCGGTCCGTGCCGAGGACGTCCGGGATACCGTAGGCGATGCGCTCACGGGCCTCCGCTTCTCCGGCGCCCGGCAGGCCGTTGGCCCCGAGGGGATTGGGCGATCCCCACGTGCCCGAGGCGTCGATCACGGCGCGGGCCAGGATCGTCTGCTCGGCACCTCCCCCGGTACGCGCGCGGAGCTCGAACGGGACCAGCTCGCGCCCGGACGTCGCCAGCTTGTCGAGGCCGGCGCGGCTGACCGTGACGACCCGCGTGGCGAACCGGACGTGCGGCGCCAGCTGCGGCAGCGCCGCCAGGGGGGCGAGGTACTGCTCCACGATCTCACGCCCGGTCGGCAGCACGTCGGGCTCGGGCCCCGTCCACCCCGCGGCGGCCAGCAGCGTGCGCGCGACCGGGTCGACGTTGTACCGCCACGGCGAGAAGACCTGCACGTGGCCCCAGGCCAGGACGGCGGCGCCGGCCGCGGGGCCCGACTCGAGCACGAGGGGCGTCTCGCCCCGGCTGACGAGATGCGCGGCGGCGGCCAGGCCGATCGGGCCGGCGCCGATGACGGCGACGGGAAGCGTCAGGGACGGATCAATCGCAGGCCGGCCGCGCCACGCGCAGCCCCCGGCGCGCCGGCTTCAGCTCGCCGACGATGCTCTCCAGCACCTCGAAGATCTCCGGATTCAGCGCGTAGTAGACCCAGCGGCCGGCGCGGCGGTCGGTCACGACGCCGGCGTCCTTGAGGGTCTTGAGGTGGAAGGACAGACGCGACTGGCCGGCCTCGAGCTCGTCGGTCAGATCGCAGACGCACTGCTCGCCCCCGCGCAGCCGATCGATCAGCCGCAGGCGCGTCTCGTCGCCGAGCGCGCGGAAGAGGCGGAGCGCCTGGTCCAGGTTCTTCGCCGTCACCGTCGCCACGCCCTGGAGATTAATCAACCCATCTTGATATGTCAAGCGCGCGTCCCGGCGCCCGCCCGCGGCTTGCGGACGCCCAACGCGCGCGTTACCGTCAACGCTTGTGACCCCGCGGGCGAGCGGCCGGCGGTCCATCTGTGCGCGCGCGGCGCTCGTCGCGGGGACGGCGCTCGGCAGCGGCTGCGCCTGGGACGGGCCGATGTCCACGCTGGTCGCCCGCTCCGACCTCAACCGGTCCATCCTGTCCGTCTACTCGATCATCACGTGGGCGTGCGTGCTGATCGCCGCGGTCGTCTTCGCCGGGCTCGCGGTCATCCTGCTGCGCTTCCGCGAGCGCGCCGGCGCCCCGGGGCTGCCGCGCCAGATCCGCGGCCACACCGGGCTGGAGCTGACATGGACGATCGCGCCCGCCCTCATCCTGCTCGTCATCGCCATCCCGACGATCCAGGTGATCTTCCGCACTCAGACGGCGGCGGCGCCCCAGAACGCGCTCGAGGTCACGGTGCGCGGCTGGCAGTGGTGGTGGGAGTTCCGCTATCCCGGGCTCGACGTGGTCACCGCCAATGAGCTGCACCTGCCGGTCGGGCGGCCCGTCGTGCTCTCGCTGGAGGGACCCGACGTGATCCACAGCTTCTGGGTCCCGCAGCTGGGCGGCAAGCGCGACGTGGTCCCGGGCCGGCTCAACCGCCTCACGCTGACGCCCGAGCGCGCGGGCGAGTACTGGGGACAGTGCGCCGAGTTCTGCGGCGCCTCCCACGCCCTCATGGGCCTGCGCGTGATCGTCGAGGAGCCGGCCGCCTTCGAGCGGTGGGTGGCCGCCCAGACGGCCCCGCCGGCCGACCCCGCCGGCGCCGCCGCCGAGGGCAAGGCGATCTATGCCCGCAGCGCGTGCGTGGGCTGTCATGCCATCAGCGGCGTCTCGGCGGGCGCGCTCGGCCCCGACCTCACGCACTTCGGCGGCCGCACGCTGTTCGGGGCCGGGCTGTGGCCGACGACGCCCGACAACGTCGTCGCCTGGCTGAAGGACCCGCCGGCGCTCAAGCCGGGGGCGAAGATGCCCAACCTCAACCTGAGCGACGCCGAGGCCCGGGCCCTGGCGGCCTACCTCATCAGCCTGAAGTGATGGCGGCCCCCCAGGCGGCGCTGCTCCGGCACCAGGCGGGGGCGCACGCGCCGGCGGCGAGCGGCGTGTGGTCGTGGATCACCACGGTCGACCACAAGCGCATCGGCATCCTCTACGGCGTCTCGGCCTTCGCCTTCTTCCTGATCGGCGGGATCGAGGCGCTGATCATGCGCCTGCAGCTGGCGCGGCCGAACAGCGCGGTGGTCAGCGCCGAGACCTTCAACGCGCTGTTCACCATGCACGGCACCACGATGGTGTTCCTGGCGATCATGCCGTTCAGCGCGGCCTTCTTCAACTACATGGTGCCGTTGATGATCGGCGCCCGCGACGTCGCGTTCCCCCGCCTCAACGCGCTGTCGTTTTGGATCTTCCTGGCCGGCGGCCTCTTCCTGAACTCGAGCTTCCTGGTCGGCGCGCCTCCCGACGGGGGCTGGTTCGGCTACACCAGCCTCACCCTGCGCCAGTACTCGCCGGGGATGAGCATCGACTTCTGGGTGCTCGGCTTGCAAGTCCTGGGCGCCTCGTCCGTCATGGCCGGCGTGAACTTCATCGTGACGATCCTCAACATGCGGGCGCCCGGCCTCACGCTCATGCGCATGCCCGTCTTCGTGTGGATGACCCTCACCGTGCAGTTCCTGATCGTGCTGGCGTTCCCGCCCATCACGATCGGGCTGATCTTCCTCACCTTCGACCGCTTCTTCGGCACCCACTTCTACGACGTGGCGGCGGGGGGCGACCTGCACCTGTGGCAGCACCTGTTCTGGATCTTCGGCCACCCCGAGGTCTACATCCTGATCCTGCCCGCCTTCGGCATCGTCTCCGAGGTGCTGCCCACGTTCGCGCGCAAGCCGCTGTTCGGCGCCCCGGTCGTGATCTACTCGGGCATCCTGATCGGCTTCTTCGGCTTCGGCGTGTGGAGCCACCACATGTTCGCGGCCGGGATGGGGCCGGTGGCCGACGCCGCCTTCTCGATCGCCACGATGCTGATCGCCATCCCGACCGGCGTGAAGATCTTCAACTGGCTGGCCACGCTGTGGGGCGGCCGCCTCCGGCCGACGGTGGCGCTGCACTACGCGGTCGGCCTCATCGCCCTGTTCACGATCGGCGGGCTCAGCGGCATCATGCACTCCTCGCCGCCGGTGGACCTGCAACAGACCGACACCTACTTCGTGGTCGCCCACATGCACTACGTGCTGATCGGCGGCAGCCTCTTCGGCCTGCTGGCCGGCGCCTACTACTGGTGGCCGAAGATGACCGGCCGGCTGCTCGACGAGCGGCTGGGGCGGCTGCAGTTCTGGGTGATCTTCCTCGGGTTCAACCTCACCTTCTTCCCCCAGCACTATCTGGGCGCCATCGGCATGCCGCGCCGGATCTACACCTACAGCCCCGGCGCCGGCTGGGGGTTCTGGAACCTCGTCTCGACCATCGGCGCCTTCGGCATCGCCCTCGGCATCCTGCTGTTCGGCGTCAACGCGGTGTGGTCGCTTCGTCGCGGCCCCGTCGCTCCCGCCGATCCGTGGGACGGCCGCACGCTGGAGTGGCGGACGTCGTCGCCGCCTCCCGCGCACAACTTCGACACGATCCCGCCCGTGTACGGCCGCGACACCTTCTGGCGCGAGAAGCACGGCGACAGCCGTGGGCAGAAGCCCACACCGCTGCCGGCGCCGCCCGATCCCCACGGCCTGCACCTGCCGGCGCCCTCGGTGTGGCCGATCGTGACCGCGGCCGGCCTCGCGATCGCCGTGGTCGGGGCGCTGATCCACCTGGCGGTCGTGGTGGCCGGGGCGCTGATCCTGGTGGGGGCGGCCTGGGCCTTCGCGCTCGAGCACCACGGCAACCCGGCGTACCTCGACCAGACCGGCAACCTCGGCGTCGACCACCGCAAGCTGGCGATGTGGGTGTTCCTCGGTTCCGAGTGCCTGTTCTTCGGCACGCTCATCGCCACCTACCTGGCCTACCGGGGCCGCAGCGTGATCGGCCCCCATCCGCACGAGATCCTCAACATCCCGCTCACGACGGTGTCCACGTTCGATCTCTTGATGTCCTCGCTGCTGATGGTGCTGGCCCTGGCCGCCGTGCAGCGCGGCGACCGGCGGCAGGCGCGCTGGTGGCTGTTCGGGACGGCGCTGTTCGGCCTCGTCTTCCTCGGGTTCCAGGCGTGGGAGTTCACCGAGTTCGTGCACGAGGGGCTGACGCTCCAGCAGAACCTGTTCGGCTCGACCTTCTTCGTGCTGACCGGATTCCACGGCGCTCACGTCTCGCTCGGGGTGGCGCTGCTGCTCACGCTCTGGGTCCTCGACCTGCGCGGAGGGCTCGGCGTCGAGGACGCGGTCAAGGTCGAGGTGGTGGGCCTCTACTGGCACTTCGTGGACGTCGTGTGGATCATCATCTTCACGGTGGTCTACTTGATCCCATGAGCGTCCACGCCCACGCGGTGACCGCCGCCGGCCCCGACCACCACGCGTCGGTCTGGACCTACGTCAGGGTGGCGCTGGTCCTCACCGTCATCACCGCACTCGAGGTCGGCGTCATCTCCATCCGCTTCCTCACGCCGATCATCGTGCCCCTGCTGCTGGCCATGTCGGCGGCGAAGTTCGCGCTGGTGGTGATGTACTTCATGCACCTGCGCTACGACCCGCGCCCGCTGGCCGGGCTGTTCGTGGGACCGCTCCTCATCGCCGCGGGCCTGGCGGTGGCGCTGATGACGCTGACCGGCGCCTTCC
>DASTOJ010000263.1:0-4147 GCA_035762565.1 Candidatus Methylomirabilota bacterium | reverse complement strand
ATGTGGCTCGGCGCGCCGCCGCCGATTCGGCTCACCGCCGGCCCAGCTCCCGTGGGGGGATGGGGGGCTCGCGCGAGCCACATCCGGAGCGAGTCCACGGCGACAGGCGTGCCATCGGAGGCGCGGCGGGGGGCAGCGACCGCTCGGCGCTAACCAGATCCGCGAGACTCACGCCAGCTCCTTCACCGCCTTGACCAGCGCGCCGCCCGGCTGCGCCAGCTCCTCCAGGATCGAGAAGTGGTCGTGGGCCGGCAGGGGCAGGTACCGCCCGCCCAGGCCGCGGGCCTGCCAGGCGGCGGCGTATTCCTCGGACTGGCGGATCAGCTCGGGCAGCTCGCCGAGGCCGACCGTGACGACGAGCGGGCTGGCGCGATCCGGGAGATGCCGGACGGGGCTGTTGCGCTCGGTCTCCGCAGCGTCCAGCCGGAGCTTGTCGTTGAGATAGTTCAGGCGGATCGGTTCCAGATCGAAGATCCCGCTGATCGCCACGCCGCCGGCCACGCGCGGGTCGTCCATCGCCGTGGCGGTCAGGTGGCCGCCGGCCGAGTGGCCCGCCACGAAGACGCGGGTAGGATCGCCGCCGTACTCCTTGGCGTGGTCGATCGTCCAGGCGACCGCCGCCCGCACCTCGCCGACGATCGCGTCGAGGCGGGCGGCCGGGGCCAGCGTGTACTCGATCAGGGCGAGGTTGAAGCCGGCCGGCAGCAGCGCCTCGCCCAGGAACGCGTAAGGCTCCTTGTCGTTGGTCTGCCAGTAGCCGCCGTGGATGTAGACGAGCGTCGGCGCGCCCGCGGCGCCGCACGGGAAGACGTCGAGCCGCTGCCGCTCGCCGCTGCCGTAGCGCAGGTCGAGCTGGCCGCCGTGCGCCTTGCGGAAGGCGTCGCTACGGGCCGACCAGCCGGCGACGTACGTATCACGCTTCGCCTGGCCGACGGCGGCGGTGTTGTTGTAGGCGGCGTCGAGCGCGGCGCGGTCCATTCCGCGGTAGAGCATGGGAGGCCCTCTCAGGCGGTCGGCGCGATGGCGCCGGTCAGCCCTGTCTTGGCGTACTTGAGGTCGCGGTAGTCCCCGGAGCGCACGGGCGGGTGCTTCGCCGCGCCCTGCGAGGGGAGGCATTCGATCAGCGTGTCGTAGTTGGGATGGTTGAAGAACGCGATCGACAGCCGCGCGCGGCCGTCGCCGGCCGGCGGGTTCACCACCCGGTGCATGTTCGACAGCCAGCGGTCGTTGGTCCAGCGCATGAGCAGGTCGCCGATGTTGACCACGAACGTGGTGGGGCTCGTCTTCACGTCGACCCACCGGCCGCCGCGGGTGAGCACCTGGAGGCCGCCGGGCACGTCCTCGCCGCTCAGGATCGTGAAGCCGCCGTAGTCGGTGTGGGCGCCGGCCCGGAGCTGCCCCGGCTCGGGCGGGACGGTCTGAGCCGGGTAGTAGTTCAGCCGCATGGTCCCGATCGAGCGGTCGACCTTGTCGTCGAAGAACGTCTCCTCGACCTCGAGCGCGAGCGCGGCCAGCCGCATGAGGTCGACGATCAGCCGGCTCATCGCCCGGTAGTAGGCGGTCGCCGCCGGCTCGAACCCTGCCGGCGCCGCCGGCCAGATGTTGGACGTGAAGTGCCGCCGCCCGGGCGCGCTCGTGTAGTACGGCTCGTCGGAGACGTCCACGGGCCCCACGTGGAAGAACTCCTTGAGGTCGGGCGGCGCGGCGCCGTCGTTGGCGGCGGTGAGCGACTCGCCGCCGGCGTGGTGGTAGCCGCGGTTCATGCCGGCCGGGTGCCGGGCCGCGCGCTTGGCGGCCGGGGGCAGCTCGAAGAACGCGTGGGCGCACCGGCGCAGGTCGCTGACGAGCGCGTCCGGCACGCCGTGGCCGGCGATCGCGAAGAAGCCGATGTCGCGACAGGCGCCGTCGATGGCCTCGGCCACGCGGCCCCGCTCGGCGAAGCCGCCCCGGCGGGCGGCCGTGAGGTCGATCACGGGGACGCTGGTCAGGCTCATCGCGTCGAGAACGCCGGGTGGCCGCCGCCGACCAGCCCCCGCATCAGACGATCGGCCAGCGCGGGCGGCCCGGCGTGACGCCCGTGCGGGCGAGCAGCCGCTCGCCCAGCTCCTGCACCCTCGCGTAGAGGGCGGGCTCGTCCACGAACGACTGCCGGTAGGCGTCCACCACCACCCGGCCGTCGACGATCACGGTGTGGATGCTGCGGCCGTCGGCGTTGTAGACGAGGTTGTTGATCGGGTTGAACATCGCCTGCCACTCCGGCCGCTGGGTGTCGAACAGCACGAGGTCGGCCTTCTTGCCGGGCTCGAGCGAGCCGATCTCGTCGCCGACGCCGAGCGCCTGGGCGCCGGTCAGCGTCGCCAGCTCGAGCGCCGTCTCGGCGGGGATCTGGCGCATGTCCTGACGGGCGTCCTTGTACTGGATGGCGGCCATGTTGAGCGCGCGCACGATGTCGAGGTGGTTGGAGTTGTTGGGCGAGTCGCAGCCGAGCGCCACCTTCACGCCCCGGGCCAGCAGCTCGGGCAGCCGGCCGTGCTGGGCGGCGCCGCGGGCGCCCTTCGCGGCGGTGACGGGACACATTGCCGCCGCCGTGCCCGTGCGGGCCAAGGCGTCGATCTCGGCGTCGTCGATCCCGAGCACGTGCGCGAGGACGACGTTGGGGCCGAGGACGCCGAGCGATTCGAGGTATTGCGTGGGGCTCGGCGCGCCGCGGGCCTGGTAGTCCTGGCGGGCCTTGGCGCCGCTGCCGTGGTGCAGGGTCAGCGACGTGCGGTGCTCGTCGGCCAGCCGCTTGAGCCCGCGGAGCAAATCGGCGGTGCACGTCTCCGGCGAGAACGGCATCGCCCACGCCCGCAGCCGGCCACCGAGCCGCCCGTGCCACTTCTTGAGAAAGGCCGACGTGCGATCGATCGCCTCGGCGGCAGAATAGCGCGGCAGCGGGAACGGCGCGGGCTGGTCCGTCACGCAGTCGCCGAGGATCACGCGGATGCCGGCGTCCTGGTACGCCTGCAGGCAGGCGTCGGGGTACTTGGTGCTGCCGGGATCGACGAAGCACACCGTGCCGTTCTTCAGCAGCTCCACGATGCCGAGCAGGGAGGTGTAGTACTCCTCCTCCTCGGTCATCGCCAGCTGGAGCTTGAAGACGGTCGGCAACGGGCTGCCCTGGTCGTCCGGGAAGATGCCCCGCACCGCGTGGGCGTAGGAGATGTGCATGTGGCCGTTCACGAACCCGGGCGTGACGACCATCTGACGGGCGTCGATCACGCGGCCGGCCGGCGCGCCGGCCAGCTCGGCGGCCTTGCCCACCTGGCGGATGCGATTGCCCTCGATCAGGATGGACCCGTCGGCGATGATCCGGCGCCGCGGGTCGAGCGTGACGACGTAGCGGGCGTGCTCGATCTTGAGAATCGGGTCGGACACGACCGCATGGTAACTTGTCGGCTCCATTCCTGCATGCTAGGGTTTGGTCACCTCGGAGGAGTGACCGGAAGGAGCTTCGCATGCCTTTCTTCGAGCTGGTTCGCGAGGATCGGATGGCTCCCGAGCTCAAGCCCAGCGTGGATCGGGCCAGGAAACGTGCGCGGTCCGAGGTGCTCCCGCCGAGCTACCTCGCGATGGCGGCTCACCCCCCGTTGCTCAAGAGCTTCGTCGAGACGCTCGACGGACTGATCCCGGTTCCCAACCGGTTCGGAGCGGTGCAGTTCATCGCCTCCATGCTCATCGCCCACGCCCGCGGTTGCGCGCCGTGCTTCAACGGCAGCCGCGAGTTTCTGCTCAAGATCGGATTCGACGAGAGCACGCTGGAGTCGATGTGCCAGGCCCCCGACGCGCTGCCGCTGGCCGAGCGCGAGCGACGCTTCGTGGAGTTCACGCTCCGCGTGGCCCGGGACCCCGGCGGAATCAAGCCTGCTCACCTCCGCGAGATGGAGCGGGCGGGGTTCGCCAAGGACGAGATCCTCGAGATGATCGGTGTCGCCGGCTTCTGGGCGCTGGCCACCACCGTGACGAGTGCCCTCGCTGCCGGCCTCGGCGAGGATTAGCCGGGGGTGGAGTATTCTAGCGGACCGGAGGATTCCATGAACGACACCCCGCGGATCGCCGGCGTGCTGTCGCCCGTCGTCACCCCCTTCAAGGCGGACCTCTCGCCCGA
>DASTOJ010000262.1:0-42974 GCA_035762565.1 Candidatus Methylomirabilota bacterium | reverse complement strand
TGTTCGTGTGGAAGCTGCGGTCCGAGACGATCCAGATGGTCGCCTACGCCCTCCTGGCCGGTATCACGGCGGGTATCCCGATCACGCCGCTGCTCCTGCGCCGCATGGAGAAGAAGACGGCGATGATGTGGGGGTTCGCATTGGTGATCGTGCCCTCGGTGATCCTGGCCCACACGATCAAGGGATGGGGGCTGCCGTTCGCCGGCGATCCGCTCAATCACACGATGGTCACGAGCGCGACGCAGATCGAGGAACTGCGGGTGGCGCTCGGCATCGCGCCGGGCGAGGAATGGGCGGAGTTCGCGCCCGATTCACCCGAGGCGGCGCACATCCGGGCGCTGTCTCCGCCGTTCGTGGCGCCACCCCGTGGGCCGGCGCCGCTCGTCCCTGAGACGCTCGACGAAGCCTATCCCGAGCAGGCCTCCACGCAGGAGGCGTTCGGCCGGGTGCTGGCCGCGCTCGGTCGCCTGCCGGTCGGGGATCGCATCGTCACGGTGTCTGCCGACGTGGCCGTCACGACGCACCTGGCAGGCTGGATGAACCGCAAGGGCATCTACTTCCCCGAGACCCGGCCCGACGCGTTTGCCGACGTGCCTCAGGCCCTGCGCTGGCGCGAGGGCCCGGGCGGCCAGCATGTCGAACTGGGCATCGCCGAGCATGACCTCTTCCTGCTGCTGGCCGCGCTCGGTCTGACGGCCGAGCTGTCAGGCGTCACGCTGCTGCCGATCGGCACGCTCTACGATCCCTTCGTCACGCGCGGCCTCGACGCGCTCTACCACGCCCTGTACGGCGGGTCGCGCTTCGTCGTGGTGGCCACGCCGTCCGGCGTCAGCCTGGCCCCCGAGGGCGGTGCGCACCAGTCGGTTATCACGCCCGGCATCGGCGTCACCCTGCCCGACCTCGACTATTACGAGCCCGCGTTCGCGGAGGAGGTGGAGTGGATCCTGCTGGCCGGGCTGCGGGCGGTGGCCGAGCGCCGGGAGAGCCTGTACCTGCGCCTGAGCACGGCGCCCGTCGATCAGCGGCTGGCGCCGCCCCCGAGCGCAGCCCACCGCGACGCCGTCCTGGCCGGCGGCTACCGGCTGCTCGACGCCCGGGCGGAGCCCGGCTGGAGCCCGGACGTCGCCGTCAGCCTCTTTGCGGCCGGCGCCACTGTGCCGGCGGCGATGGAGGCGGCGCGGCGGCTCGCGGAGCGCGGCGCCCTCGCGAGCGTGTTCGTCGTCACCAGCCCCGACCGGCTCTACCGCGGCCTGCGAGAGCCCCGGCCCTACCTCGAGACGCTCGTCGGCGCCGACGAGGAAGACGTGCCGGTGGTCTCCGTGCTCGACGGTCACTCGCACGCGCTGGCCTTCCTGGGTGGCGCCCTGGGAGTGCCTCAGCTCGCCCTCGGCGTCGACACCTTCGGCCAGTCCGGCACGCGCGCCGACCTCTACCACCACTACGGCATCGACGCCGACGCCATCGCCCAGGCGGCGAGGATCCTGCTGGCGCTATAACACGGCAGCGCCACCCTGCGCGGAGACCGGCGCGCGCGGTATACTGCCGGCACCCCCATGACGACGCTCGCCGCCGATCGCAAGTCCGCGCTCCGCCGGGAGCTCGCGGCCATCGTCGGGCCCGGCGGGGTGCTGTCCGAGCCCGACGAGCTGCTGGTCTACGAGTCGGACGGGCTGACGCTCTTTCGGGCGCTGGCCGACTTCGTCGTGTTCCCGACGTCCGCCGAGCACGTCGCGTCGGTCGTGCGGTTGGCCAACCGTGAGCAGATGCCGTTCGTGGCGCGCGGTGCCGGCACCGGGCTGTCGGGGGGCTGCCTGCCGGCCGAGGGCGGCATCGTGATCTCGATGATGCGCATGAACCGCGTGCTGGAGGTCGACTACGACAACCAGATCGCGGTCGTCGAGCCGGGGCTCGTCAACCTGCATCTCTCGGCGGCGGTCGGTCCCCACGGCTTCTACTACGCGCCCGACCCCTCGAGTCAGCAGGCGTGCACGATCGGCGGCAACATCGCCAACAACTCGGGCGGGCCGCACACGCTCAAGTACGGGGTCACGGTGAACCACGTCCTCGGCTTGGAAGTCGTGCTACCCGAGGACGGCAGCATCGTCTGGCTCGGCGGCAGAACGCGCGATTGCCTGGGCTACGATCTCGCGGGCGTCTTCGTCGGCTCCGAAGGGACGTTCGGAGTCGCAACGAAGATCGTCGTCCGCATCCTGAGGAAACCCCAGGCGGTCAAGACGGTTCTCGCCGTCTTCGATCGGGTGGACCAGGCGTCCGCCGCCGTCTCTGCGATCATCGCCCGCGGGCTCGTGCCCGCCGCCGTCGAGATGATCGACCAGCTGACGATCCAGGCCGTCGAGGACGCGTTCAGTTGCGGCTACCCACGCGACGCGGCGGCCGCGCTGCTCATCGAGATCGACGGGCTGCGGGCCGGCATGGACCTTCAGGCCGAGCGGATCGTGGCGGCCTGCCGGGAGTCCGGCGCGCGCGAGGTGCGGACGGCCGCCGACGAGAGCGAGCGCCAGCTGCTGTGGAAGGGACGCAAGTCGGCGTTCGGGGCCTACGGGCGCGTGTCACCCGCGTATATGGTGATGGACGGCGTCATCCCGCGCACCCGCCTGCCCTACGTGCTGGGGCGCGTGAACGAGATCGTGGCCGCCCACGGCCTGCGCGTCGGCAACGTCTTCCACGCCGGCGACGGCAACCTCCACCCCAACATCCTCTACGACCCGCGCAGGCCGGGCGAGGAGGCGCGGGTCGTCGCGGCGGGGGCGGCGATCATGAAGGTCTGCGCCGAGGTGGGCGGCTCGATCTCCGGCGAGCACGGCATCGGGCTGGAGAAAGTCGACTTCATGCCGTTCATCTTCTCCGCCGCCGACCTCGCCTTCATGCAGCGGCTCAAGACCGCGTTCAATCCCACCGGACTGTGCAACCCCGGCAAGGTCTTCCCCACCCGGAAGTCCTGCGGCGAGGCGGGACCGGTGGCGTATCGCCCGCACCCCATCGAAGAGCGGGGTCTCGCTCAGCGCTTCTGAGCGGGCGGATCGGCCGTGGAAGCGCTGCTCGAAAAGCTCCGCGCGACCGTCGGGGCCGCCCACGTGCTCACCGGGATCGACCTCTCCCCGTTCGTCGTCGACGGCCGCACGCCGGAAGCCGCCGTCTTTCCTGGCACGACCGAGGAAGTCGCCGCCGTCGTCCAGCAGGCGGCGGCGGCCGGGACGCCGGTCATTCCGTGGGGCGGCGGGACGGCCGTCGCCGTCGGCGAGCCGCCGCCGCGCGCGGGCCTCATCCTGGGGCTGCGGCGCCTGGACCGGCTGATCGAGCACGAGCCGGGCGATCTGACGGCGACCATCCAGGCCGGACTCACGTTCGGCGCGCTGCAGGCGGCGCTGCGGGAGCGCGGGCAGTGGCTGTCGCTCGACCCGCCCGACGCCGGCCGGGCGACCGTGGGCGGGCTCATCACGAGCAACGCTTCCGGCCCGCGTCGGCATCTCTACGGGACGGTGCGTGATCTGCTGATCGGCCTCACCGTGGTCACCGCGGACGGCGCCGTCGTGCGGGGCGGCGGCAAGGTCGTGAAGAACGTCGCGGGCTACGATCTGCCCAAGCTGTTCATCGGCTCCCACGGCACCCTGGGGATCGTGGTCGAGGCGACGTTCAAGCTGCGCCCGCTACCCGACGCCGAGCGGCTCGTGGCGGCCCGCTTCGATCGCCTCAAGGACGCGGGCGTCGCCGCGCGGGCGCTGCTGGCGAGCGACTTGATCCCCAACGCCGTCGAGTTGCTCGACGCCGCTGCCGCCGCGGCGCTGGGGCTGGAGGGCGCGGGCACCCTCGTCGTCGGCCTCGACGGCGTGGCCGAACAGGTGCAGTGGCAAGCCGCGGAGCTGGCCTCGCTCCTCGAGCCGCTCGGCGCACGCAGCGTCGTGACGCTGCCGCCACCGTCGTGGACGCGGCTGGCCGGCCTCGCGCGCGAGGCGTTCGCCTCGCCGGCGGCGCTGGTGACGCTCAGCGTGCTGCCCACACTGGTGGTCGACACGATGGAGCAGGCGGCGGCGGCGGCCCGCCAGCGGGGGCTCGCCAGCGCGTGGACCGCTCACGCGGGCGTCGGCGCCGTCACCGGCGCGCTGCTGGCCGACCGCGAGGCGGCCGCGGTGGCCACCGTACTGGCCGAATGGCGCGCGATCGCCCGAGCGAGCGGCGGGCACGCTACGCTGGCGTGGGCGCCGCTGGCGGTGAAGTCGCAGGTTCCAGTCTGGGACGACGCGGGCCCCGCCGCGCGGATCATGCAGCGGATCAAGGCCCAGCTCGATCCGCACAACGTCCTCAACCCGGGCCGCTTCGTGGCCGGCATCTGACGGGACACCATGGCGCAGACCGTTCCTCAGCCGCTTACCACGCAGCCGGGTGCGCTGACGCTGCACGGCCTCAGCGTCGAGGGCGTCAATCAGTGTGTGCACTGCGGCCTCTGCCTGGCGTCCTGCCCGACGTTCGCGGAGCTGGGCACGGAGATGGACTCGCCGCGCGGCCGTATCTTCCTCATCAAGTCGCTCGCCGAGGGGCGCATCGGTCTCGGCGATGCGACGGTCGAGCACCTGTCGCTCTGCCTGGACTGCCGGGCCTGCGAGACCGTGTGCCCGGCGGGCGTTCCCTACGGGCGGCTGATCGAGGCCGCCAGGGCGGAGATCGAGCGCCAGCGGCCCGGCGGCCCCGCGCGCCGGGCGTTCCGCTGGCTGAACTTCGGCCTGCTGCTCGGACAGCCGCGCGTGCTCGCCGCCGCCGCGGCCGCGCTGCGGCTCTACCAGGCGACCGGCCTGCAGGGCCTCGTGCGCCGCTCCCGCCTCACGCGTCTGTTGCCGGGCACGCTGCCGGCCTGGGAAGCGCTGCTGCCGCCGATGCCGTCCGCCGCCGACCGGGCGCCGCTGCCGCCGCACACCCCGGCCATCGGACCGCGACGCGCGCGCGTCGCCTTGCTGACCGGCTGCGTGCAGTCGGTCGTCTTCGGCGCCCACAACCGGGCGACGGCGCGAGTCCTGGCGCGCAACGGCTGCGAGGTCGTGGCGCCGGCGCAGGGCTGCTGCGGCGCGCTGAATGCGCACGGCGGCGATCACGCTCGTGCCGTCGAGATGGCCAGGCACATGATCGAGACGTTCGAGGCGGAAGCCGCCGACGCGGTGATCGCCAACACCTCGGGCTGCGGCGCCCACATGAAGGGCTACGGCGCCCTGCTCGCCGACCAGCCGGGGTGGGGCGAGCGGGCCGTCCGCTTCGCGCGCACCGTGCAGGACGTCGCCGAGTTCCTGGCCCGCGAGCCCCTGCGCGGGCCGCTTCAGCCCGTGCCGCTCACGGTCACGTACCACGATCCCTGTCATGTCGTGCACGGCCAGAAGATCCGCCGCCAGCCGCGCGAGCTGCTCGCCCAGATTCCGGGGCTGCGCGTCGTCGACCTGCCGGAGTCGGACTGGTGCTGCGGGTCGGCCGGGATCTACAACCTCACGCAGCCCGCGATGGCCGATCGCCTGCTGCGCCGCAAGGTCCGCAACGTCGAGTCGACCGCCGCCCAGGCGGTCGTCACCGCCAACCCCGGGTGCATCCTCCAGATCCAGGCGGGACTGCGGGCGCGGAATCTCGATCTGCCCGTGTTCCACCTCGTCGAGATCCTCGACCGAAGCTCGGCGGCGGCCTCGACGCGATGAGCCGCTCGGGCCCGTCGTCCCCCGCCGAGCACCGGGCATCGGCACCCTCGGTGGTCGGCTGCTTCGTGCTGACCGTGTCCGACACGAGGACGCCGGAGACCGACACCGGAGGCACGGTCATTCGCGAGCTGCTGCGCGGATCCGGCCACGCCGTGGTGGGCTCCCGGATCGTGCGGGACGAGCCGGTCGAGGTGACGCGTGTCGTGCGCGAGGCGTGCGCCGACGCGCGCGTGCAGGTGGTGCTCCTGACCGGGGGCACCGGAATCACCTCGCGCGACTCCACGTTCGAGGCGGTGGAGGCGCTGCTCGACAAGCGCCTGCCAGGCTTCGGCGAGCTGTTCCGCGTGCTGTCCTACGAGCAGGTGGGCGCCGCCGCCATGCTGTCGCGCGCGCAGATGGGCGTGCATGCCCGCCGCATCGTCGTCTCCCTGCCCGGCTCTCCCGACGCCTGCCGGCTCGCGCTGGAAAAACTCCTGCTGCCCGAGCTCGGCCATCTCGTCCGCGAAGTCGGCCGCTGACCCGCCCTCGACACGCGCGCTATACTCGGTGTCGCGCACCAAGGAGGTCTGGTATGTCGCGGTCTCGTCGCCCGGGACTTCTCGCTCTGCTGCTCGTCGCCGCGCTCCTGACGCCGGCGGCGCCACCGGCCATCGCGCAGGACAGCAAGTACTGGCGCGAGGACGCGGCCGTCACTCCGGCGCCCGAGCTCTCGCGCTTCAACCTGCTGCTCGCGGACCTGGCCGAGCAGCTCAAGCCCGCGCTGGTCCACGTTCGCGTCCGGCGCACGCCCGGCAAGGACAAGGACGACGAGGGACCCGGCGAGTCGCGGCGCAGCAGCGGCTCCGGCTTCATCATCGAACCCAGCGGCCTGATCGTCACCAACGCCCACGTGGTGGAGGACGCCGACTGGCTGCAGGTGCGGCTGGCCGATGGCCGGCGCTTCACCGGCAAGGTCGTCGGCCAGGACGGCCGCGTGGACCTCGCCCTGATCCGGATCGAGGGCGCATCCGACCTGCCGACGCTACCGATCGGCGACTCCAACCGGGTCCGCGTGGGTGAGTTCGTGCTCGCGCTCGGCCATCCGTTCGGGCTCGAGCATTCGGTCTCGTTCGGCATCGTGAGCCGCAAGGGGTCACCGCTCACGGTGGCGACTCCCGGCTTCGATTACATCCAGACCGACGCCGCCATCAATCCCGGCAACTCCGGCGGGCCGCTCGTCAACATGGCGGGCCAGGTCGTGGGCGTGAACACGATGGCGGCCCGCAACGGCTCCATCGGCTTCGCCATCCCGTCCAATCTCGTGAAGCTGCTGGTGCCCCAGCTGGCCACCAAGGGCAGGGTCGAGTGGGGCTGGCTCGGCGTGTCGATCACCGAGATCGGCGACGACGACCTCGGTCGCCTGAAGCTGCGGGAGGCCAAGGGCGTGCTCGTGCGGGGCGTGATGCCGGGCGAGCCCGCCGATCAGGGGGGCGTCCGGGCGGACGACGTGATCATCGCCCTCGACGGCACCCCGCTGGACGCGCCGCAGGATCTGCAGCGCGTGGTCTCCACGACGCCGGTCGGCAAGCGCGTGCGCGTGGTGGTCCTGCGCGGCGGCGAGCAGAAAGAGATCGAGCTCACGATCGGCCGCTACAAGGAGCGCGCCGAGCGCGCGCCCGCCACGCGGCCGGAACCGCCCACGAAGTAGGGCGTCAGGCCCGCGCGCGCGGCGCGGCGAGGGCGGCGAGCGTCGCCCGAGCCCACGGCTCGGCCAGCGTGGGCACCGGGTGGTAGCGGATGGTCTCGGTGATCCGCATACCCCCCTCCCAGTCGGTCGCCGAGTCCTCCAGCACCTGCTCGACCTCGAGCAGGAAGTAACCGAGCCCGAATCGCTCGCCCCCCTCGACCGGGAGTGGGCCATCCAGCGCGCGCGTCTTGACGTAGACGACGGCGTCGGGCTCCACCACGATGAGCGTTCCGACCCGGCGCCGGGCGAGGTTGTGCCCGCTGCCGCTGGCTGCCTGGACCACGAGTCCCACCGTGCGGGTGTCGTAGGCTCGCAACTCCAGGTACGAGAGGAGCATCGGGTGAGGCCGTCCCTCCGCGTCCTGGGTGACGAGGGGCAGGCCGACCCCGAGCCGCCGCTCGAGATCCCGCTGGCTCAGCCGTTCCACGAGCGCCGGGGACAGGGCGGCGCCGACGACGCGGGTCATGCCAGAAGGGTAACAGCGCCGTCACCCGCGGGACAGGCTGGCGCGAGGCGTGCGGTCATCGCTCGTCTCGACGCGGAGTTGCCCTCGCGTCGGCCATGGTCCTGCGCTTGCACGAGTCCCGCTCAGGGAGACCGTTACATGGAAAGCCTGCGCTGGTGGCTCCTGATGGTTGCTGCGGTGATGTTCTCGATGTCGGGCTGTGCCTCCGCCCCCGACTGGGCTTTCTGGCGCGAGCACTCCTCGCATGTCGCCTCGGACGACCATCTCCGCCACGGCCATGGCCACGGCGACCGCAGCCGTCATGGCAGTAGCGCCGAGCCCGCCCTCACCGACGCGGATGCCGCGCTCGCGCGGGATGAGGCGTGGTGGGGGCATCTGGTGCCGGCGGCGCGGCCAGCCGACTTTTCCGGCCGCTGGGAGGGGACTTGGAAGGGCATCGGGCTGTTCGACTCGCTCAGGCAAAGCACGGCCGCCGCTACGCTCGTGCAGCGGGGTTCGATCGGCGTCGCCCACCTCGTCCTCGACGACACGATCGGCGCCGGCGTGCCGTGGGTCATGCGGTACGAGGGCTCACGCGGGGTGCGGCTGGTCTATCGGGTGGCGGGCACCGACGCCTGGATGCGGCATCGGACCGCGCCCGCAGAGATGACGGCCGCGTTCACGCTCGTCGACGACAAGCTCGTCGGCACGCTGCCGAGCTCCGGCGAGCCGGTCGTGATCACGCTCACCCGCGTCACGAAGTAGCCCGCGCGAGCCGGAACCGGGTGATCGAGGAGAGACCCGGCTCCGCCGGGGCGCGACGAACGCCGGGGGGGTTGGGGGCCATGTCGGGGCCCCCATCCAATCAATACCCGCGGGCGCGGTCGACGACCTGCAGGAGCGGTTGGCCGGCGAGGAAGCGCTGCAGGTTGTCCACCCAGAGACCGGCCACGATCGTGTCACGCCGGGGATGAAGCCCGCCGACGTGCGGGAGGACCACGATACCGGGCGTCGTCCAGAACGGGTGGTCGGCCGGAAGCGGCTCGGTCCTGAACACGTCGAGTACGGCGCCGGCGATGCGGCGCTCGCGCACCGCCTCCACCAGATCGGCGTCCACGACGAGATCGCCGCGTCCGAAGTTCAGCACGAATGCGCCCGGCTTCATGCGTGACAGCGCCCGCGTGTCGACGATGCCGCGCGTCTCGGCCGTCGAGGGCAGGAGCAGCAGGAGGTAGTCCGACTCGGCCAGCACGCGGTCGGTCTCGGCCGGCGGGTGGACGCGCTCGACGCCCGGCACGCCGATCGGCTCGCGCTTCGTCCCGATCACCCGCATGCCCAGCGCCGCCGCCCATCGCGCGACCTCGGCCCCGATGGCCCCGAGCCCCAGGATTCCCAGCGTCGCGCCCGCCAGCGTGGGGTTGACGCGCCGGCGCCAGCGGACCGCGGCCTGGTCGAGGACGATGGCGGCCAGGTCCTTGGCACACAGGAACAGGCCGGCCAGGATGTGCTCGGACATCTGCGCGCGGTGCGTCCCGCGTGCGCAGGTGAGCACGGCGCCCGCCGGTGTGTCGGCGCCGAGCCATTGCTCGCAGCCACCGGTGAGCGACTGGATCCAGCGCAGGCGCGGCGCCCGCGTCGCCAGCCGCGCGGGCGGCCGCCAGGCCAGCAGCGCGTCGGCGCGGGCGAGAAGGTCGTCGGGCGGATCCGACGTGAGCGGGGTCGTGGCCAGATCGACGGCCGCCTCGAGCCCGGCCGCCTTCGCGGCGCCGAGATAGTCGCCGGGCTCGTCGAGCCAGATCAGGAGCGAGGGCCTGGTGACTAGCCTCCGGCCCGCGCCGGAGCGCCGACCGCCTCCCCCTGGCCGTTGGGCGGGATCGCGCACGCGGCGCCGCCCTCGTGATGGATGGACAGGTCCTTGATCGTCGGCGACGAACCGCACAGCGGGCAGCTGGGGTCGCGCCGCAAGCGGACCTCGCGGAAGCGCATGCCGAGCGCGTCGTATGTCAAGAGCCGGCCGATCAGCGGCTCACCGATGCCGAGCAGCAGCTTCACGGCCTCCGTCGCCTGCACCAGCCCGATCATGCCTGGGAGCACGCCCAGGACACCCGCCTCGCTTCAGGACGGCACGAGGCCGGGCGGCGGGGGCGTGGGGTACAGGCACCGGTAGCAAGGGCCCTGGTTGGGCGCGAAGACCGTGGCCATGCCCTCGAACTGGAAGATGGAGCCGTGCACGTTCGTCTTGCCGGCGAGGTAGCAGGCATCGTTGACGAGGTAGCGCGTCTCGAAGTTGTCCGAACCGTCGATGACCAGGTCGTAGTCCTTGATGACGTCCAGCACGTTGTCGACGGTGATCCGGGTCGGCAGCGGGATGACCTTGACGTCGGGGTTCAGCGCCTTCAGGGTCCGGGTCCCCGACTCGACCTTGGGCTTGCCGATATCGGCGGTCGTGTGCAGCACCTGGCGCTGGAGGTTGGTGATGTCCACGACGTCGCCGTCCATGAGCCCGAGCGTGCCGACCCCGGCCGCCGCCAGGTAGAGCGCCGTCGGCGAGCCGAGGCCGCCCGCCCCGATCAGCAGCACCTTGGAGCGCAGCAGGCGTCGCTGGCCCTTGTCACCGATCTGGTTGAGCAAGAAGTGACGGCTGTAGCGCTGGATCTGGTCGGTCGTGAGCGGCTCGTCCTTCACGGTCGGCAGCCCCGACTGCACCCACTTCTGGTAGCCACCCTGCAGGTTGATGACGTTCTGGTAACCCAGCTCGTGCAGCGCCTTGGCGGCCAGCATCGAGCGCAGCCCTGTCTGGCAGTAGAGGACGACCGGGGTCGTCTGATCGCTCACGGCCGAGCCGATGCGGAACTCGAGGAAGCCCCGGCTGATGTTGGAGGCGGCCTCGATGTGCCCGTCGCGGAACTCGTCGGGATCGCGCACATCGATCATCACGACGGGCTCTCCGGCGGCCAGCCGGCGCTGGACCTCGGCCGGCCCCTCCTCGGGGATGATCTGCCGGGCCTCCGCCAGCATTTCCTTCAGGCTTTTCATGGAGCTGAGTTTACCCCCATTTCCGCTCGACATTCAACGAGACGGCTAGTTTCTCGCGGCCGCGCCTGGCGTTTCGTGCCGTGCCAAAACGGCTGCTATACTCACGCAACTCGATGACGAGCGCCAGAAGAGGCATCGTGCTGGCCGGGGGGGCCGGCACTCGGTTGTATCCGATCACGCTGGCGGTCAGCAAGCAGCTGGTCCCCGTCTACAACAAGCCGATGATCTACTACCCCCTGTCCACGCTGATGCTGGCCGGCATCCGCGAGATTCAGGTCATCACCACGCCGTATGACCAGGCGAACTTCCAGCGGCTGCTCGGCGACGGCCGGCAGCTCGGGCTGGCCATCGAGTACGCGGCGCAGCCGGAGCCGGAGGGCATCGCCCAGGCGTTTCTGATCGGCCGCCGCTTCATCGGCGACGCCCCGGTCGCGCTGGCCCTCGGCGACAATCTCTTCTACGGCCACGGTCTCACCGACTCGCTGCGCCGCGCCGCCGAGCGCGGCACGGGCGGGACGATCTTCGCGTACTGGGTGCGCGATCCCGAGCGTTACGGCGTCGTCGACTTCGACGCGGCCGGCCGTGCCGTCGCCATCGAGGAAAAGCCGGCGCGGCCGCGCTCGTCGTGGGCGGTGACCGGGCTCTACTTCTACGACGCCCGCGTCGTGGAGGTGGCGGCCGCCCTCCGGCCCTCGGCCCGCGGGGAGCTGGAGATCACCGACGTCAACGCCGCCTACCTGCGCGAGGGGGCGCTGCACGTCGAGAAGCTCGGCCGGGGCGTGGCGTGGCTCGACACCGGCACCCACGAGGCCCTGCTGCAAGCGTCGACGTTCATCCAGACGCTGGAGACCCGCCAGGGGCTGATGGTGGCCTGCCTCGAGGAGATCGCGTACCGCGCGGGCTGGATCAGCGCCGGCGACGTCGAGCACATCGCCAAGCCGATGCGTGACAACGCGTACGGGCAGTACCTGTTGCGCCTGCTCGCGGGTGAGCCGTGACCGCGTGCTATCCTCGCCCGACCTGATGGATATCTCCCGCGACGCCAAGCCCGCCTTCCACGTGCAGGCCTACGGGCCGCGGCCGGCCATCGCGGGGGTCGCGCTGGCGCCGCTGGCGCGCCACGCCGACGACGGCGGCAGTCTCACCGAGCTGGCCCGGCTCACCGAGGGGCGCGCCGAAGGCCTGGACGGCTTCACCGTCCGCCAGGTCAACTACAGCGAGCTGGCCCCGGGCACCATCAAGGCCTTCCACCTGCACGTGCGCCAGACCGACGTATGGTACGTGCCGCCGAGCGACCGGATGCTCGTCGTGTTGATCGACGTGCGGCAGGGCTCGCCCACCGAGGGCGCGCGCCTGCGCCTGGTGCTCGGCGACGGCAGCTCGCGCCTGCTGCGCATCCCGCCCGGGGTCGCCCACGGTGTGCGCAATCTGGGCCCGGGGCCGGGGCGGGTCATCTACCTCACCGATCTGCACTTCTCGGCCGAACCGGCCACCTGCGACGAGGGCCGGCTGCCGTGGGACTTCGCGGGCACCGACGTCTGGGAGGTCACGCGCGGCTGAGATGAGGCCGGTGGGGATGACGAGAGTCGGGGGCCATGTCGGGGCCCCTGCCCGCGCGGGTGATCGCGGAGCGCCACGGCTTGGCCGGGGCGCGACGAGCGGGGGGGGGCATGGGGACCATGTCGGGGCCCCCATTCCAATCAGATGAAGCTGCTGGTGACGGGGGGCAGCGGCTTCATCGGGTCGAACTTCATCCGCTGGGTCCTCGCCGAGCATCCCGGCGACCGTGTCGTCAACCTCGACAAGCTGACCTACGCCGGCAACCCCGCCAACCTCGCCGACGTCGAGCCCGACCCACGCTACGCGTTCGTGCGCGGCGACATCGCCGACGCCACGCTCGTGCGCGACGTCGCAGCCGGAGTGGACGCGATCGTGAACTTCGCGGCGTGCAGTCACGTCGACCGCTCGATCCTCGACCCCGACGAGTTCCTCCGGACCAACGTCCTCGGCGTCCACGTGCTCCTCGAGGCGGTGCGCGAGCTACGGATCCCGCGGCTGCTGCACGTCAGCACCGACGAGGTCTACGGCTCGATCGCTCACGGCGCAGCGGCCGAGGACGCGCCGCTGCGGCCGACCAACCCGTACTCGGCGGCCAAGGCGGGCGGCGATCTGCTCGCGCTCGCCGGCTGGAACACCCATCGGATGCCGGTGGTCATCACGCGCTCGTCCAACAACTTCGGGCCCTACCAGTACCCCGAGAAGGTCATCCCCCTGTTCGTCACCAACGCGCTGGACGACCGGCCGCTGCCGCTGTACGGCGACGGGGGCCAGGTCCGGGACTGGATCTACGTCCTCGACAACTGCGCGGCGCTCGACCTCGTGCTGCGCCGCGGGCGCGAGGGCGAGGTCTACAACGTCGGCGGCGGCCACGAGGCGGCCAACCTCACGCTGACGCGCGAGATCTTGCGGCTGCTCGGCAAGCCCGAGAGCCTCATCCAGCCGGTGGCCGACCGGCCCGGGCACGACCGGCGCTACGCGCTCGATTCCGCCAAGGTGGGGCGGCTCGGCTGGGCGCCCCGGTACCCGTTCGCCTCCGCGCTGGAGACGACCGTGCGGTGGTACCGCGAGCACGAGGGGTGGTGGCGACCGCTCAAGGCGGGCGAATTCCTCGCCTACTACGCGCGCCAGTACGGCCGGCGGTGAGCGCTGCCATGACGGCCCGGATCGCGGTTCTGCTCGCCGCGCTGCTCGTTCCCGTCAGCCTCGCGCTCGCGCGGACGACCGCGCGGGAGCCGAGAGTCCATCCGGGCACCCTGCCGTCGCTGCCGTCGTACGTGCAGCGCGTCGAGCCGACCCTGGTCGGCCTCCACGTGCACGCGGCCGAGGACAGGCCGTCCTCCGCCCGGCTGGGCGCGCGGCGCTTCGGCACCGGCGTCGTGTTCGACGCGCGCGGCTACGTGGTCACGGTCAGCTACGTGGTGCTGGACGCCCTCCGCATCGAGGCCCGCCTGCGCGACGGGCGCACGGTGCCGGCGCGGCTGGCGGGCCTCGACCTCGACACCGGGCTGGCCGTCGTCCGCCTCGAGGGGGACGGGCCGTGGCCGGCCGCCGAGCTCTGGCCGTCGACCGATGTGCAAGTGGGCGCCGTCACCGGCACCGCCGGCGTCGATGAGGACAACGAGCTGGTGCACGCCACCACCACGCTGCAGGCCGTGCGCCGCTTCTCGGCCTTCTGGGAGTACATGCTCGACCGCGCGCTGATGCTGGCGCCGTCGATGGCCTCCTGGGGGGGCAGCGCCGCCGTCGACGACCACGGGCGCGTCGTCGGCATCGTGTCGCTGCGGCTGGGCGAGCCGCCCCACGTGAGCCTGGCCATCCCGGCCGAGGAATTCCTGGCCGTCAAGGACGAGCTGGTGGCGGCCGGCCGCGTGCTGAGCCGCCGGCCGCGGCCGTGGCTCGGCCTGCACACGGCGGCCTCGCCCGGCCGCGTCGTCGTCGACGGCTTCAACGAGTCGGGGCCGGCCCGCACCGCGGGCTTCCGGCGCGGCGACCGCATCGTCGGCGTCGACGGCGTCGGCGTCTCCTCCCAGGAGGAGTTCTACGAGCGGCTGTGGCGGCGGCAGGCGGGCGACACGATCGAGGTGGTCGTGCGCCGCGACGAGGGCGTGCGCGTCATCAGCGTGCGCTCCATCGACCGCCATCGCCTGTATCCGCCGGCGCGCTGAGATACACTCGGCGTCATGAAGGGCGCCGCCGACACCTACCAGGGGCGCGGCCTCGTCGCCGACCCGATCCACCAGTACATCCTCTACACGCGCCCGGGCGGCGTCCCCGCCGAGGCGACCGAGCAGGACCTGATCGATACGCCGTGGGTCCAGCGGCTGCGGCGCGTGCCCCAGCTGCAGTCGGCGCGCTGGGTGTTTCCGGCCGCCGAGCACAGCCGCTTCCAGCACTCGTTGGGCGCCATGCACCTGGCCGGCCGCTTCGCCCAGCAGCTCTACCCCTCCTTGCGGGCGGTGTTTGCCGACGCGCCCTCCGCTCCGCTGATCGAGGAGCTGCTCCGGATGGCCGGACTGCTGCACGACGTCGGCCACGGGCCGTTCGGCCACTTCTTCGACGACAACTTCCTGGTCGACTACGACCTCACCCACGAGCTGCTCGGACAGCGGATCATCCGCGAGGAGCTGGCCGATACGCTGCGGGGGCTGCGGCGCAGTCCCGGCGGAGTGTTCGACAGCGACGAACAGATCGACCCCGAATGGATCTGTTACCTGATGGGGAAGTCCTACACCCATCCACTCGACTCGCACCCGAGATGGCTGCCGTTCCTGAAGCCGCTGCTGTCGGGCGTGTACACCGCCGACAACATGGATTACGTGTTGCGCGACTCATACATGTGCGGGGTGGCGGTAGGGCCGATCGATATCGAGCGGATCATCTATTACTCGTTCTTCTCCGAGAAGGGGCTGACGCTCGACCGCAGCGGACTGCAGGCGTTCACGATGTTCCTGAACGCGCGCTTCTACATGTACACCAATGTCTACTACCACCGGACCACGCGGGGCATCGACCTGCATCTCAAGGAGATCTTCCGGGAGACGATGCGGATCGCCTTCCCGTACGATCTCCGCAAGGAGCTGCACCCCTACCTGCACCTGACGGAGTGGACGCTGCTGGAGGACGTCGGCCGCTGGCACGACGCCGACGATCCCGAGCGACGGGCGCTGGGGGTGGAGTGGCGGCACGTTCTCGACCGGCGGCTGAAGTGGCGCATGGCCGGCGAGGAAGTGCTCGACCAGTTCGAGGCGCGCAAGGGCCAGGGCTTCCTCAATCCCGACGAGGTCGTCAAGCGGGTGACGCACTTCCTGCCCGCGCGCCTGCGCGACTTTCCGTTCCGGATCGACATGGCGCTGCAGGACCCCCGGCCGCTCAACCCGCTCAAGATGGGCGACCGGCAGATCTACGTCTTCGACGGCGCCACCGGCTCGGTGTCCGAGGAGCCGCTCAGCGAGATCCTCAAGTACCTGCCCGGCAAGGTCGCCCAGTGCCGGATCTTCGCCATGACGCACGAGCACGACGCGGCCCTCGCCACCGCGCTCAAGCGCGCGCTGAACGAGGATCCGCCCTCGATCGTCACCAACGTGTAACCGGCTGATCCGGAGCCTGCATGGACGCCGCGGAGTTCTTCCTCATCCAGCGCCGATGGATGCACGCCGCCGACGTCGGCGATCCTGGCTCGATGGGGGACCGGATGGCCGGCGGCCCCACACCCCTGGACGTCGGCCGGGCCACCCGGGCGAACCGGCTCGGCGCGACGGCGATCGCGCACAACGCCCTGCACCTCGGCGAGGCGGTGGCCATCCGGGGTCAGCTCGGCCTCGGAGTGGGGATGTGAGCACGCCGGCGCTGTCGCCGGCCGAGGTCGCCGCGCTGTTGCCGGCCACGGTGGCGGCGCTGCGGGCCGAGCTGGCGGCGCTGCCCGAGCGGATGCTGGCGTGGCACCCGGCTCCGGGGGAGTGGTGCGTGAAGGACGTCATCGGCCACCTGATCGAGGCCGAGCGGCGAGGGTTCGCCGGGCGCATCCGCATCATCCTGAGTGCCGACACGCCGGCGCTGGAGCGGTGGGACCCGCCCGCGGTCGCGGCCGCGCGCAACGACTGCGCGAAACCGGCCGCCGCCCTCATCGACGAGCTGGCGGCGCTGCGCGAGGATAGCGCCAGCCTCGTGGGTCGGCTCATCGCGGCGGACCTCGATCGCGCCGGGCGTCACCCCACGGTGGGGCTGCTCCGGGTGCGGGATCTGCTCCAGGAGTGGGTGCACCACGATCGCAACCACGTCCGCCAGGTGCTGGCCAACGTCCAGGGCTACGTCTGGCCGGCGATGGGGAACGCGCAGAAGTTCGCGGGGCAGTGAGCGGCGGCGCGGTAGCGCGTCCGGGCCGGCCCGCGTATGATTCGACCGGCCATGTCCTGGCGTTTCGTCGCGTGCGCCGCGCTCTTCGTCACGTGCCTGCTGACGGCGAACACCATCGCCGCCAAGCTGATCGTGGTGGGCGGCCTCGTGCTGACCGCCGGCATCGTGATCTTCCCCGTTTCCTACGTGATCGGCGACGTGTTGACCGAGGTGTGGGGTTACGGCGCCGCCCGCCGGGTGATCTGGCTCGGCTTCGCGTGCAACGCGCTCATGGTGCTGGCGGTGTGGATCGGCGGCGAGCTGCCGGCCGCGCCGTTCTGGGGCGGCCAGGCCGCCTACCAGGAGATCCTGGGCCAGGCCCCCCGCATCCTCGCGGCGTCGTTCGCCGCCTACCTCGTCGGCGAGTTCGCCAACGCCTTCGTGCTGGCCAAGCTCAAGGTCGCCACCGCCGGCCGCTGGCTGTGGATGCGCACGATCGGCTCGACGGTCGTGGGGCAGGGGCTCGACAGCGCGGTGTTCGTGACGCTGGCATTCGCCGGCGCGGTGCCGGCCGGGGCCCTGGCCGGGATCGTGGCCGGCCAGTGGGTGGTCAAGGTCGCCTACGAGGCGGCGGCGACGCCGTTGACCTACGCGGCCGTCGGCTGGTTGAAATCACGCGAGCAGATCGATACGTTCGACGACCGGACCGACTTCAATCCGCTGCACCTGTCGTGATCGGAGGGGCTGAGCCATGGAGAAGTTCCGGGGCGTCGACTACTACGGTATCGAGGGGCTGCTCTCCGACGACGAGCGGATGATCCGCGATGCCGTCCGCGACTGGGTGGAAGCGGAGTTCGTGCCGATCGTGACCGGGCATCATCGGGCCGGCACCTTCCCCGTCGACCTCATCCCCCAGCTCGGCGAGCTGGGCGTCTTCGGCGCGACGCTCAAGGGGTACGGCTGCGCCGGCCTCAACAACGTCGCCTACGGCCTCATCATGCAGGAGCTGGAGCGCGGCGATTCCGGGCTGCGCTCGGCTGCGTCGGTGCAGAGCGGCCTGGTGATGTACCCCATCTACACGTACGGCTCCGACGCCCAGAAAGACAAGTGGCTCCCCGGCCTCGCCAGCGGAGAGAAGGTCGGCTGCTTCGGCCTCACCGAGCCGGATCACGGCTCCGACCCCGGTTCCATGAGGACGCGGGCGCGCCGCTCCGGCGACGGCTACGTCCTGAACGGCACCAAGCTGTGGATCACCAACGGCTCCATCGCCGACGTCGCGGTCGTCTGGGCCAAGGAGGACGACGGCGAGATCTATGGCTATCTCGTGGAGCGGGGGACGCCGGGCTTCTCGACGCTCGACATTCACGGCAAGTTCTCGATGCGGGCCTCCATCACCTCGGAGCTGGCCTTCCAGGACTGCCGCATTCCGCTCGAGAACAAGTTCCCCGGCGTGCGGGGGCTCCGGGGCCCGCTCGGCTGCCTGAACCAGGCGCGCTACGGCATCGCCTGGGGCGCGGTCGGCGCCGCCATGGCCTGCTACGACTGGACGCTGCAGTACGCCCAGCAGCGCATCCAGTTCGGCAAGCCGATCGGCTCGTTCCAGCTCGTGCAGCAGAAGCTCGTCTGGATGATCACCGAGATCACCAAGGCCCAGCTGCTCGTGCTCCAGCTGGGCCGGCTCAAGGACGCGGGCCAGCTCCGCCCGCAGCAGGTGTCGATGGCGAAGATGAGCAACGTGCAGATGGCGCTGGACGGCGCTCGCCTGGCCCGCGACATCCTGGGCGCGGCCGGGATCGTCGACGAGCACCCCGTCATCCGCCACATGCTGAATCTCGAGACCGTCAACACGTACGAGGGCACCCACGACATCCACGCGCTCATCATCGGCCGGGACATCACCGGCCTCGATGCATTCGGTCTCTGAGAGCCGCGCCGGGGAGGTTCAGGGGCGGGGCGACTCGCCGCTTCGGATCGCGATCTCGCGCACGACCTCGTTGATCTTGCTGACGGCCAGGCCGATGCGCTCGGCGGCCTCGCTCGTCGCCGTGCTGCGCTCCTTCATCTCCAGCAGCTGGGCGCTGGCGAGGATGACCGCGAGCGGGTTGTTGATCCGGTCGCCCAGATACTCGCCCAGTTCCTTGAGCAGCGCCAGCTCGGCCGAGTGCACCGTGCGCTGCGCCTCCGTCGCCGCGCGCCGCTCGGCGTCCAGCCGCGTCACCACGTCGTCGAGCGCCTTGGCGCTGGCGGTGACCAGCTCGCGCAGGTCCTCGCCGCCCTCGCCCAGCGAGCCCAGCACGACGTTGTGATACCGGCGCGCGAACTCGACATCGTCGAGCAGGCGGCCCAGCGTCTCGTCGTACTCCTCGCGCACGTGGCGGGCCACGAGCGTCTCCAGCTCGCGGGCGACCTGGTCCGGCAGGATCTCCTTGGCGTCGAGGTAGGCGGTGGCGCCCAGGTCGCGGCCGAAGGCATGAGCGGGGTCGCCGATGAAGATGCTGCTGTAGAAGATGAACGGCAACCGCCGCCAGCGCGGGTCCTGCCGGATGGTCCGGCAGAGCTGGAAGCCGTCCATCTTGGGCATGCGCACGTCGGACACGACCGCGTCGATGGTCTCCCGCTCGAGGATCTCCAGCGCGAGGGTGCCGTCGCCCGCGGTGAGGACCTCGTGGCCGGCCCGGCCGAAGAGGGCGGTGAGCAAGCGCCGGTGCGGGGAGGAGTCGTCCACCACCAGGATGCGCATGGGCGTGCCTATCATTGCGAGGGGGCCGCCGTCGGGTCAAGGTTTTCCTCACGGACCGGCTTGAGTGGGGGCGGGGAATGCGTACAGTAGCGCGCATGGGCCCGGCGACCCGGAAGGAGGCTGCCATGAGCGTTCTGCGGCGATGGAGTACGGTCGTGGCGGCGTCGCTGCTCCTGCTCGGGCCGGCCGGACTGACCGCCGCCCGGGCCGACGGCACCCCGCCGCCCGGCGGAGAACGGGCGGGGGCCGACCCCGACTACGCCGCCGGCGTGAAGGCCATCAAGGCGGAGCAGTTCGCGGCGGCGATTCCGCTGCTGGAGCGGGCGGTGGCGCGCGATGCCCTCAGCGCCGACGCCCACAACTGGCTCGCCTACGCCGTGCGCCGCAACGGCGATCCGGCGCGCTCGATCCCGATCTACCAGAAGGCCCTGGCCCTCGATCCCAAGCACCGGGGCGCCCACGAGTACATCGGCGAGGCCTACCTGACGCTCGGCAACCTCACCAAGGCCAGGGAGCACCTGGCGCGCCTGGACTCGCTCTGCTTCCTGCCGTGCTCCGAGTACACGGACTTGAAGAAGGCCGTCGAGCAGTACGAAAAGCGCCGCAAGTCCTCGACCACCCGCTGAGGAGGCCCCGTGAAGGTCGGCATCTTCTACGAGCTGCAGCTGCCCCGGCCGTGGGGGGAGCGAAGCGAGTACCAGCTCCTTCAGGACGCGCTCGCCCAGATCGAGCTGGCCGACCGGCTGGGCTTCGACTACGCATGGTGCGTCGAGCACCACTTCCTCGAGGAGTACTCGCACTGCTCGGCGCCCGAGGTCTTCCTGGGGGCGGCGACCCAGCGCACGCACCGCATCCGCCTGGGCCACGGGATCATCCAGCTGCCGACCAACCATCCCATCCGGGTCGCCGAGCGCGTGGCCACCCTGGACCTGCTCTCCGGCGGACGCGTGGAGCTGGGGCTCGGCGAGGGTCAGGGGCCGGTCGAGCTGCACCCGTTCGGCGCCCGCGTGCGCGAGAAGCGCGACGTGTGGGAGGAGGCGGTGCAGGCGCTGGTGCCGGCCTTCACCCGCCAGCGCCACGAGTGGCACGGCAAGTACTTCGACTTCCCGGCTCGCAACGTCCTGCCCAAGCCGATGCAGAAGCCGCACCCCCCGCTGTGGGTGGCGTGCTCGAACATCACCACGATCGCCAGCGCCGGCCGCTGGGGCATGGGCGCGCTCGGCTTCCAGTTCGTCTCACCGGACGCCGCCCGCGCCTGGGTCAACCGCTACTACCGCGAGCTGACCGCCAACCTCGGCAAGCTCGCCGACTATCCGGCGAACCCCAACATCGCGATGGTGAGCGGCTTCATGTGCGCCCCGACCGACGCCGAGGCGCTGGAGAAGGCCTCGGGGTGGACGTTCTTCGTGTTCTGTCTGAGCCACTACGGCCGTCACGGGATCCCCAATCCGGGCGAGGGCGACATGTGGGAGGCCTACCAGGCGTGGCGCCAGACGGACAAGGCGCAGGAGACGCTGCGCAGCGGCCTGATCGGCTCACCGGCGACGATCCGTCGCCGGCTGCGCGAGTTCGAGGCCACTGGCGTGGACCAGGTCATCCTGCTCGCCCAGGCCGGCCGCACCGCCCACGCGGACATCTGCCGGAGCCTCGAGCTGTTCGCGCGCGAGGTGATGCCGGAGTTCCACGCCCGCGAGCCCGAGCACGCCCGCTGGAAGGCCGACGTGCTGGCCGGCCGCCTCGCCCTCGACGGCGACGACGCCGACACCTACAAGCTCTACGCCCACCAGAACGAGGACATCGTGCGCCTGACCCCCGAGGAGCTGAAGGCCAAGATGGCCGCCAAGGAGCGTAGATGATCGGCGAATCGCATCCGCGGCTGGGCGGCGAGCGCTACGTGGCCGGGCGCGGGCGGTTCGTGGACGACGTGCGGGTGCCGGGCCTGCTGCACGCCGCCGTGCTGCGCTCGCCCCACGCCCACGCCCGCCTGGTGTCCGTCGACGCCAAGCGCGCGCGCGAGCTGCCCGGCGTGCACGCGGTCCTGACAGCGGCCGACGTCCCCGCGGCGGCGATCATCCCCAACCGCGTGCCGGCGCCGGCCGGCGCGGAGCGCTACCTGCAGCCGGCCATCGCCCGCGCCGTCGTCCGCTACGTGGGCGAGCCGGTGGCGCTGGTGGTGGCCGACGATCCCTACGTCGCCCGCGACGCCCTGGAGCGGATCGACGCCGTCTACGAGCCCCGGGCGGCCTGCGCCTCGGTGGCCGAGGCCCTCGCGGCGGGCGCGCCCCGGCTCTTCGCCGGCACCGACTCCAACAACGTGGCGACGATCGCCATGCGCGTGGGCGACGCCGATGCCGCGCTGGCCGGCGCCGCCGTCGTCATCCGCGAGCGCTTCCAGCACCCGCGGCAGACCGCCGCCGCGCTGGAGACGCGCGGGCTCGTCGCGGTGCCGCCCGATCCACGCGGGGGCGAGCTGCACCTGATCGGGTCCACCAAGTGCATCCACATCAACCGCACGATCCTGGCGCCGATCTTCGGCCTTCCGCCCGGCGCCCTGCGGCTCACCGAGGTGGACGTCGGCGGCGGGTTCGGCGTGCGCGGCGAGCTGTACCCGGAGGACATCCTGGTGCCGCTGGCCGCGCTGAAGCTGGGCCGGCCGGTGAAGTGGGTCGAGAGCCGGCGCGAGAACCTCATGGCCGCCAATCACGCGCGCGAGACGGCCTACGAGGTCGAGATCGGCTTCGACCGGGCCGGCGGCATCCTCGGCCTGCGCGCGGTGATCCACGCCGACATCGGCGCCTACGTGCGCACCGCCGCCCTGGTGCCCGCCGAGTTCGGCGCGGCCCTGCTGCCCGGGCCTTATCGCGTGCCGAGCTACGCGTGCGATCTCTGGTCGGTGGTCACCAACAAGACGCCGGCCGGCACGCTGCGCTCGCCCGGGCGCCCGGAGTGCAACTTCGTGCGCGAGCGGCTCCTGGACCGGGGCGCCGCGCGGCTCGGGCTCGACCCCGCCGAGATCCGCCGGCGCAACCTGATCCGCGCCGACGAGATGCCGTACGACTGCGGCACGAAGTCGTTCGGCGTGAGCACGGTCTACGACTCGGGGGACTTTCCCGCCCTCTTCGCCGAGCTGCTCCGCCGGCTGGACTATGACCGGGCGCGCGCCGAGCAGGCGACGCTGAACGCCCGCCCGGCGGGTCCGCGGCGCGGCATCGGCCTGGCCGTGTACGTCGAGAAGACCGGCCTCGGCCCGTTCGAGACGGCCCAGGTCGAGGCGCGGCCGGACGGCACGTTCGTCGTGGACACGGGCGCCTCGTCGATGGGGCCGGGACTGGAGACCGTGCTCGCCCAGATCCTCGGCGACTCGCTCGGCCTGCCCGCCGTGCGCTTCGACGTCCGCCACGCCGACACGGCCGCGGTCGAGAGCGGAGTGGGCACCTACGGCTCGCGCGGGACCGTCACGGCGGGCAACGCCGCCGCGCTGGCGGCGGCCAAGCTCATCGCCGAGGCGCGGCAGCGGGCGGCGGCGCGCTGGGGCGTGGCGGAGGCCGCCGTCACGTACGCGGGCGGCCGGCTCTCCGCCGGCGATCGCGGCGTCACGCTGGGCGAGCTGGCGGCCGAGCGCCGCCTGGCGGCCGGCGCCTCGTTCGAGGTGCCCAAGGTCACCTACGCGGGCTGCGCCGCGGCCGTCGTGCTCGACGTCGATCCGGAGACCGGCGCGCTCGCGCTCGGGCGCGTGGTGGTCGGCGCCGACGTCGGTCGCGCCGTGAACCCCGCCCTGGTCGACGCCCAGCTCGTCGGGGGCGTCGCCTTCGGCATCGGCAACACGCTGCACGAGAGCCTCGTCTACGACGGCGGCGGCCAGCTCGTCACGGGCACGTTCATGGACTATGCGCTGCCCTACGCGGCCGACGTCCCCGACGTGGACGGCTTCTACCAGGAGGTGCGCGCGACGACGAACCCCCTCGGCCTGCGCGGGCTGGGCGAGTGCGGCAACCCCGGGCTGGGCGGCGCCATCGCCAACGCCGTCTGCGACGCGCTCGGCCGGCCCGATCTCGCGCTCGCCACGCTGCCCGTCACGCCGGCACGGGTCCACGCCGCGGCCGCGCGTCCCACCCGCTGATGCTCGTCGCCGACCGGCTGGAGGTCCTCGTCCTCGTCGACAACTCCACCGACAGCCTGTCGACGACGCCAAGGAACGTCGTGCCCGAGTGGGCGGGGCTGCTGGCGGCCGGCCGCCTGCCGACGCTGTCGGGCGAGGCCATCTGCCGCGCGCATCACGGCCTGTCGCTCCTGCTCACCGCCCACGTGGGTGAAGCCCGTCACTCGCTGCTGTTCGACGCCGGACCCGCCGGCTCGACCCTGGCTCGGAACGCGACGATCCTCGGCGTGGACTGGGGCGCGATCGAGGCGGTCGTCCTGTCGCACGGACACTGGGACCACGGCGGCGGTCTCCTCACCGCGATCGAGTTGGTGGCCCAGCGCCGCAGCCCGGGCCGGTTCGACTGCTTCGTGCACCCCGGGATGTTCCGGCAGCGCGCCTCACAGCGGCCGGACGGCGCCCTGTTCGTCTACGAGCGCCTGCCGGAGCCGGAGCGGCTCGCCAAGGCCGGCGCCAACGTCGTGAGCACGCAGGAGCCCCAGACCGCCGTCGGCGGCGTCTTCTACGTGAGCGGCGAGGTCCCGCGCGTGACGCCCTACGAGGTCGGCCTTCCCGGGCACCTGCGCCGCGCCGCCGACGGGTCCTGGGAGCCCGATCCACTGATCATGGACGAGCGCTTCGTCTCGGTGCACGTGCGGGACAAGGGGCAGTTCGTGTTCTCCGCCTGCTCCCATGCCGGCATCGTCAACGTGCTCACCCACGCGCGCGAGGTCTTCCCGTCGGTGCCGCTGTACGGGGCGATGGGCGGTCTGCACCTGTCGGGCGCCACGGAGAGGATCATCCCGGAGACCGTCGGCGACTTGAAGCGGTTCGAGCTGCGCATGCTGGCCCCCGGCCACTGCACGGGCTGGCGGGCCCTCAGCGCCCTCGCCCGCGAGTTCGGTGACGAGCTGGCCCCTTCTGCGGTGGGCAAGCGCTATTTGATCTGAATCCGCGGTACGATATCGGCCACCGCCAGGAGGGACGGAGATGGGCGAGATCCTGGGCCTCGGAGTCACGCACTACCCGCCGCTCATCGGCCTGGACGAGAACATGGCCGGGATCCTCCGCACGGTGCTGAAGGACCCAGGCCTGCCCGAGCGCTACCGCGATCCGGCGGGCTGGCCGGAGCCGATGCGTCGCGAGTACGGCGCCGATGGCGGCAAGGCCTCGGCGGCGATGCACCGCGACAGCCTCGTCCGCCACTTCCGCCACGCCCGCCGGCTCCTCGACGAGTTCCGTCCCGACGTCGTCGTCATCTGGGGCGACGACCAGCACGAGAACTTCACCGACGACGTCATCCCGCCCTTCTGCGTTCTCGCCTACGACGCAATCGAGGCGCGGCACCGGCCGCGCGACGTCGCCGCGCCCAACGTGTGGGGCGAGGGGCCGGACACGGTCTTCCGCATCCGGGGCCACCGGGAGGCCGGCAAGTTCCTGGCCCGGCGGCTGCTGGAGCAGGGCGTCGACACGGCGTACGCCTACCGGCCGCTGCACCACGCGGGGCTCGCCCACGCGTTCCTCAACACGATCCTGTACCTCGACTACGACCGGGTCGGTTTCCCCTATCCGGTCGTCGCCTTCCAGGTGAACTGCTACGGCCGCCGGGTGATCGCCCAGCGCGGTTACCGTGGCAGCCTCGCCAACCCGCTCGCGGACGACCAGCTCGACCCGCCGTCGCCCACGCCGAAGCGGTGCATGGAGGTGGGCGCGGCGGCCGCGCGCGCGATGCGCGAGAGCCCCTGGCGCACGGCCCTGATCGCGTCGTCGAGCTGGTCGCACGCTTTCCTCACCGACAAGAACCACCAGCTCTATCCCGACGTCGAGGCCGACCGCTGCCTCTACGAGGCGCTCCGGGCCGGCGACTGGGAGACCTGGCGCGAGCGCCCGCTGGCGGCCATCGAGGCGTCGGGCCAGCAGGAGATGCTCAACTGGTACATGCTGGCCGGGGCGATGGAGGCGCTCGGCCGCAAGCCGGACGAGTGCGAGTTCGTCGAGACGTGGTCGTTCAACTCCAACAAGTGCTTCGCGGTGTTCAAGCCATGACGGCGGGCGGCAACGGCGCGCTCCCCAGGCTGACCGGCGACATCCGGCCCTTGATCCCCAAGCTGGGGCTGCGCAACTACTGGTACCCGGCTCTCGAGGACCGCAAGGTCGGCTCGCGCAAGCCCGTGAAGGTCTCGATGCTGGGCGAGGAGATCTGCCTCTTCCGCGGCGCCACGGGCGGCGTCGCGGCCATCCAGGACGTCTGCCCCCATCGGGGCGCGCGGCTGAGCAAGGGCGACTGCCACTATCGGGGCACGGTGGCCTGCCCGTACCACGGCTGGGTGTTCGACGAGTCCGGCAAGAACGTGGCCGTGCTCTCGGAGGGGCCGGACTCGGGCGTCTGCGGCAAGCCCGGCACGGAGGCCCGGATCTACCCGACCCGCACCCTCAAGGGCGTGGTGTTCGTGTGGATCGGCGACGGCGAGCCCGCGCCCATCGAGCAGGACGTGCCCGAGGAGTTCTTCGACGACGCCGCGCTGGTGCAGACGGGTCAGGTCCACTGGCGGTGCAACTGGGAAGTGGCGCTCGAGAACTCGATGGACTCCCACGTCAACTACGTGCACCGCAACGCGGTGGTCGTGGCGCGCTCGGGGTTCATCGCGCGCGGCGCCCAGGGCGAGCACCCGATCTTCGTCGGCAACGGCTTCACCGGCGACGTCCGCGAGGGCACGTACCTGCGCCGCGGCCCGCTCCAGGACATCTACCCGAACGGCTGGCGCTGGCCCAAGACCAACTACCGCCGGTTCTGGACGTGGCTCACGAGGCCGCTGGCCGAGCGGGCGCGCCGCAACATCCCCCCGCCGCGCTCGGCGAAGTGGTGCGGCGGCCACCACCTGCCGGGCATGTTCCGCGCCGAGTTCGGCTGGGACCTTTACACCCGCATGTGCGTGCCGGTCGAGGAGCAGCTGACGCGGGTCTGGTATTACCACACCACCCGGCCGGGCAACACGTGGCGGCGGCTGTGGGATCGCCTGATGTACGCGACGGTGCGCCGCTGGATCATCGAGTACAACTTCTCCCGCCAGGACGAGGCGGTGATGCTCGACCAGCGCTACGACACGCCGGAGAAGCTGTCGGGCACGGACGCCGAGGTGATCCAGTGGCGCCGGCTCGTCGTCACCAAGCACGTCGGCGGGCGGGACGCGCCGTTCGAGTACCGCAACCCGGACGGCCTCGATCCCGACGCCGTTCCGCTCGAGCGGGTCTCGGCCCGCTACCTCCAGGAGCAGGCGCGCCTCACGACATCCAGGACCGCGCGCTGACCGGCCGCGGCGGTCAGGCCCGTTTCTGCCGGGCGACCCAGCGGTTCACCTTGGCCTCGAGCACGCTCAGCGGCAGGGCGCCGTCGCGGAGCAGCTCGTCGTGGAAGGCGCGGACGTCGAAGGCCGAGCCCAGGGCCGCCTCGGCCTTCTGGCGCAGCTCCAGGAACTTGAGCTGGCCGATCTTGTAGCCGAGCGCCTGGCCGGGCCAGACCGTGTAGCGGTCGACCTCCAGCTCGTTGTTCGGCGTCCGGCCGCCGAGATACTGCACGGCCTGCTCGCGCGTCCAGCCCTTGTCGTGAAGCCCGACGTCGACGACCAGCCGCCTGGCGCGGAACAGCTCGCCCGACAGCATGCCGAGCCGGTCCCAGCGACTCCGGTAGGCGCCCAGCTCGACGCCGAGCGCCTCGGCGTAGAGGGCCCAGCCCTCGCCGAACGCCGTGTACCAGCCGAATCGCTGGAATCCGGGCAGATCGGTGTTCTCGCGCTGCAAGGCGATCTGGAAGTGATGCCCCGGCACGGCCTCGTGCAGGTAGAGGTTGCGGTACACGGGCGCGCTGCCGCGGCGGCGAAGCTCGCCGGCGTTCAGATAGAATACGCCGGGACGGGAGCCGTCGGGCGCGGCGGCTTCGTAGCTCGACGGCATCGAGCGCTCGCGGAACGCCTCGATCGGACGGATCTCGAAGCCCGCCCGGGGCAAGCGGCCGAAGAGCCGGGGCAGCGTCTCGTCGACCGCCGCCCGCAGCTCGGCGTACCCGTTCAAGAGGTCCTCCAGCGTTCGGTACCGCGGCGGCGGCGGCTCCCCCGCGGCGGCGATCTCGGCGCGCAGCGCGGCCATGGCGGCCCGGATGCGCGCGACCTCGGCGAGCCCGATCTCGTAGATCGCCGCCGGTGTCAGCCCCGTGGTGGTCGACACGTGGACCGCGTGCGCGTACCACTCGCGGCCGCCGGGCACGGCGGAAAGGCCGGACGAGGTCCGGCACCGCGGCAGGTACTCGTCGTGGACGAAGGCCCGCAGCCGTCGATACGCCGGCACGATCTTCTGCTGGATCGCCTCGAGATACCGCGCCGTCAGCGCCCGGCGAGTCTCGTCGTCGAACGACGCCGGGAAGCGCCGGACCGGCTCGTAGAACAGGCTCGCCTGCGGGTCGTCGACGATCTGCGCGTCCAGCTGCGGGACGAGCTTCAGCATGGCCTCGCGCGGGTGCGTGATGTCCCGCGCGAGGCCCACGCGCATGTTGTCGATCGCGGTGTCCATCCAGACCACGAAGCCGTCGACGCGGCCCAGGAAGTCGCGGTAGTTCTGCGCGGTCTTGAACGGATGATTGCCCCGCCCCGCGCCCACGATGGGAAAGCGGCTGGGCCAGCTGTGGCCCACCTGGTCCACGGGGGTCAGGTGCGAGGGGAAGCGGAAGCTGGCCACGCACGTCTCCAGCCGGAACGTGAAGACGTCGTACGTCACCCGCTCCCGGCCGGTCAGCCGGGCGGGGTCGAGCCGGCGGAGGGCGTCGCGGTAGCGGGTGCAGATCGTCTCCATGCCGGCCCGGTACTCGGCGCCGATGGTGTTGGCGAACACGCGGTCGTACTCGCGCAGGCCCATGTCGCTGGCGAGGAACGGGTAGTAGGGGGTGACCTCGCGGTCGTAGGACCGAACCAGCTCTGCCAGCGGCGACGGCGGTCCGCTCTCCCGGCCCGCGCAGGCATAACAGGCCAGCAGGATCGGGATCACGGCCGCGGGGTACCACCACCGCCGGGCAGCCATGGGGCGCGCCCTCCTGGGATCGGCTGAATTTGACCGGGCCGGCAGCGGTGATTATAGTCTGGTCCCGCCCAGAGGCACGCCGGGTGAGGAGCGCGCACACGTGAAGCTCGCAGGGAAAGTGGCGATCGTGACGGGGACGAGTCCGAACATCGGCGGCGGCATCGCCGAGGGGCTGGCCGACGAGGGCGCGCGCGTCGTGTGCGTGGACCTGGAGCCGGACAACGCTCGGCAGTGCGCCGACTGGATCCGGCGGCGCGGGGGCGACGCCCTCGGCATCCCCTGCGACGTCACCGACGAGACGCAGGTCGCGCAGATGGTGGCCCAGGCGCGTGACACCTGGGGCGGCGTCGACGTCCTCGTCAACAACGCCGGCATCCTGGGCGGGCTGAGCGTGCTGGAGATGCCACTCGAGCGCTGGACCCGCCAGCTCGCGGTCAACCTGACCGGCACCTTCCTGTGCACCAAGCACGTCGCCCGGCTCATGGTCGAACGGAAGACGCGAGGCAGCATCATCGTGATCGTGTCCACGGCGGGGCACCAGGGCCAGGCCGGGAACATCGGCTACTGCACGAGCAAGAGCGGCCTGCTGAACTTCACGCGGGCGGCGGCGATGGATCTCTCGCCGCACGACATCCGCGTGAACAGCCTGACGCCGATCGCGACGGACGTCGAGGAAGGTCGGGAGCGGGCGTCGGCCTGGGGCCGGCCGCGTCCCGAGCGCCGCGCCCGCCTGCTCGAGTTCGAGAAGATGGTGCCGGCCGGACGGCTGCCGAGCCCGCGCCACTACGCGCGGGCGGTGGTGTTCCTCGCGTCGGACGATGCGGAGATGATCACGGGCTTCGACCTGCGGGTGGACGCCGGCGCGATCGCCAAGTACTGGCCGTGGGTGCCGCATCCCTGACCCGGGCTGACAACGGAGGCGACGATGGCAGGCAAGGTGGGATTCATCGGGCTGGGGGCGATGGGCGGGCCGATGGCGCAGAACCTCGTCAAGCACGGATTCTCGCTGGTCGTGCACGACATCGACGGGGCGAAGGTCGAGCCCTTGCGTGCCCGGGGCGCCGTCGCGGCGGATTCCGCCGCGGACGTGGCGGCCGTCACCGAGCGGACGATCTGCATGGTGGAGACGACCGCGCAGGCCGAGGCCGTCATCGCCGGTGAGCGCGGCATCGTCCAGCGCGCGCGGCCCGGGCACGTCGTGGCCTGCATGAGCACGATCGACCCGTTCGTGGTCCGGCGTCTCGGCGACCAGCTCGCCGTCCGGGGGATCGCCGTCGTGGACGCGCCGGTGAGCGGCGGTACCGAGCGGGCGGCGTCGGGGGAGCTGTCGATCATCGCCGGCGGCGCCGCCGACACCGTGAAGGCCTGCGACGACCTCTTCCGCGCCATGGGCCGGAACGTCTTCCACGTGGGCGGGCTCGGTCAGGGGCTGGCCATGAAGCTGGTCAACAACATGCTGATCCAGGTCAACACGGTGGCGGTGGCCGAGGCGCTCGTGCTCGGGGTGAAGGCCGGGCTCGACGCGAAGACCATCTACGACGTCGTCCGCGTCAGCACGGGCACCAGCTTCGCGTTCGAGACGCGGGTGCCGCGGATCTTGAAGCGGGACTTCGCGCCCGGCGGGACGGTGGACATCTCGTTCAAGGACCAGGAGCTGGAGACGGCGTTCGCCAAACAGCTCGGCGTGCCGGTGTTCCTGGCCAACGTGAGCAAGCAGGTCTACCAGATGGCGCGGGCAGCGGGGCTCAACAAGGAAGACGGCTCGGCGATCGTCAAGGTGCTCGAGCGCCTGGCCGGGGTCACTGTCGAGGGAGGCGAGTGAATCGATGGCCACGTTCGTCCTCGTCCACGGGGCGTACCAGGGGGGCTGGATCTGGAAGCCGGTGGTGGAGCGCCTGCGCGCCGGCGGGCACGTGATCCACGCCCCCACGCTCGACGGCTGTGCCGAGCGGCACGCCCGGATCCGCCCCGGCATCACGGTGGCGACCCACGCCGAGGACGTCGCCGGGCTGATGTTCTACGAGGACCTTCGCGACGTGGTCCTGGTGGGCACCAGCTCGGGCGGGATGGTCATCTGCAAGGTCGCCGAGCTGGCGTCCGACCGCATCGCGCGCCTCGTCTTCGTCGATGCCCTGGCGCTGCTGCCAGGCGAGCGCATCGCCGACATCGTCAAGCGGCCCGCGCCCGTGGCGACCGACGTGGCGACCGGCCCCTCGCGCGAGGACGCCGAGGGGCGCATGTTCGTCGGCCTCGACCCGGCGACGCGCGCGTGGGCGCTGGCCCGCTACACGCTCCACCCCATCGCCGCGATGAACGACCCGATGGTGCCGACCACCTTCTGGGACCGCGCGTGGCCGGCGACGGTCATCCGCTGCCGCCGGGCGGCCAACCCGCCCGAGGCCCACCAGCGCCGCACGGCCGAGCGGCTGAAGGCCGGATGGTTCGAGCTGGACACCGGCCACTACCCGATGCTCAGCCAGCCCGACGAGCTGACCCGCCTGCTGGTGCAGTAGACTGGCAGGCCAGGAGGAGCCGCGATGAGCATTCAGGCGCCGGCCGGCACCGCGCGCGAGGAATTCGTGTCGACGCTCTCGGCGGCGGGGCTCGACGCCCCGTGGCTGGAGCCGGGGCCGCTCATCCGGCCCAAGAGCTCGGCGATGCGGACGCGGCTGTGGAAGTGGCGGGACATCGAGCCGCTGGTGCGGCGCACGCCCGAGTTCATGGCGCCCGGCCGCGGCGCCGAGCGGCGCATCCTCCGTCTCGACAACCCGGGCGTCCCCGAGCGCACCGCCGGCCACACCATCTCGATCGCCGTCCAGTACCTGCTGCCCGGCGAGGTCGCGCCGGCTCACCGCCACACGCCCAACGCCGTGCGCTTCATGCTCCACGGCGAGGGCGCTTACACGACCATCGAGGGCGACAAGTTCGTCATGCGCCGCGGCGACCTCGTCGTCACCCCGAGCATGACGTGGCACGACCACGGCAACGAGGGGTCGGAGCCGGTCGTCTGGACGGACGGGCTGGACTCGCCCGTCGTCCGCTACCTCGAGAACCTCGCGATGGACCCCTACGAGGGCGAGACGCAGCCGGTCCGCACGGGCCCGCCAGCGCGCCACCTGCACCATCGATGGGAGACGGCGTACGCCGAGCTGCTCCGTCGCCCGCCGGACCCCTTCGACGACGTGCTCATGGAGTACGTCGACCCGGCCACCGGCCGCTCCGTGGTCCCGGCCCTCGGGTGCTATCTCCAGATGCTACGGCCCGGCGTGCGGACGCGCGCGCATCGCGAGACGTCGAGCGCCGTCTATCACGTCGTCGAGGGCGCCGGCTTCACGCTGATCGACGGCGTTCGCCACGACTGGGGCCCGGGCGACTTCTTCGCGATCCCCCCCCGCGCGCGGCACGCCCATGGCAACGAGGGGTCGGCGCCGGCCATTCTGTATTCGGTCCAGGACGTCCCTCTGCTGCGGGCGCTGGGCTTTTACCGAGTCGATGCCTGAACGGGGATGTCGCTGTCATCTGGGATTGCCGCTGTGCGGCGATCTGTCGTAGGAAAGCGGGACGGCCCTGGGCTGCATGCGGAAGGTGGGCAGACGTCCGCGGGCCGCAACACCTGACGAACTCCCCTGGGATCTCTCTTGGGTCAGCTCTCACGCGCTCCGCAGCGTCATCAGCGAGACAATCGAGGCGAGCGCGCGCTCGGCCTTCTCGCGCAACTCGTCGTCGGAATTTCCCGCGATCGGGTGATCGATCACCACGAACGGATATTCCGGCAGCCCCTGGATCGCGGCCACCTCGCGCGCGGTCACCACGAAGCGATCGGTCATGATCGCGACCGCCGGGATCCCGCGTCGCTCGGCGGCAAGGGCGTCGTGCAGACTGCACGACGAGCAACTCCCTCAGTCCCCGATGCCGGAGATGATCCCGTCCACCGCCGCCAGGTCGTCCAGTAGCTCGTGCGGCACTGGACGTGAGAGGTCAGGCTTCCGTCGCCGAACGAATTCGCGGACACCGTGCCGCCGCAGCAGCGTCTCCAGGTGATCGTAGAAGCGCGCGGTGCCGATCTTCGTGTTGTCGAGCAGCCCGATCGTCGCGCCATCGAGCGACGCGACAGCTGGCGCGATCGCGAGCGGCTCGCCGTCCGGATCGAGCCTCGGGTCGAGCACACGGATCGTCATTTTCGTCCCTCCCCGGTCTCTACACCGATCGTCACCGCCAGCGACTTGGTCGCGTACCACGGCGGCACGACCGCGCCGAATCCGCCGGCCGGTCCACCAGCGGCGACGACGAGCAGGTCGTCGGGGGACCTGAGCGCCGTGTGCACATCAGCCGCCTTGCTGCCCACGACCGCGGCCTTGCCGACGGCGCACCATTCACCCCGCGTGACCCGGGCGCGCTCGTGCACGTACTCGCGCACGTCACGCTTCGACCAGCCGGCCGCGATCAGGACGTCGCGGTGCTGACGCCCGATCACGATCGCGTAGTTACCAGGCCAGATCGAGTACGTGAGCAGGTTCGCCCGCATCGTCGCCGCGTACGTCTCCAGCAGTTGTCGCGGGTCACGCGTCCACTCGTTCATCAGCTGGTGCGGCGATCCGCCGGCAAGCACCGTCACGGCCGATTCACCTGCTGGCACGCCCCGCTCGCATGCGAGCGGGGTCCACCGGTTGTCCTCCTCGTCTTCCGCCACGCAGAACGTGAACTTGCCGGGGTGTCCGAGCGTCGAGCGATCGAGGCGGCCGGGCGTGCCGCCGAGCACGTTGAGGATCAAGAGGCGCGGCGTTCGACCGATCGTCGCATTCGCCCGGCTCGCGTTCGCGAGCGCATTGTGCGTCGTGTTCATGCCGATTGTGCGACGAATTGGACCATTCACGACGATGAACTGCGCGCTGCCTCCGGTGGAGGCGGTGGTCCCGTGCAGACCGAACTCGGGCGCGCACATCGCGCGCACGACCGCGAGGACGACCGGCATGTACTCGGGTCGGCAGCCCGCCATGACGGCGGCGATCGCGACCTTCTCTGCGGTGATGCGGCGACGTCGTACCGGCTCGACGCCGACGACGTCGTCAGCCCGGAGCCGTGCGCTGTCGAGACACGCGCGCACGAGCGCCTCCGTGGGCGGCACGATCGGCAGCCCATCGGTCCAGCCGTTGGCCTGGTAGAGCTCGTGGGCCGCAAAGAAGTCATCGACCTCGTAGCTGGCCGACGCGAGTGGCGTCGTCGCTCGCGGGGTCCGCGTGTCTGTCGTCCCATCGCCGTTCATAACCGAGTCACCCGCACCGGGATTTCCGAGTTGGGCTCATTTCCCCTCCGTCCCCCGGTGGCGAAATACCGCCCGAGGATCTGCCGAACGAGGCGCCCCGTCAAGTAAGCCCTCGCCGAGATGGAACGCCCCGGGCCTCGGTCGGCCGCGAGGGCGAGTGAGCACGTGCACGCTCGCCAGCAACGGCGAGTGGCCATGGGGGGGATACCGTCTCGGAGGATGCTCTCGCCCAGCGTCGGGTTCATCGAACCTCTCTGGTGTCTGCCCAGCGTGGAATTAGCCGATGCATTTCGCGTAGAACAGGTGATGTCCGCCGTCGCCCTCCGGAACGAACTCGTCCACATGGACCTCGAAGCCGGCTTCTCCGAGCCATCGGCGATACGTCTGGGCATCGGCGTGGCTCCAGTACATCGTCGCACCTTCAACTCCGAGCCAGTCTCGTTCAGTGCCGGTCCAGGCGGCGCTGCCGAGCGTGCCCATGAAGAAGCCGCCGGGCTTGAGCCAACTTGCGATCCGCCTGAAGAGCGCCTCCTGTTCCTCGATAGGGACGTGGATGATCGAGTAGAAGGAGACGACGGCGTCGAAAGCGCCGGCCGGGAACTCGACGCTACACATGTCGGCACAGATGAAGCGGCCGCCGGGGACCAGCGCGCGGGCACGGTCGACCTGGACCGGTGAGATGTCCACCCCGGTGACTTCCCCACGCGACGCGAGCAACCGGGCGACCGGGATGCCACATCCGCAGCCCAGATCCAGGATGTGGGAGCTCGGCCCGAGGCCGTCGCACAGTTTGTCAACCCACGGGGTGTAGTCGTGCCCACACGCGCCGCCAGCTTCCGCCCGGTAGGCGTACGAGAGCCTGTCCCACCCCACGCGAACCAGCTGTTTCGGGTCCATGTATGCCACGCGCCGAGACCTCACGGCTCGATCAGGCGATGACGCCGGCCTTCCGCAGCGCCTCGAGCTTCGTGCGGTCGTAGCCGAGCAGGCGGCCGAGCACCTCGTCGGTGTGCTGCCCGGGCATGGGCACCGGCCCCACGCGCGCCGGCGTCGCCGAAAGCTTGACGGTGGCGCCGGGCAGGTACATCTCGCCGGCCACCGCGTCCTCCACCTTTACCAGCATCTCGCGCTCCCACAGGTGTGGGTCGTTCGCGACCTCGGGAATCGTGCGGACCGGCGCCGCGGGGATGCCGGCCTCGTGCAACGCCTCGCAGACCTCGGCCACGGTGTGACCGGCGCACCACGCCTCGATCTTGGCGCGGCGGTCGCCGGCGGGCGAGCTGCCGGCCAGGGGCGTGTCGTCGGCCGGTCCGCCGACGATCGCCATCAGCCGAGCCGCCATGTCGCGCCCCGCCGCGGCGATGACGACCCAGCCGTCCTTCGCACGATAGGGCGGCCGTCCACCCTCGCCGCCCTCGGCGCCCGTCGCCAGATAGTACGACGTGGGGATCTCGACCATCGTGAGCGCGGAGTCGAGCAGGCAGACGTCGACGAGCTGGCCCTCGCCGGTGCGCTCGCGGTGGCGGAGCGCGGCCAGAGCGCCGATCGTCGCGTGCAGCGCGGTGTAGCGGTCGACCACTGACGAGGCGGTGCCGACCGGATGGCCCTCGGGCTGTCCCGTCAGCGCCATGAGGCCGCCCATCGCCTGGCCGAGCGAGTCGAAGGCCGGGCGATCTCGGTAGGGGCCGTACTGGCCGAAGCCCGAGACCGCCACGAGGATGATGCCGCGGTTCAGCTCGCACAGGCGCTCGTAGGCGAAGCCCATGGCGGCCATGACGCCGGGTCGGAAGTTCTCCAGCACGATGTCGGCCTTCGGCACCAGGGCGGCGAAGACTTCCTTGCCCTGGGATGCGCGCAGGTCGAGGCAGAGGCTCTTCTTGCCACGGTTGTAGACGGAGAAGTACACGCTCTGCCCGCGCACCATCGGCGGGTGCCGGCGCGTCTCCTCGCCGCCGGGCGGCTCGATCTTGATGACCTCGGCGCCGAGGTCGGACAGGAGCATGCCGCCCCGCGGGCCCGCCTGGAAGCGGGCCAGCTCGAGGACGCGGACGCCATCGAGACAGCCCGTCATAGCCCGGCCACCGCGGGAATCACCCGCTCGCCCAGCAGCTCGTTCGAGCGCATCGGCGTCGGATGATCGTCTCCTCTCGGGGTTGCATGCGCCGTATTATGCCGCCACCGGCGGCGGCGTGGCGGGTGCTATCCTCGGGGCCACCGGACGATCAGGCGCTCACCCATGACTGAGGGAACGGCGATGGCCAAGTCAGAACGCTCGTACGTGTTCGTCGGCTCGGGGCAGTGGACCGGCGGTACGCTCGGCGGGTTGTTCCGACAGGCGGTGGGCGACGACCACTGGGAGCCGCTGACCAAGGGGTTGCCGGAGTCGGCGGCGATCCAGGCGATCACCGTGCATCCGGGCAACCCGCAGGTGATCTTCGCCGGGACGCAGGACGGCCCCTACCGCAGCGACGACGGCGGCACGACGTGGAAGCGGCCCGACTTCCCGCGCGACCTGCAGGCGTGGTCGATCACGGTGCACCCGACCAACCTGCGCGTGATCTACGCGGGCACCTCGCCGGTCGGGGTCTTCCGCAGCGAGGACGGCGGCGACACGTGGCGACGGCTTCCGAGCGCCGTGCAGCCCGAGCGGCTCACGATGTCGTTCGCGTGCCGGGTGATGCGCATCGCGATCGTGCCCGGCCAGCCCGACGAGATCTACGCGGCGCTCGAGGTGGGCGGCGTCATGCGCAGCCTCGACGGCGGCGAGAGCTGGAGCGACTGCAGCGACGACCTCGTCGCCCTCGCCGCCCGCCCGCACCTCAAGAGCCGGATCCAGAGCGACAGCGAGACCGAGGGCATGCTCGACGCCCACGCGCTCGCCGTCAGCGCGGCGGCGCCGGGCAACGTCTTCCTGGCCGTGCGCATGGGCCTGTTCCAGAGCGACGACCGCGGCAAGAGCTGGCGCGACCTGGAGATCGGCCGCTTCTCGCCGCTCACCTACGGGCGAGACATCCGCGTGTCGCCCCACGACCCGAGCACGCTCTACGCCTGCCTCAGCCCGGCCGCCCGCAGCGAGGATGGCTCGCTCTACCGCAGCACCGATCTCGGGCGCACGTGGGCGCGCCTGGACCACGGCGTGAAGGCCGACGCGACCATGATGGCCCTGGCGCTGCACCCGCGCGACCCCGACCAGGTCTACTGCGTGTCCCGTTGCGCCCAGGTCTTCGGCACCCGGGACGGCGGCAGGACGTGGCGCGAGTCGCGGTTGCCCGAGGGCGTGAAGGACGTGTACGCGCTGGCTTGCGGGTAGCCGCCGGGCATGACGGCGCCGGCGCGGGTGCTGGTGGTGGACGACGAGGCGGACCTGCGCGAGGTCCTCTCCGACGCGCTGGGGAGCTGGGGGTACGAGGTCACCGTGGCCTCGACCGGGGCGGAGGCCGTGCAGCTGGTGAGCACGCAGCTGTTCGACGCCGCCCTGCTCGACGTCAACCTCGGCCCGGACAACGGCGTGCAGGTGCTCCGGGAGCTTCGCGCCAACGACGACGCCCTCGACGTCGTCATGATGACCGGGTATCCCACGGTGGCCACGGCGGTCGCGACGCTCCGCGACGGTGCGACCGACTATCTCAGCAAGCCCCTCAACCTGGACGAGCTGCGTCACATCATCGGCCGCGTGATCGAGCGGCGACTCCTGCGGCGCGAGGTGAGCACGCTCCGCCGGGAGCTCGGCGAGCAGCTGACCACCCGTGAGCTGCTCGGGGCGTCCCCCGCGATGCAGAGGGTCAAGGAAACGCTGAGCCGGGTCGCGCCCAACGACACTTCCGTCCTCATCGAGGGCGAGAGCGGCACCGGCAAGGAGCTGGCGGCGGCGGCCATCCACCGGGACTCGTCGCGTTCCAAGGGCCCGTTCATTCCCGTCAACTGCGCCGCCGTTCCCGCCAACCTCCTGGAGTCGGAGTTCTTCGGCCATCTGCGCGGCGCGTTCACGGGCGCGGTCGCCGACTCGGCGGGCCTCTTCCGGTCGGCCGACAACGGCACGATGTTCCTCGACGAGGTGGGCGATCTGCCGATCGAGCTGCAGGCCAAGTTGCTGCGCGTGCTCCAGGACCGGGAAGTGCGGCCGGTCGGGTCCTCGAAGACGGTCGCGGTGGATGTCCGGCTCATCGCCGCGACCAACCGGCCGCTGGACGAGGATGTCCGGCAGGGACGCTTTCGCCAGGATCTCTTCTACCGTCTCAACGTGGTCCGCATCCAGCTGCCCCCGCTCCGCGCGCGGAAAGCCGACCTGCCGATCCTCGTCCACCACTTCCTGAAGCGGTTCAACGCGCGCTACGGGCGCGAGGTCCAGGGCGTCGCCCCCGAGGTGCTGGCGGCCCTGCGGGCCTACGACTTCCCCGGCAACGTGCGCGAGCTGGAGAACGTGATCGAGCGCGCGTACGCGCTGGGTGCCACGCGCACTATCGGGCCCGAAGATCTGCCACCGTTGACCGGTGGCGCCGGGGGCGTGCGACTGGACGAGCCGGTGCCGACGCTGGTCGAGATGGAGCGCGACCTGATCACACGCGCGCTGCAGAAGCACGCCGGTGATCGGTCGAAGGCCGCCAAGGCGCTCGGCATCTCCGACCGGACGATCTACCGCAAGCTGAAGGAGTACCGGCCCGGATGAGCCTCGTCGAGACCGACTGGCTGGCGCGGCACCTCGACGACCCCGGCGTGCGGGTTCTCGAGTGCACCGTGTATCTGCACCCGGCCGACGTGCCCGGCGGCTTCCGCGTCGAGTCGGGCCGCGCGAAGTGGGCGGAGAGCCACATCCCGGGCGCCGGGTTCGTCGACCTCCAGGACGAGCTGTCCGATCGGACCTCCTCCCTGCGGTTCATGATGCCTCCGGCCGCCCGGTTCGCCGAGGCCATGGGGCGCGCGGGCGTCGGCGATGGCGTCCGCGTGATCCTCTACGACCGGTTCGTGAACATGTGGGCCGCGCGCGTCTGGTGGATGCTCCGCGCGGTCGGCTTCGACGCGGCGGCCGTGTTGAACGGGGGCTGGAAGAAGTGGACGTTGGAGGGGCGGCCGGTCGCCGCGGACGCCGGGGCCCGGCCCGCCCGCCCCTTCACGCCGCGGCCGCGCCCGTGGCTGATGGCGGACAAGGCTGGCGTGCTCGCCGCCCTCGGCGAGACCGGGGCCTGCGTGCTGAACGCGCTCACCGAGGAGCAGCACCGCGGCACGGGCGGCGTCGCCTACGGCCGTCCCGGCCGCATCGCCGGCAGCGTGAACGTCCCCGCCCGCGAGCTGGTCGATCCCGCCACCCATGCCTACTGGCCGGCCGCCGTGCTGCGCGCGAAGTTCCAGGCCGCCGGCGCCCTCGATGCCCGCCGCGTCGTGACCTACTGCGGCGGCGGCATCGCCGCCTCCAGCGCCGCCTTCGTGCTGACGCTCCTGGGCCGCGCCGACGTGGCCGTCTACGACGCCTCGCTGTCCGAGTGGGCCGCCGACCCCACGCTGCCGATGGAGCACGGCTGAGCGGTCAGCTCTCGTCGTACGAGGCGATGATCTCCGCGAGGTGGTTCTCGGCGGCCTCCAGCTCGCGCTCGCCGTTCTCCACGATGTGGTCGTAGAAGGGGCGGTAGGCGGCGACGCGCCGCGCGTTCTCGAGCCGTTCGTTGATCTCCAGCTCCCGGTTGTAGCCCCGGGCGATGAGCCGCTGGCGGAGGACGTGCTCGGGCGCGGTGATGAGGATGGTCACGGCCTCCGGCAGGACGTCCTTGACGTGGCGGACGTTGCCGAGATCGATGATTCCGATGACGCGACGGCCGAGCTTGATCGGCGCGAAGGTCTGCTCCCAGGGCAGGCCGTAGCTCATGCCGAACTGGAAGTCCCGGTACTCGATGAAGGCGCCCTCGCCGGCCAGCCGGCGGAACTCGTGCGGCGACACGAACAGGTACTCGGGCTCCGCGCTCCTGTCCCCGCGCGGCCGTCGCGTGCTGTAGCGAGGGACGAGGTCGAGGTCGAGATTTTTTCGATCGGCCAGGCGCGTCGCCAGGGACGTCTTGCCGGTGCAGCTCGCCCCGTCCAGCAGGAAGATGTGCCTCCCCGAGGGCAGCGTCGGGCGCCAGCGGCTGGACGCCTCGTGCATCACCTTCAGCTCGGCGTACGACCAGGGCACGAGGTCGGCCGGCGTCAGGCCCAGCTTCTGGGCCAGCACGTCGGCGAGCTGGTGCGCCTTGTCCGGACCGGACGCGGTCGCGACGTCCACTTCCACCTCCACGAACGTTCCCAGCCCCTCGACCGTATCGAGATTCACGAGGGCCCCGCGCCACTGGTGGACCTCGCGGCGCTTCACGATCTCGACCGTGGACCCGAGAGCCTTGCGCAGCAGTCCCACGACCGCCAGACCCTCGTGGCCGAGCGGGAGCACCTCGAAGTCGCTGGGCTTGGGAAGCGGCTGGTCGAGCCGGTCGTAATGAATGAGGGCGTGCTCGGAGTCATCGGTGGACCGGAGCTTGAGCCGCCCGCTTCGCACCGGGAAATAGACGTCACGCTGCATGACCGTTCGAGCGGGGGTGGTCCCGAGCTCGGCGCACGCGGCCCGGGCCCGTTCGAGGCTGCCGCAGTAGGCCTTGAACTCGATGTTGGTGCGCGTCAGCGAAGGGTGTGACTCCCCTGGATTCCCCATGTCAGTCAGCCCTGGAGTGCCACTATACCCCATGGAAAGGTCACTCCCCGCGCAGCGTCGGATCGAGGAGATCGCGCAGCCAGTCGCCGGTGCGGCTCACGGCCAGCGAGGTGAGCATCAGCAGCAGGCCGGGGCAGGTCGAGATCCACCAGGCGCTGTCCAGGTACTCGCGGCCCTCCTGGATCATCCCACCCCACGACGGCGTGGGCGGCTGCACGCCGAGGCCGAGGAACGACAGCGTCGCCTCCAGCACGACCGAGCGGGCCAGCTCGAGCGTCGCGATGACGACCAGCGAGGACAGGATGTTGGGCAGGATGTGGCGGCCGATCACGCGCGGCATCGAGCCGCCTAGCGCGTGGATGGCGTCGACGAACTCGCGCGAGCGCAGCACCAGCACCTGCGAGCGCAGGACGCGCGCGTAGCTCATCCAGCCCGACAGCCCGATGACCACGACCAGCGTGGGGAACGACGGGCCGAGGACCGCGATGATGCCGATGGCCAACAGGATGAAGGGGAAGGCGAGCTGGGCGTCGGCGAGCGTCATGATGACCGTGTCGGCCCAGCCGCCGCGGTAGCCCGCGACGATACCCAGTGCGGCCCCCAGGAGGCCGCCGACGCCGACCGCCGCGAAGCCGACCAGCAGCGAGACGCGCGCGCCCCACAGCATCCGCGACAGCACGTCGCGGCCCAGGTGGTCGGTGCCGAGCAGGTGGGCCTTGCCGTCGACGGCCTCGAGCGTCGGCGCCTTCAACCGCGCGCGGAGCGACTGCCGCGTCGGGTCCTGGGGCGCGATCCAGGGGGCCGCGGCGGCGATGCCGACGAGGGCCAGGACGAACAGGCCGCCGGCCACGACCAGCCGCCGGGTGCGCCGGGCGCCGGCGCCGCCGCGGGCCTCCCCGAGCGCCGTTGGCGCCGCGGCGTCAGCGGGGACGGATGCGGGGATCGAGGAGCCCATACACCACGTCGATCAGGAAGTTGAGGACGATGAACAGCAGCGCCGAGAGGAACACGACGGCCTGCACGATCGGGTAGTCGCGGTTGTAGATCGACTGGATCGCCAGCCGCCCGATGCCTGGCCAGGCGAAGACCGTCTCGGTGACGACGGCGCCGCCGAGCAGGGTGCCGAACTGCAGCCCGGTGATCGTCAGGATGGGCACGGCGGCGTTGCGGAAGGTGTGCTTGGCGACGACCAGCCACTCGGAGACGCCCTTGGCCCGGGCCGTCCGCACGTAGTCCTGCCGCAGGACCTCCAGCATCGACGAGCGCGTGAGGCGGGCGATCGAGGCCATCGTGAACGCTCCCAGCGTGAGCGAGGGCAGCACCAGGTGCTCCCAGCCCCCGCGGCCCGAGGTCGGCAGCCAGCCGGCCTGGAGCGAGAGCAGCAGGATGAACAGGATGCCGAGGAAGAACGTGGGCGCCGACTGGCCGACGAGGGCGACGCCCATGGCCGCCTGGTCGAGCGGCGAGTTGCGCTTGACGGCCGACAGCAACCCGACCGGCACGGCGATGACGACGGCGAGCGCGAACGCGGTCAGCCCCAGCTCGAGGGTGGCCGGCAGGTAGCCGACCACCACGCGCATGGCCGGCTCGCGGAAGTGGAGCGACCGGCCGAAGTCGCCGCGCAGGACGTTGCCGAGGAACACGGCGTACTGCACCGGCAGCGGCCGGTCCAGCCCCAGCTCGCGGGCCAGCCGCGCGTACTCGGCACGGGGGGCGTCGGGCGGCAGCAGCAGCGGCACCGGATCGCCGCTCAGGCGCATGACGACGAAGACCACCGTGGAGACGAGCCAGAGGGCGACAAGCGCGCGCAGCAGCCGGGTACCGAGGAAGGTGACGAGTGAGCGCATGGAGAAGGCCGGGGCCGCGGGGCCCCGGCCGGGCCTCTCCTACGCGCGTCGGAACTTGAAGTTGAAGCGCCGGATCTCGAACGCCTGGTTCGGGTTCGGGGTCCACTCCACGTGCTTCTGCAGCCCGTAGTCCTCGTAGGGCTGGATGATCGGGATCCAGGGGAAGTGCTCGAGGACGATCGCGGTCATCTCCTTGTACGCCTGGGCGCGGAACTTCTCGTCGACCGAGAACCGCGCGGCCTCGCCCAGCTCGTCCCAGCGCTTGTGGCGCCAGTAGTCCTGGGGCCCGCCCGGCGCCAGCAGCCGCCACATCATGCCGTCGGGATCGCCGAGCGTCGAGGTCGGGTCCGACCACCACACGCCCTTGAAGCTCTTGTCGCGGTTCTTCTGCGCGCGCACCGTGTACTCGACGACCTCGGCCTTGGCGTTGATGCCGGCATCGCGCCACATGGCCACGATG
>DASTOJ010000261.1:0-17670 GCA_035762565.1 Candidatus Methylomirabilota bacterium | reverse complement strand
TGGTGGCGTCCTCGGGCACGTCGAACCAGTGCACCTCGTCGATCTGGGGCCGGCCGAGGTGGTACTTGTCGAACGCCTTGAGGATGATCTTCTCGCGCGGCGTGTGGCGCTCGAAGTAGAACGGCCCGGTGCCGACGGGGTTCCACTTGAACTGGTCCCCGTACTTCTCGACCGCCTTCTTGGAGATGATGTAGCCCTGCTGGTAGCCCACCATCCGCAGCAGGAAGATCGGGTCGAAGGCCTTGAGCGCGATCTGCACCGTGTGCGGGTCGACGACCTCGATGGCCTTGATCACCCCGAGGTTGACGCCAAAGCGCGTGCCGGGCGCCCGGCTGATCTGCCGCTCGAAGCTGAACTTGACGTCCTCGGCCGTCAGCTCGCCGAAGCCCTTGTGGAACTGCACGCCCTTCTTGAGCTTGAACGTCCACACGGTGCCGTCCGGGGAGAGCGTCCAGCTCTCGGCCAGGTCCGGGTCGACCTCGGCCGTGGTCACCTTGCCGTCCCGGATGGCGAAGCGCGTCAGCCCCCGGTACATGAAGCGCTTGATGGCCTGGGTCTGCCCGAGGATGCTCGTGTGCGGGTCGAGCGTCTCGGGCTCCTTGGCCGCGACGTTGAGGATCTTCTTGCGCTGCGCCTCGGCCGCCGGCGGGCCGGCCAGCGTGACGAGGCCGAGCGCGAGCACGATCGCGAAGACCACGAGCGAGAACCGTGACCGGACGTGGCTGGACATGGACATCCCCCTTTGCCATGGAGTCATCGAGCGATGATCGCTGGTTTCGATCATGCTGTCCTTTCGGAGATCGGCTCGGACCCCTGCGGCCCCCGGACCACCCCGCGACGAGCGCGCAGGCCGGCCCCCGGGCGCGGGGTGGGCGCAAGGATAGTCCAGATACCCGCCGGCAGCAACCGGGGCGCGGCCGGCGCAGGACGGAGCCTCGGCCGGAGTCAGTCGAACGTCACCACGCCCCGGGCGACCTGGCCGGTACGGAGTGCGGCGAAGCCCTCGTTGATCTCCTCCAGCCGGTAGGTGCGGCTGACCAGCTCGTCGACCTTCAGCCGGCGCTGCAGATAGAGGTCGACCAGGCGGGGGAAGTCCAGGTCGGGGCGGACCGAGCCGTACATGGTGCCCTTCAGGCACTTCTCCTGGAGCGCCATCATGTAGGGCGTGATCGGCGCCCGCACGGCCATGGCCGCCATGCCGACGATGACCGCGGTGCCGCCGGGGCGGATGGCGTCGACGATCTGCAGCGTCGTCGCCTCGCCGCCGATGGCGTCGAAGGCGTAGTCCACGCCCCGGCCGGCGGTGAGACCGCGGGCGTAGTCGACCACCTTCTCCGTCGAGCCGTTGACGGTGTGGGTGGCGCCGAAGTCCCGCGCGTAGGCGAGCTTGCCGTCCAGCAGGTCGCAGGCGATGATCGTCGCCGCGCCGGCCAGGCGCGCGCCCTGCACCACGTTGAGCCCGACGCCGCCACAGCCGATGACCAGCACCGAGGCGCCGACCTCGACCCCGGCGCAGCGGGTCACCGCGCCCACGCCCGTGGGCACGCAGCAGCCGACCAGCGCGGCCTGCGGCCATGGCATCTCCCGGCGGATCGGCACCAGCTGCTCGGCCGGGCACACCACCTTCTCCGCGAACGTCCCGATGCGGGCGAGCTGGTTCAGGCCCTCGCCGTTGCGCGACAGGCGCGGGCTGCCGTCGAACATCACCCAGCGCGGCGTGTCGTTGTGGCCGTCGCAGAGGACGGAGCGGCCGATCGAGCAGTAGAGGCAGGGCCGCACTGCGGGCGGAACGAGAAGATCACGTGGTCGCCGGGCTTGACGGTCGTCACGCCGGCCCCGACGTCCTCCACGACGCCGGCCGCCTCGTGACCGAGCACCATCGGCAGCGGCAGCGTCCAGTCGCCGTTCATGATGTGCCAGTCGCTGTGGCAGACGCCGGCCGCCTTGACGCGGACGCGTGCCTCGCCGGCCCGGGGGTCCTCCTGCGTGACGTCCACGACCTCGAGCGGGGTGTTGGCCTTGTAGAGGACGGCCGCCTTCATGATGCGCTCCCTTCCCTGGAGCTGGGCTCCAGACCGCGCCGCCACCCTACCCGCGCCGGGTGTGCGAGGTCAACCGGCCGCTCCCCGGCGCGCGCCGGCGCCGCGGCTGCGGGTACCATGGGCCGCGCCCGGGGCTCGACCCGCGGGCCGCGGGAGGACGAGATGAGCGAGAGCGAGACGTTTCGCAGGGGCGCCGAGATGCGCCGGCGGCTGCTGGGCGACGCGTTCGTGGAGCGCGCCGCCACGACGGCCTACGCCGACCCGGTCATGAAGCAGTTCATCGACGTCGCCACCGAGTCGGTGTTCGGCATGCTGTGGACCCGGCCGGGGCTCGACCTCAAGACGCGCACGCTGGTGTGCGTCGTGTCGGATGCCGCCACCGCGCGCGAGCAGGAGCTGGCGATCCACCTGCGCATGGCGCTCCGGCAGGGCTGGACGGAGGCGGAGCTGACGGAGGTGCTGTTGCAGCTGCTGGGCTACGTCGGCGCGCCGTTCGCGCGCGACGCGTTGCTGGTCGCCTCCCGGGTGTTCAAGGAGGTGCGCGCGGGCGGCTGATCGCCGCCCGCTGGCACGCGCGAGAGGCCGGCCTCTCGCGCGTGCCGCCAGGGACCGCTTACTGCCGCTGGCTCTGCTGGCTGCCGGCCTTCTCGCTGGTCGCCGGCGACGCGGACGGCGCCGCGTCGAGCTTGGCGCGGGTCTCGGCGTCGAGCTGGCCGGTGACCGCCAGGTTCTCCTTCTGCTGGAAGTCACGCACCGCGGCGCTGGTGCGCGGCCCCATCACCCCGTCGATCGCGCCGGGGTCGTACCCGCGGTCGCGGAGCGCCATCTGGGCGCTGCGCACGTCGGCATCGGCCCGGCGGCCGTCGTCGCCGCCGGTGACCTTGTCCCGGGCCTCCCGGGCCTTGGCCTTGGTCTTGTCCCAGGCGCGCTCCAGCTTGCCGCCAGCGGTGTCCGACCCGTCCCGGGTCTTGCCGCGGACCTGGTCGGCCTGCCGGTCGCCTTCCTTGCGGACCTGGTCGGCCTGCTGGTCGGCCTTCTTCTCGATCTGATCGGCCTTCTGCTCGGTCTTCTTCTCGATCTGGTCCGCCTTCTGCTCGGGCGTCGGCGGGGTGGTCTGCGCTGACGCGGGCGCGACGGCCCACGCGAGGGCGAGGGCGAACGCGCACGTGGCTGTCGTGGCCTTGCTCATGAGTTGAAACCCTCCTGGGGATAGGGGCGTGCAAGGCCGAGTCCAGCCAGAAGTGGGAAATCTATTGCGAGGTCAGCAGCTCCTCGGCGATCCGCTTGACGTCGGCGGCCTCGACCTGGCCCTTGTGGGTCTTCATGACGTCGCCGACCACGCGGCCCACCTGCTTGACGTCGGCGACGCCGAGCGCGGCGATCCGCTCGCGCACGAGCGCACGCAGGGCGGCGGCGTCCAGGCCCTTCGGCAGGAAGCGCTCGCAGAAGGCGATCTCGAACCGGAGCTGGGTGGCCTGGGCCTCGCCGCGGGCCCCGGCCTTCTCGTAGTCCGGCAGGGCCTTCTGCAGCGACTTGCGGTAGGCGCCGATGACGTCGAGCACGAGCGCGTCGTCCACCTGGCCGGCGAAGCCCCTGGCCGTGCGTCGCTCGGTGAGCCGGCTCTTCAGCATGCGCACGACGTCGGCCGTGCGGGCGTCCCTGTCGCGGATGGCCTTCGTCAGCGTCTCGCTGAGGGTCTGCTCGAGGCTCATGGCGTCAGTTGATCCGCTTGGCCTGGCCCTTCCACTCCCGGTCGCGCAGCACGAACTTCTGGACCTTGCCGGTCGAGGTCTTGGGCAGGTCGCCGAACTCGACCGCCGCCGGGCACTTGAAGTGGGCGATGTACCGGCGGCAGAACTCGATGACCTCCGCCTCGGTGGCCGCCAGCCCGGGCTTGAGCGTCACGAACGCCTTGGGCCGCTCGCCCCACTTGGCGTCGGGGACGGCCACGACCGCGCACTCCAGCACCGACGGATGCCGGGCCACCGCCTGCTCCACCTCGATCGTCGAGATGTTCTCGCCGCCCGAAATGATGATGTCCTTCTTCCTGTCCCGAAGCTCGATGTATCCATCGGGATGCCACACGGCAAGATCGCCGGAATGGAACCATCCCCCCCTGAACGCCTCCGCGCTTGCCTCCGGCTGCTCGAAGTATCCCTTCATCACGTTGTTGCCCCGCATGATCACCTCGCCCAGCGTCTCGCCGTCCATGGGCACGTCGTTCATCCCCTCGTCCACCACCCGGACGAGGTCGAACATCACGTAACCCTGGCCCTGGCGCGCGGCCTTCTGGGCCATCTCCCCGGGCGGCAACCGGTCCCACGCCGCGTTCCAGGCGCACACGGTGTGGGGGCCGTATGTCTCGGTGAGGCCGTACACGTGGACCGGCCGGAAGCCCAGCTCCTTCAGCCGCCCGAGCAGCGTCGGCGACGGCGGGGCGCCGGCCACCGCGCAGGTCACGGGGCGCGCGAGCGTGTGCGCCCGGGGATCGTTGACGATGCCGATCTGCACCGTGGGCGCGCCGCAGTAGTGGGTGATCCCCTCGCGGTCGATCAGCTCCCAGATGCGGCCCGGGTCCACGCGGCGCAGGCACACGTGCGTGCCCGACATCGCCGTCACGCCCCACGTGAAGCACCAGCCGTTGCAGTGGAACATCGGCAGCGTCCAGAGATACGTCGACTCGAACGTCATCCCGGTCTCGATCACCTCGCCCATCGCGTTCAGGTAGGCCCCGCGATGGTGGATCATCACGCCCTTCGGCCGGCCGGTCGTGCCGGACGTGTAGTTGATGGACAGCGTCTCCATCTCGTCCTCGATCCACGGCTCGCAGGGCTCCGGCGAGTGCGCGGCCAGGAAGTCCTCGTACGGATCACCGGGCGCGCCGGTGTCGTCGACGCGGATCGGCGTGACCCCGGGCAGGTCCAGCGGCTTCACGAGCGATTCGAACTCCTGGTCGACGAAGAGCACCCGGGCACCGGAGTGCCGCAGGATGTAGCCGATCTCCTCGCTGTTGAGCCGGGTGTTGATCGGCACGAGGGCGAGCCCGGCGAGCGGCACCCCGTAGTGGATGTCGAGCATGGCCGGGATGTTGGGCAGGATGGCGGCCACGCGGTCGAGATGCCGCAGCCCCAGCGCCCGCAGCCCGTTGGCCAGCCGGTTCGCGCGCTCCTCGAACTGCCGGTAGGCGTACCGCCGCTCGCCGTGCACCACGGCCGTCTTGTCCGGAAACACGTAGGCGCTCCGCCGCAAGAAGGAGACCGGCGTCAGCTCCGTCCGATACGGCTCGCGCTCCTTCGAAACCCGTAACACCCGCTTGCCCCCGCCCGCGGCCATAACGCCCCTCCAAGACTCGAAATTCGCCGACGCATTATATCCCGCCGCGTTCGAGCGCCGGCTCCGCCGGCGCAATCCTTGGTCTGGGGGGGAGTTACGAAACCCGGTCCGTCTTGGCGGGCTCGAAGCGGCCGGTGCGCGCCAGGGATAGCAGGACGCGCCAGGCGCCGCGGGTGGCCAGGAGCCAGTAGGTCTGGCAGCGGAACGTGCCCCAGAACTTCGCCCGCAGCGTCGTGCGCGCCACGTTGACGGGCCGCGGCAGGTAGGGCGTGAGGCTCTCGACCAGGTCCTGGGTGACGATGCCGCCCACCCAGATGGTGAGGCCCAGCGAGATCGACGGGAAGGCGATGCCGAGCACGAACATGACGGGATGGTCGGCGAACCGGTAGGCGAGGTGCCAGCCCAGGAACCCGACGATCGGATAGACGACGGCGGCGATCGGCCACTCGACCACCTTGTTGCCGGCGTGGCGGACGAGCTGGGCCAGGTTGAACGCGGTCGGAGCCCCCCGCCACGTCCGCGCCAGGAAGCCGACGTCGTCCAGCACGCCCTTGTACCAGCGCGCGTTCTGGCGGACCATCTTGTCGGTCGTCGGCGGCAGGTCGACCAGCTCGAGCATGGGCAGCGCGCCGATGAGGACGCCGCGCGCGCCCAGCGCGTAGCCGAGCGTGGAGTCCTCGGTCGCCCCCGAGGTCGGAAAGCCGCCGAGGGCCTGCAGCGTGTCGAGCCGCACGAACTGGTTGTGGCCCAGGCAGATCTGCGAGCGCCGGAAGGCCAGCTCGAAGACGGGACGCACCAGGCCCGCCAGCCGCGGAGCCCGCGCCGCCAGCCGGCCGAACCACGCCACCCGCCGCACTTCGCTGATCAGCCGGGCGATCGACACGCGGATGAAGATCGACGACTGCTGGATCGCGCACACCCGGCCGCGGTGGTCGAGGTCGTCGAAGTTCGCCAGCGACAGCGTCACGCCCTGGTAGGCGAGCCGGCCGCGGCCGGCGAGGACGTCGGCGGCGATCCAGCGATAGACGTTGCGGTCGGGCAGCGAGTCGGCGTCGCTCACCCCGACGTACACGCGGGCGGGGTCGCTGTCGTCGCCCAGCACGGCGCGCAGCGTCTCCGGCCGCAGCGCCCAGTTGAGCTGGTGGGCCTTGCGGGCCTCGGCGGCGGGGGCCACGACCAGCGTCAGCATCTTCTGCTGCCAGGGCGGCAGGGTGTCGCGATGGCGCCGCACGAGCTCGGCCGTGCTCGCCATCATGAGCGGGTGCGGGCGCTGCTCCTCCTCCTCCCGCGTGGCCACGATGACGTGCAGGCGGCCGTGCGGATAGCGGGAGCCGAGGAGGGCGCCCAGCGTCTCGGTGATGGCCGGCTCGTAGTAGGCCGGCACCAGGTGCACGAACACCGGCGCCGCCGGGGCGTGCTCCAGCGCGGCCTCGTCGGGCAGCGTGTCGAGCGCGGCGTAGGCGTCCTCGACGAAGCGGCAGGTGGTCAGCATGCCCTTCCAGTCGAGCAGCAGCTTGAAGGCCGCCCGGCCGTTGAAGAACAGCGTGACGGCGAACAGCGCAAACCAGAACGGTCCCGTCGACCCGAGCCACTCCATGGCGCGGTTACTTCCCGGTGTCGCCGCGCCGGCTCGACGGGAACTTCAGCACGGTCTCGTCGGGACGGACGTAGCCGAGCTCCTCCCGGGCGAGCTTCTCGATGTAGGCGGGGTCGTTGCGCAGCCGCTCGACCGTGCGGGACAGCTCGCCGGCGCGGGCGCGGAGGGTGACGATGTCGCGCTCCAGCGTTTCCAGCTCGCGGCGCAGGTGGGTCACGCGCAGCACCTGGTTGCCGCCGTAGACGGCGAGCGCCACGACGAGCAGTCCAACGGCGGCGCCGCCGAGGAGGCGCGGACTCACCGGGCCGAGCGGGAGTAGAGGCTGCGGCCGGGCCACGAGGCGGCGTGACCCAGCTCCTCCTCGATGCGCAGCAGCTGGTTGTACTTGGCGGTGCGCTCGCTGCGGGCGACCGAGCCCGTCTTGATCTGTCCCGCGTTGACGGCCACGGCCAGATCGGCCACGAACGTGTCCTCCGTTTCGCCCGAGCGGTGCGAGATGACGGTGCCGTACGCCGCCCGCTTGGCCAGCTCGATGGCCTGCATCGTCTCGGTCAGGGTCCCGACCTGGTTGACCTTCACCAGCACGGCGTTGGCGATGGATTTCTGGATGCCCTGCTGGATGACGGCCGGGTTCGTGACGAAGAGATCATCGCCCACGAGCTGCACGCGGCCGCCCAGGCGCCGGGTCAGCAGGGCCCAGCCGCTCCAGTCGTCCTCGCCGAGCCCGTCCTCGATCGAGACGATGGGGTAGCGCTCGACGAGCGATTCGTAGCGGGTGACCAGCTCCTCGCTGTCGAGGATCACGTTCTCGCGCCGGAGCCGGTAGCGCCCGCCGTCCTCGGCGAACTCGCTGGCGGCGACGTCCAGGGCCAGCGCCACGTCGTCGCCGGGGCGGTAGCCGGCGGCCTCGATGGCTTCCATGAGCAGGTCGAGCGCCGCCGTGTTGGAGCCGAGCGCGGGCGCAAAGCCGCCCTCGTCGCCGACCCCGGTGCCGAGCTTCTTGCCCTTGAGCAGCTCCTTCAGCGCGTGGAAGACCTCCACGCCCATCCGGAGCGCGTTGCCGAACGAGTCGGCGCCGGCCGGGACGAGCATGAACTCCTGGAAGTCGATGCCGTTGTCGGCGTGGGCGCCGCCGTTGATGACGTTCAGCATCGGCACCGGCAGGAGCCGCCCGCCGACCCCGCCCAGGTACGCGTAGAGCGGCAATCCGGCGTCGTCGGCGGCTGCCCGGGCGACGGCCAGGGACACCCCGAGGATCGCGTTGGCGCCCAGCGCCGACTTGTTGGGCGTGCCGTCCAGCTCGAGCAGCGCCTGGTCGATGGCGGCCTGCTCGCTGGCGTCCATGCCGTCCACCTCGGGCGCGATGGTCTCCTCGACGTTGCGCACCGCCTGCTGCACGCCCTTGCCGCGATAGCGCTGGGTGTCGCCGTCGCGCAGCTCGGCGGCCTCGCGCTTGCCGGTCGACGCCCCCGAGGGCACCGCCGCCCGGCCCCAGGCGCCGGACTCCAGCTGGATCTCCACCTCGACGGTCGGATTGCCGCGCGAGTCGAGGATCTCGCGGGCGTAGACGCCGGTGATCGCGGACATCTCAGGACCTCCGCTCGAGCACGTAGTCGGCGAGCGCGCGGATGGGAGCGGCGGCCGGGCCGAGCGGAATCAGCAGGCGCTTCGTCTCCTCGATCAGCTCGCGCGCCCGCGCCTTCGACGCGGGCAGGCCGTGAAGCGAGGGATACGTCGCCTTGTGCTTGCGCTCGTCACTGCCGGCCGTCTTCCCGAGCTCCGCCAGGCTGCCCTCGACGTCGAGAATATCATCCACGATCTGAAACGCGAGCCCGAGCGCCTCGCCGGCCCGGCTGATCGCGTCCACCGCCTCGGCCCGGCCGCCGGCCAGCAACGCCCCCACCCGCAGCGCCGCCCGGATGAGCGAGGCGGTCTTGCGCAGGTGGATGTGGTCGAGCGTCTCGGGCGCGATGATCTTGCCCTCCGACTCGATGTCCACCACCTGCCCCCCCACCATGCCGGCGGTGCCGGCCGCGTCGGCGACCTCGACCACGACCCCGCCCACCACGGCCGGCGAGGCCGTCCGGGCGGCGTTGCCGGCGACCAGCCGGAAGGCCAGCGTGAGGAGCGCGTCGCCGGCCAGGATGGCGATGGCCTCACCGAACACCTTGTGATTGGTGAGGCGGCCGCGGCGATAGTCGTCGTCGTCCATCGCCGGCAGGTCGTCGTGGATCAGCGAGTAGGCGTGGATCAGCTCCAGCGCGCAGGCGGTGTCGAGGACGTCGTCGGCCCGGCCGCCGACCGCCTCGGCGCCGGCGATGACGAGGATCGGCCGCAGGCGCTTGCCGGGCGCCAGCACGCTGTAGCGCATGGCCCGGTGGATGCTGAGCGGCTCCGCCGACTCCGGCGGCAGCACGCGATCGAGCGCCGCGTCGACCAGCGCCCGGCGGGTCTCGACGTAGGCCTTGAAGTCGAGGTCGTCCGTCACGCCTCGTCCTCCGCCTCGAACACGAAGGGCTTCGTCGTGAGCGCGCCGGCCTCGTCCTTCACCAGCATCTCGATCCGCCGCTCGGCGTCGTCGAGGTAACGCGAGCAGTGGCGGGTCAGCGCGATGCCCTCCTCGAAGACCTTCAGCGATTCCTCCAGCGGCAGGTTGCCCGCCTCCAGCGCGCCCACGATCTGCTCGAGGCGGGCCAGGCAGTCCTCAAACTTGAGGTCGGTCATCGTGTTCCCTGGTCGCGTCGACGCGACAGTCGAGGCCCCCTTCGTGCAGCAGCACCCGCACGGCGTCGCCCGCGGCGACGTCGCGCCACGTCCGCACGATGCGGCCGTCGGGGGTGCGCGTCAAGCTGTATCCCCGGCCGAGCACCGCCAGCGGCGACAGCGAGTCGAGGCGGCCGGCGCCGGCGGCGAGGCGGTGGCGCGCGCGGTCCAGCCCGCGCCGCATCCCGCGCCCGAGGCGGCCGTCGAGATCGGTGAGCGCGCGGCGGCCGTTCAGCGTGCGGGCGACCGGGCTCAGCGCGCGCAGGCTGCGGGCGGCCAGCTCGAGCCGGTGCCGGCCGCGCCCGACCGCCGCCAGCGCCGCCTGGCGCACGCGGGCGCGGGCCTCGTCGAGCCGGCGCGCGCGATCGTGGAGCGGCCGGGCGGGATCGGTCAGCACCCGGCGCTGCCGCATCCGCTCCAGCCGGTCGCGGTGCCCGGCCACGACGCGGCCGATCGCCCGGCGCAGGCGGATCTGGAGGTCAGCCAGGCCGTCCACCACCGCGCGCTTCTCCTTCACCACCAGCTCGGCCGCGTTGGACGGCGTGGCGGCCCGCACGTCGGCCACGAAGTCGGCGATCGTGAAGTCCACCTCGTGGCCCACCGCCGCGATCACCGGGATCTTGGAGGCGGCGAGCGTGCGGGCCAGCATCTCGTCGTTGAACGCCCACAGGTCCTCGAGCGAGCCGCCCCCGCGGCCGACGATGATGACGTCGACGCCGCCCAGCGCGTTCAGCTCGCGCACGCCCTGCGCCACCTCGGCCGCCGCCCCCTCACCCTGCACGCGGGCCGGCGCCAGCACGATGTGGAGGCCGCCGAAGCGGCGGCCGATGACCCGCAGCATGTCGCGCAGGGCGGCGCCGCTCGGTGACGTCACGATGCCGATCGTGCGCGGGAAGCGCGGCAGCGGCCGCTTGCGGGCGGGCTCGAACAGTCCTTCCGCCTGCAGCTTCTGCTTGAGCTGCTCGAAGGCCAGCTGCAGCGCCCCCACGCCCTTGGGCTCCAGCAGCTCGACGACCAGCGAGTACTCGCCGCGCTGCGGATAGATCTCGACGGCGCCGAAGGCCAGCACGTGCAGCCCGTCCCGCGGCTCGAACCGCACGCGGCGCGCCCGGGTGCGGAAGAGCACGCAGCGGAGCTGGGCCAGCTCGTCCTTGAGCGTGAAGTAGGCGTGCCCGGAGCCGTAGACCTTGAAGTTGGAGATCTCCCCCTCGATCCACACGGCGGGAAACCGCTCTTCCATGACGGCGGCGAGCTGCTGGGAGAGCTGCGATACGGTGAGGACCGAGCGCGAGCGCTCCGGACTCATGCGACGGCAGGGCGTCTCACGACGCGGGCGTCGGCTGTCAGGACGCGCTCTGGCGCCGCGCGGCGGCCAGCGTGTTCTTCAGGAGCATGGCGACGGTGAGGAGCCCGACCCCGCCCGGGACCGGCGTGACGCCGCCCGCGCGGGCGCTGACGCTGTCGAAGTCCACGTCGCCGGCGAGCTTGCCGGTCGGGAGCCGGTTGACGCCGACGTCGATGACCCAGGCGCCCTCCTTCACCATGTCGCCGGTGATCATGCGCGGGCGGCCGGCCGCCACGCAGAGCACGTCCGCCCGCCGGGTGTGGAAGGCCAGGTCGCGCGTGCGGCTGTGGCACGTCGTGACGGTCGCGTGCCGGGCCAGCAGCAGCTGGGCGAGCGGCTTGCCGACCAGCCGCGACCGTCCGACCACGACCGCCTCCGCGCCCTCGAGCTTGGCGCCGTAGTGGTCGAGGATCTCCAGGCAGCCGGCGGGCGTGCACGGCACGGTGCCGGGCTCGCCGGCGAGCAGGCGCCCCAGGTTGACGGGATGCAGCCCGTCGACGTCCTTGGCGGGGGCGATGGCCGCGAGCGCGGCCGCCTCGTCCATCCCCTTGGGCAGCGGGAGCTGGAGCAGGATGCCGTGAATCGTGGGATCGGCGCCGAGCGCGCGCAGCAGGTCTTCCAGCTCCCGCTGGCCGAGCCCCTGCGGATAGAGGCAGTCGCGCGCCGTGACGCCGACCGTGTCGGCGGCGCGCTTCTTGTACCCGACGTACACGTGCGAGGCGGGATCGTCGCCGACCAGCACGACCGCCAGCCCGGGGGTGACGCCGCGCTCGGCGCGCAGGCGGTCGACGCCCGCCTTGACCTCGGCCAGCACGCGCTCCTGCACGGGCCTGCCGTGGAGAATCACGCCGGCACCCGCAGCCGGCGGATGTCCGACGCCCGGCCGGTCTCGGGGTCCACGACGATGACCACGCCGTGCAGGGCGGCCGGCCCCTTGGCCGCCTCGAAGCGGGCCGGCATCTGGGTGAGGAAGCGCTGCAGGATGATGGTCCGGTCCACGCCGATCACGCCCTCGGTGGGCCCGGTCATGCCCAGGTCGGTGATGTACGCGGTTCCGCCTGGCAGCACCCGCTCGTCGGCGGTCTGCACGTGGCGGTGGGTGCCGACGACCGCGCTCACCCGCCCGTCGAGATACCAGCCCATGGCGACCGACTCCGACGTCGCCTCCGCGTGCATGTCCACCAGCACGATCGGCGTCTCCCGCCGCAGCTCGGGCACCAGCTCGTCGGCCTTGCGGAACGGGCAGTCGATCGGGTTCATGAAGACCCGTCCCATCAGGTTGAGCACCGCGACCTTGCGGGGGCCGGCCTTGACCGTCACCGCGCCCACGCCGGGCGTGCCGGTCGGAAAGTTGGCGGGCCGCAGGAGCAGGTTCTCCCGCGTGATGTACTCCACGATCTCCTTGCGGTTCCAGATGTGGTTGCCCGAGGTCATCACGTCGGCGCCCTGCTCGAGGAACTGCCGGGCCATCGGCGGCGTGACGCCGGAGACGCCGGCGGCATTCTCGACGTTGACCACGCAGAAGTCGATGGCGTGCTCCCGGCGCAGCCCGGGCAGGAGCCTGGCGATGGCCGCCCGGCCGGAATCGCCGAACACGTCGCCGATCATCAGGACGTTCATCACGGGCCGCTCCGCTCTACTTGGCCACTTCGACGGCGCGCGTCTCGCGGATGACGACGACCTTGATGTGGCCGGGGTACTGCATCTCGGCCTCGATGCGCTTGGAGATGTCCTTGGCCAGCTGGTAGGCGTCGAGGTCGCTGATGATGTCGGCCTTGGTGATCACGCGCAGCTCGCGGCCGGCCTGGATCGCGTAGCACATCTCCACGCCCTTGTAGCTCAGCGCGATCTCCTCCAGCTTGGCCAGCCGCTTGATGTACGACTCCAGCACGTCGCGGCGGGCGCCGGGGCGCGCCGCCGAGATGCCGTCGGCGGCCTCGACCAGCGTCGCCTCGATCGTCTCCGCCTTCACGTCCTCGTGCCCGCACAGGGCGGCGTTGATCACCTGCTTGCTCTCGTTGTACTTCGTGAGCACCTGCAGGGACAGCTCCGGGTGGCTGCCCTCCTGCTCGTGGGTCAGCGCCTTGCCGATGTCGTGCAGGAGCCCCATGCGCTTGGCCAGCTTCACGTCGCCCCGCACCTCGGCCGCCATCATGCCGGCCAGCCACGCGACCTCCTTGGAGTGCTGCAGGCAGTTCTGGCCGTACGACGTGCGGTACTTCATCCGTCCGACCAGCTTGACCAGCTCCGGATGCAGGCCGTGCACGCCCACCTCGAAGCAGGCCTTGTCCCCCTCCTCCTTGAGGTGGACCTCCATCTCCTGCTTGACCTTGTTGACGACCTCCTCGATCCGCGCCGGGTGGATGCGCCCGTCGGCGATCAGCCGCTGCAGGGCCAGGCGGGCGATCTCGCGCCGGTAGGGGTCATAGGCCGAGATGAGCACGGCCTCGGGCGTGTCGTCCACGATGAGGTCGACGCCGGTGTGCAGCTCGAGCGCGCGGATGTTGCGCCCCTCGCGGCCGATGATGCGCCCCTTCATGTCGTCGCTGGGCAGGTCCACCACCGAGACGGCGGTCTCCACCGTGTAGTCGGGCGCCAGCCGCTGGATCGTCGTGGCCAGCACCTCCTTGGCCTTCTCGCGCGCCGTCTCCCGCGCCTCCTCCTCGAGGCGCATGGCGATGAGCTGGGCCTCGCGGCGGACGTCGTCCTCCAGCTGGGCGAGCAGCTGCCGCTTGGCCTCCTCGGCCGTGAGGCCGGCGATCGTCTCCAGCTTGCGGCGCTGCTCGTCGAGCGCGCTGGCCAGCCGCCGCTCGTTGTCGGCGATCGTCCGCTCGCGGGTGGCCAGCGTCTTGTCCTTGGCGGTGTACTCGCCGAGCCGGCGCTCGATCTGCTCGAGCTTGCGGGCCAGCTCCTCTTCCTTGGCGAGGATCCGCCCCTCGATCGACTGGATCTCGCGCTCGCGGCGGCGGGCCTCGTCCTCGAACGCGGCGCGCGCCTTCAGCGTGCCCTCGCGCGCCTCCAGCTCGCTCGACTTGCGGCGCGTCTCGGCGTCGCGCTCGGCGCTCTCGACGATGCGGCGGGCCTCGCGCTCGGCGCCCCCGATGCGGCGGTCGCTGGAGGTCTTGTGAATCAGGAAGCCCACGGCCAGCGCGAGGACAGCGACAACCGGCAGGACCATCCAGGTCGCGTCCATCATCACCCTCTGTGTCGAAGGGTTGTCGTGATCGTCAAATACCCGTCAGACTTGACAAGTTTCCGCATCAGTATAGAGGGGGACCCACCGGAGAGTCAACGCTTTGGAGAGAAAATCCCCACCTCTGCCGTGTGCCGGGGTGTTTCGAACCTGGCAAGCCAGGTGGGCGCCGTGTCTGGAGAGCTTCAGGCTTCCCCTTCAACGAGGGGCATGCTCACCGCTCTCGCGTACAGCTCCCGTTGGGTTAATGAGGTTGAAACTTCCCTCCGGCATCACCAACAGCGCAGGGACGGACATGGTGTACCCGCTGCCTCGGGGGCGAGTCAAGGAGTTTGTCGAGTCGGCTATCATGACCGGCGTGCCGCGCGTGATCCTGATCAGCATCGACGGGCTCGCCCACTTCTACTGGAGCGACCCGGCCGCCCGCATGCCGGTGCTGCGGGGGCTGGCGGAACGCGGCGCCGTCGCCGGCGGGATGGCCACGGTCTTCATCAGCACCACGTGGCCTTCGCACGTGAGCCTGGTGACGGGGGTCGGCCCGCGGGCGCACGGCGTGGTCGCCAATCACATCCTCAACCGCGACACCGCGCGGCCGGAGGACTTCACCGGCGACCCGGTGTACGACGCCGCCGACCTCGTGCGGGCGCCGACGATCTACGATCGCGCCCACGCCGCCGGGCTGCGGACCGCCGCCATCGACTGGCCCGCGACGCGTCGCGCGGCCTCGCTCGACTTCAACCTGCCGTTCTTCAAGAACCAGCGGATCTTCGAGACGCAGACGGCCCCGGCCGTGTGGAAGGAGCTCGGCCAGCTCGGCTATCCGGTCGAGCGGCAGGGGGAGTGGGCCGAGCTGCCGCGGCGCTTCCTCAAGGACGCGATGGTCGCCGACCTGGCGATCGACGTGCTGCGCCGCCACGCGCCCGATTTCCTGCTCCTGCACTTCCTGTGCGCCGACAGCCACCAGCACCTCTACGGCCCGCGCTCGCCCGAGGCGTACTGGGCGATCGCCTACATCGACGGCCTGGTCGGCCGTGTCCTGGACGCGCTCGGCCCCGGCGGCCTCGACCGCGCGAGCGTGGTCGTCGTGTCCGACCACGGCTTCCTGCCGGTCACGCGCGAGATCCGCCCCAACGTGCGGCTGCGCCGGCGCGGGCTGCTCCGGCTCGGCGACGACGGCCACCTCGCCCACGCCGAGGCCCGCTTCGTGATGAACCACGGCGCGGGCTGGGTCTACGCGCTGGGCGGCGGCGACCGAGAGCGGCTGGGCCGGGACCTGAAGGCCGAGCTGGCGACGCTGGAGGGTGTGGCGGCCGTGTGGACCCCCGACGAGTACGCCGCGGTCGGCCTGCCGACGCCGGCCGACAACCCGCGCTGCGGCGACCTGCTACTGGAGGCCGCGCCCGGCTACATGCTGGCGGACGAGATGGGCGGCGACGACGAGCACGGTCCCCCGCGCTACCGCGGCACCCACGGCCAGCGCCCCGACCACGCCGACAACCATGCGCTGTTCGTCGCCGCCGGGCGTGGGATCAAGCGGGGCGTCGCGCTCGGGCCGATCACCAGCCGCGACGTGGCGCCGACCCTGACTCCCCTGCTCGGGCTGCCGCCGGCGCCAGCCGAGGGCCACGCGCTCGGCGAGATCCTCGGCGAATGACTCTCGTGGAAGACGGTGACGCCGGGGGCTGGGCGTGGGACCGGGGGCGCGCCCGCATGGCTCGCCTGTCGCCGTAACTCGCTCCGGGCACGGCTCGCTCGGCCCCCCATCCCCCGAAGGGGGCTCGGCTGCAGGCCAGCCGAATCGCCGGCGGCTCGCTCGCCGTGCCCTGCGCTCGAACGGCGACGACGGCTCGCCATGATGGCGCGCCCGCGGCCCCACGCCCAGCCCCCGGCGTCACCGTCTTCCACGAGCGTCATTCGCCCGGGGCGATCCGCTCACGCGGCGCGCCATCGCGCGCGGTCGATGCCGTAGACCAGCACGTCGTGGCCGAACAGCTCCGTGCGCCGCTCCAGCGTCTGGCCCAGCCGCTCGGCCACGCGGATCGAGGCCGCGTTCGACGGGTAGATCAGGCTGATGACGTGCGCCTGTCCCAGCTCCGTGAACGCGTGGGCGAGCGCGCGCCGCGCGCCCTCGGTGGCGTAGCCCTTGCCCCACGCGTCGCGCCGGAGCACCCAGCCCAGCTCGAAGCCGGGCCACCCCGCGGGGTTGAAGAACCCGATCCGGCCCAGCAGCGCGCCCGTCGCCCGCTCCTCCACGGCCCACAGGCCGTAGCCGCGCAGCCGCCAGTGGCCGAGGATCATCGCCATCTGGCGCCACGCCTCGCCAGGAGTGAGCGTCCTGCCCTCGCCCAGGTAGCGCATCACCTCGGGATCGGCGCACATCGCCGCGTACGCCTGGGAGTCCTCCTCGCGGAACATCCGCAGCACGAGGCGCTCCGTCTCCAGGATGACCAACGGCCGTCGGCGCTCAGGTCCGGCGTGGTGGCTCGGGCGCGAGCCGGTCGAGCAGCTCGACCAGCGCGCCGAGGCGGGCGCCGACGTCCCCCTCCTGCTTGGCGGTGTCCTCGCGCGTGCGGAACAGCTCGTCGGTGATGTCGAGCGCCGCCAGCGTGAGCGCGGCCATCGGGTCCTTGATGCCGGCCGAGCGCAGCGTATTCACCCGCTCCTCGAGATAGGCGGCCAGCCGGCGCACGTACTCGGGGGGCGCCTCGGTGCGGACGGTCAGGGTCTGCCCCAGCAGGGTGAGCTCGACGCGCCCGGCCGCCATGCCTAGCCGCCCGCCAGGTCGAGCTTGCCGAGATCTTTCAGAATCACGTCGACCTGCGCCACCACCTGCCGCCGCTCGTCCTCCAGCCGCTTGACGTCGCGGCGCAGGCGCTCGTTGTCCTCGCGCAGCCGCGCCAGCGCCTCGCCGGCGCGGCGCACCGCGCCCTCGAGCTGCGTCAGTCGCTCGAGCACGTCTTCACTCACAGGCTCGCCTCGCCTACGGCTCGCACAGCCCCATCCTATCCGTCAACCGCCCCGGAGCGTGATACCGAACTCGCGGCCCACCCGGGCGGTCACCTGGGCGTGGATGGCGTTGACCTCGTCGTCGGTGAGCGTGCGGTCGTCGGCCTGGAAGGTCAGCCGCCACGCCACGCTGCGCGCACCGTCGGGCAGGCGGAAGACGTCGAACACGGCCACGTCGCGCAGGAGGGGTCCCGCCGCGCGGGCGATGGCCGCCTGCACCGCCGCCACGCCGAGCGCCGGCTCGGCGATCGCGAACGCCATGTCGCGCTGGACCGACGGGAACCGCGGCAGCGGCTGGGCGCGCGGGAACGTGCGCCCCACCGGCAGCGCGTCCAGGCGGAGCGCCGCCGCGAACACCGGCGCGTCGAGGCCGAACCGCGCGCGGACCTCC
>DASTOJ010000260.1:0-9292 GCA_035762565.1 Candidatus Methylomirabilota bacterium | reverse complement strand
GCTTGACGGCGTCGAGGGTGCGCTGGCGGCGTTGCGGAGGATCGAGCGCCTGCCACTGCGCGTCCTCGACGGGCACGTCCAGCAGCGCCAGCAGGGCGGGCAGCGTCGGCTCGAGGGCCCGGTCGAGCGTGAGGAGCTTGCCGGTCACCTTCTCCCGGATCTCACGGTGGGTCTCGCGATCGTGCACCCTGAAGTAAGCCTTGAGCAGATCGATGACGGGCAGATAGCTGGTCGCCTTGCCGTAGGACACCGAGCCCGACTGCAAGATGAGCCAGTCCTGGACGCGATGCGAGTGGGTGAACTCGTGGACGAGCCGCGACTTCCCCACCCCGGGCTCGCCGACGGTCGCCACCAGCTGACCGTGCCCGCCCCCCGCTTGCTCGAGGGCCCGGCGCAGCTGCTCGATCTCCGCGTCGCGACCGACGAAGCGGGTGAGCCCGCGGGCCGTCGCCGCCTGCAGGCGCGAGCGCACCGCGCCCGCCCCGGTGGCCTCGTAGACCTCGACCGGCGCGCCCAGCCCCCTGACCGGCACGGGGCCGAGCGGCTTGACCTCGACGTAGCCCTCGGCCAGCCGCAGCGTGTCTGCCGTCAGGCGAATGCTGCCGGGCGCGGCCAGCTGCTCCATGCGCGCGGCCAGGTGCGTGGTCTGGCCCACGGCCGTGTAGTCCATGCGCAGGTCGCTGCCGATGGAGCGCACGACCACCTCGCCGGAGTTGAGGCCCACGCGGATCTGCACCTCGATGCCGTGGGTGCGCCGGCTCTCCTCGGAGTACCGCTTCACCGCCTCCAGCATGCGCAGGGCGGCGTAGCACGCGCGCACGGCGTGGTCCTCGTGGGCCAGCGGCGCGCCGAAGAGCGCCATGATCCCGTCGCCCAGCACCTGGTTGACGGTGCCCTCGTAACGATGAACGGCCTCCATCATCCGTTCGAGCACCGGATCGAGAATCTTTCGCGCCTCCTCGGGATCGCGATCAGCAAGCAACTCCATTGAGCCCTTGAGGTCGGCGAAGAGCACGGTGACCTGCTTGCGCTCGCCTTCGAGGGCGGCCTTGGAGGTGAGGATCTTTTCGGCGAGGTGACGGGGGGTGTAGGTTTCCGGTGCGGGGGATCGGGTCGCTGAGGTGCCTTGAGTCAGCGATACTCCGCACTCCCCGCAGAACTTCTGGGCCGGAGGATTCGACGCTCCACACGACGCGCACGCGGCGGCCAGACGAGCTCCACACTCCCCGCAGAACTTCTGTCCCAGCGGGTTCTCGTGCTGGCACCGGGGACACTTCATTAGCACCCCCCACGCGCCGGGCGCGGCTCAGTGTTCGTAGCACTGATGCGCCGTGGTCAGATCGGGTTGGACGCCGGCCGCTGCACACTCCCCGAGGACTCTCAGGGCCTGGGCCTCGTTCCCCCGTTCTCCATGGCGCCGCGCCAGCTCGAGCCCAGCCCAGGGAGCCACTCGTCCGCCGCTACGGTCGCGCGAACATCCGCTTGATCTCCGTCTCCGCCCACACGATCGACTCCTTGGGCTTGGCGGCGTTGGTGACGACGCGGGCGACCATGTTGGGAATGATGTAGCTGTTCGTGATGATCTGGATGCGCTCGTCGGGCGGCGCCGGCCAGCCGTAGAGATGCGAGTACTGCACGATGGACTTGAGCGGCTTGTACTTCGGATCCACGTCCCAGACGGCGTGGTTCTCCATGTCGCGCCACACGGGGTGGTTGTAGTTGTCTCCCGACATGATCCACTCGTGGTACTGGGCGGGCTCGAAGAACCAGCGGAGGAACTCGCGCGCGACCTCGGTGTTCTTGCTGAACTTCCAGATGCCGAGGCTGCGCGGGACGCCGACCGTGTGGCGGCCGGCCGGGCCCGCCGGCGAGGGGTGGAAGCCGGTGAGGCCGGCCACCGGCATCTTCTTCTCCTTGGCGACGACGTAGTGGCTGATCGGGTTGTGGATCCACGAGCCCTTGCCGGAATTCAGCCACTGGTTGTTGCCGGCGTTGTCCCAGGAGAGCACCGACGGGTCCATGGCGTCCGCGTAGAGGGCCTGGATGTAGTCGAGGGCCGACTCGGTCTGCCGGGAGTTGATGGCGATCGTCTTGCCGTCCTCGGCCACGTCCTTGGCGCCGAAGCTCCAGAGGATCGAGTAGAGCGTGGTGACGGAGTCCGTGGTCTGGCTGATGGCGAAGCCGACGGGGTGGCCGAGCTTCTTGAGCTTGCGCCCGGCCCGGAGCAGGTCTTCCCACGTCTCGGGCGCCTTCTCCCCCACCTTCTCGAACAGGTCGATGCGATGGCTGCCGGGGAACGACACGAACATGAAGGGGACGCCGAGCCACTGTCCCCGCACCTGGGCGTGCTCCTTGAGGAACGGGTACCACTCGCCGTGCTTGCGGGCCAGGTCGGCGCAGAGGTCGGAGACGTCGGCGAGCCCTGGCTGGAAGAGCCACGGGTAGTGCATCTCGAGGCTCACGATGTCGTGACCGGCCTTCGCCATCAGCTCGGAGGCGAGCTTGGCCGGCATCTGCACGCTCTGGACGTGATCGATGCGTACGCTCACGCCGGCCGCCTTCGCGAACCGCCTCCCGAGGTCGGCCATCTTGGCGTCCGAGGTGGGGGCATAGTTCACCGCGGTCAGCAGGCTCAGCTCGCGGGCGGCCCAGCTGGCGGGGGGACCGGCCAGGATCCCGGCCATCCCGATCAACGCCTGTCCGCCTGTTCGGAGGAACCCCCGCCGGCTGACGTTCGAGCAGTGACCCATGGCGCACCTCCAGGTGCCGCCAACGGTAGCCGTCGAGACCGGCGGGGTCAAGGAACTGACTGCAGCTGGGCGATCCAGACCGGCGGGGAGCCGGCCCGGCGGCCCGCTACCGCACGGCGCTGCGCGGCCGCTCCGCCGCCCGTCCGGCCGGCGTCTCGGAACGGACGATCGCCCAGCCCAGCGCCTTCAGCTGGTGGTCCACGTGACGCCAGCGCTGGTTGGGGATCCGGCTGGGCGTGGGCCCCCGGCCCCGGCGGTCCAGGATGACGGTGATCGACCGGTTGTCGCGCAGCTCGTGCTTGAGCGTCTGGAACAGCTTGGGCTGCTCCTGCGACACGATCAGCAGGTGATGCTGGCCTCCGGGCATCTCCGAGAGGCCGCGCGCCTCCTCGACGAGCGCGTGGACGGCCCGCACGACGGCCTTCTCCGAGGCGTCGCCGATGAAGCGGGACAGGGCCGACCACGTCCGGCTTCCGCAGGCGGGGCACTGGTCCGGACCGATTTCGAAGCACACCTCACAGTCGACGCAGAGAGCCAGGCGGGCGAGGGGGATGTGGAGTCGGGGCGTGTTGACCAGTTGGGCACGGGTCCGCATGGCCGCGCGAGCTCCGCAAGAGCGGTGCCACGCCGATCCCCGCATCAGATGCTTCGCGGAGCGGCCGGGTTCGCGCGAAGTGACACACACCACGCCAGAGTGGCGCGGCCGGTGCGCAAACCGGCCACCGGACGGCCCGGGCCGTCAGCGGGCGCGGGCGTCGAGAATCGCCCGCGCGATCAGCCGGGCGCCCTCGTAGCACTTCTCGGGGGGCTCGTAGCTGAACGCCAGGCGGATGAACCGCTCGCCACCGCCGCCAGCGTAGAAGGCCGGGCCTGGCGTGTACTGTACGCGGGAGTCGACGGCCAGCTCGGCCAGGCGCCTGGTGTCGGTGCCGGAGGGCAGGCGCATCCAGAGGAAGAAGCCCCCCTCGGGGCGGCTGACCGTATAGTCGGTCCCGCCCAGGACCTCGTCGAGGCCGCGCAGCATCGCGTCGCGCTTGGCCCGGTAGACGTTGATCAGCAGTTCGACGTGCCCCTCCAGGTTGTCGCGCAGGTAGTACGTCGCCACCCGCGACATGAACGGGTTCACCCCGCCGCCGAAGAGGAAGCCCTGGAAGGCCGTGATCAGCTCGCGCGGGGCGCACAGCCAGCCGATGCGCACGCCGGCGCCGAGGATCTTGGACAGCGTGCCGGCGCGGACCACGCGGCCGCCGCGGTCGAGCGCGTAGAGGGGAGGCAGCGTCTCGCCCTCGAAGCGCAGCTCGCCGTAGGCGTCGTCCTCCAGGATCATCGTCTGGAACTCGTGGGCCAGCTCGATCAGCTCATGGCGCCGCCGCAGCGACTGGCTGGGCCCGGCCGGGTTCTGGAAGTTGACGATCGTGTAGATCAGCTTGCACGGCCGGCCCTGCGCGCGCAGCGCCTGCAGCCGCTCCCGCACCGCCGCCGTCACGATGCCGTCGTCGTCCACGGGCACGGTGAGGATCTCGGGACCGTGCCGCCGGATGGTGTTGAGCGAGCCGGAGAAGGTCGGAGCCTCGCAGATCATCACGTCGCCGGGATCGAGGAAGGCGCTGAAGGCCAGGGCCAGCGCCTGGCCGGAGCCGTTGGCGACGATGATGTTCTCGGGCTCGGCCTTGAACCCCTCGAAGCGCTCGTACTTGTGGCAGATCAGCTCGCGCAGGGCCCGATAGCCCTGCGGCTCGCCGTACGTCATGGCGGCGGCGCCCTCGGCCGCCATCATCTGCTTCGTCGCCTCGATCATCCCCTCGTAGGGGAAAGATTCGGGGTCGGGATACCCGCCGCCGAACTCGTAGAGGGCGCTCATGGACGGGCGCGGCGTGGCGACGGCCACGCCCCAGCCGATGCGGGCGCGGGAGGAGAGGAGCGGCTCGAATGGATCGCTGGCTCGGGTCGTCATGCGAGTAGCATACCCGAACGGCCGGCATCCTCGCGCGCGCTACTGCTTCTGCAGGCCGAGCTTGGCGACGACCCGGCCCACGGTGGCCGTCTCGGCCTCGAGCGCCTTCTGCGTCGCCGCCGGGTCCTTGTAGTCGACGTGCATCCCGGCCTTCTCGATGGCGGCGACCAGCGAGGGATCCTTGGCCGCCTGGGCGAGCGCCTTGATGAGCGCGTCCTGCACCGGCCGCGGCGTCCGGGCCGGCACATAGAGGCCGATCCAGATGTTCAGCGAGGCGTCGGGATGGCCCTTCTCGACCATGGTGGGCACGGTGGGGAAGTCGGCCACGCGCCGGGGCGCCGTGGTGACGAGCGCGATCAGGTCGCCCGAGCGGATGAGCGGCGACAGCGAGCCGAAGCCGCTCGTCGCCACCGTGACGTGGCCGCCCATGACCGCGTTCTTCACGGGGCCCGTCCCCTGGAACGGCACGTGGACGAGGTCGAGACCGTAGGCGAGCTTGAACAGCTCCATCGTGAAGAAGGACACCGTGCCGAACCCCGCCGAGCCGTAGTTGAGCTTCCCCGGGTTCTTCCGGGCGTGCTCGACGAACTCTTCCAGCGTCCGCGCCGGCCCGCCCGCGCGGGTGGTGATGACGCCGAGGTCGGAGGCGTACGAGCCCAGCGGCACGAAGTCGCTCAGCTTGTAGGAGAGGTTCTTCTGGAGATGCGGGCTGATGGTCAGCACGGAATTCGTCGACGAGTAGACGACCGAGCCGTCGGCCTTGCCCTTGGCGACGTAGTCCGCGCCGATGGCGCCGCCGCCGCCCGGCTTGTTCACGACGACGACCGGCACGCCCAGGAGTGCGGAGAGCTTGGGACCCATGATCCGCGCGGCCGTGTCGGCGGGGCCGCCAGCCGGGAAGGAGACGACCAGCTCGATCTCCCGCGCGGGATAGTCGGCGGCGCGCGCGCCCCCGGAGAGCAGCGACGCGAGAGCGACGGCCAAGGCTGCGACGACGAAGCGCTTCATGGGGATCCTCCCTGGGTGGACGTCGGTCAGGCGCGCGCGGCGACCGCCGGGATGACGTCGCGCGCGAACCACTCCATCTGTTCGAGCATCTCGCTGACGGTCTCGTGCGGAAACTGGATGGCGCAGACGTGGTCCACGCCCGCCTCGCGCAGGACGCCGAGCTGCTCGGCGACGCGCGCCGGGCTGCCGATGAGGTTGTTGGCCTCGGCCAGCGCCGGGTCGCGCCCGGTGGGAGCCAGCGACACGCGGTGCTGGACCATCCCGGTCTTCCGGTAGCGCGCGGACGCCTCCGCGTCGGTGCGCCCGAGCACCAGGGTGAGCTGCACCGCCGCCTCGACGCTCCGCGGATCGCGACCGGCCTCGGCGGTGAGCCGGCGCAGGAGCGCGGTGCGTGCCCGCACCTCCGGAAACGGCCGCCAGCCCGGCAGCCAGCCCTGGCCGAGCCGAGCCGCCCGCGCCACAGCCGTCTCGTTGTGGCCGCCGACGTAGATCGGCAACGGCTGCTGCAGCGGCTTGGGGGCCAGCTCCAGCTTGTCGAACGCGACGTGGCGGCCGGCGTAGCTGGCCTGCCGCTCGGTGAAGAGGCGCCGCAGGGCCTCCAGCGACTCGTCGAAGATGTCGCCTCGGCGCTCGGCGGCGCGCCGGGGCCACTGCGCCTCGAACTCCTCGCGGTAGGCGCCGAGGCCGACCCCGAGGATCACCCGGCCGCCGGTCAGGCGGTCGAGCGTGGCGACTTGCTTGGCCAGCAGGACCGGGTCGCGCAGCGGGAGCACGATCAGCGCGGTGCCCAGGTGCACGCGGCGCGTGTGGGCGCCGACCGTGGCCAGCGTCACCAGCACCTCGTAGAAGTTGGGCGGGTCGCTCCACTTCTGGCGCACGTAGGCGGCGGCGGTGACGTGATCGTTGCCCCAGACGCCGGCGTACCCGAGCCGCTCGGCCGCCTGGGCCAGCCGCACGAAGTCCTCCGGCGCCGCGAAGGGTACCGGGTTGACGAGGCCCTCGGTGCAGGTCGGCAACTGGACGCTGAAGCGCATCAGCCGCGGCCGCGGGCGACCGACACGGCGCGCGCGGTCTCCTCCGGCGTGTAGAGCCCGCCGAGCACCAGCTCGTCGAGCCCGGCGGCGCGGTAGGCGTCCAGGCGCGTCCGCACCTGCGCCGGCGTGCCCGAGGCCGTGTGGCGCCGGACGGCGTCGTCTCCGACGAGCGCCTCCGCCGCCGCCCAGTCCTCGTGCGCCACGGCGCGCCGCACCGCCTCCTGGTCCAGCGTGACGCCGGCCAGGCGGAGGTTGTCCGCGTGATGCGGCGCGCGCAGGGTGATGGCGAGCTGACGCCGGAAACGGTCCAGGGCATCGCCCTCGCGGTCGGCGACCGACGCGTAGACGAGTCCCGCGCGGCGGAGCGTGCGGCCCCGGGCGCCCCGGGCGACGTGCTCGAGGGAGGCGCGCACGAACTCCACCGAGGAGGCGTTCGAGAGCAATACACCATCGGCGATGGCGCCGGCCAGCTCGAGGGTGCGCGGCCGGGCCCCGGCCAGGAAGATCGGCACGGGGTGGCGGCCCGGTCCGAGCCGGCGACCCTCGATGCGAAACAGCTCGCCCTTGTAGGTCACCGGATCGCCGGCCAGGAGCAGCCGCACGGCCTCCACCGTCTCCCGCAGCGCGCGCAGCGGGCGCGCCGGCTCCACGCCCGCATCCGCGAGGTCGTTCGGCGCGCCGGTGGCCACGCACAGCACGGCGCGGCCCGGCGCCAGCTCGTCGAGCGTCGCGGCGGCCATGGCCATGTGCACGGGGTGCATCACGTGCGGGCTCAGCGCCATCAGCGCGGCGTGCACGCGCGTGGTGGCCGCGAGCACGGCGGCGGCGATCGTGAACGGGTCGCGCACGAAGAGGTGGCTGGAGATCCACACGCCGTCCGCGCCAGCGGCCTCGGCGGCGCGGGCCTGCTCCACGAGGACCGGCAGCGGGTTGCGGCCGTCGAAGGCCACGCCGAGCGAGCGGGCGGCGCCCATCGAGCAGAGACACTACCACGCCGCCGCCCCTTGACAACCCGGGGCCGCTTGGCCACGATGCGACCGCGATGAGCCTGCACGACACGCCCCAGCGACTCGACACGCAGGGCGGGCTGCTGCGCGTGCGCACGGACGCCGACCGCGACCTCGAGGACTACCTGAGCTGATCCTGCGCGAAGTCGGTAGGTCCGTCGAACGCAAGGACGGAGTCGCGAAGGTCACGGGGCGCGCGCAGTACCTCGACGATCTCGTGATCCCCGGGACCGTGTACGCCGCTGTCGTCCGCAGCGCGTACGCCCACGCTCGGATCACACGCCTCGACACCGGCGCGGCCCGCGCGGCAGCTGGCGTGCTCGCCGCGGTGGGGCTGGCCGACCTCGGCGCGCTGGGGGCGAGGCGGTTCGGGACGTACACGAAGGACCAGACCGTCCTCGCCGACGGCAAGGTGCGCTACGAGGGCGAGCCCGTGGCGGCGGTGATCGCGACCCACGCGGCGGCGGCGGGGCGGGCCGCCCGGCTGGTCGAGGTCGACTATGACGAGCTGGCGCCGGTGATGGACGTCGAGGCGGCCCGGGCGGCCGGCGCCCCGCTCGTGCACGAGACGCCGCCGCCGGTCGGGCGCCAGGGCCGGTGGCCAGCGCTGGCCGGCACCAACGTCTGCGCGCGCGTGCTGCTCGAGCAGGGCGACGCGGCGGCGGCGCTGGTCAACGCCGAGATCGTCATCGAGCAGGCCTACACGTTCCCGCGGGTGTTCCACTACACGCTCGAGCCGCACGGCGCCGTCGCCAGCGTCACGCCCGGCGAGATCACCGTGTGGACGAACACCGGCCATCCGTACCAGCTGCGCCAGGAGCTGGCCGACATGTTCGGCCTCGAGCTGGCCAGGATCCGCGTCGTCGTGCCGTACGTCGGCGGCAGCTTCGGCGGCAAGTCGTTCCCCAAGCTGGAGCCGCTGGCCGCCGTGCTCTCCGCCCACGTGGGCCGCCCCGTGAAGATCCTCAACGGCGTCGAGGGCTCGATGCGCACCAATCGCCGCCACGGCGCCCGCGTGACGGTGCGCCTGGGCGCGCGGCGCGACGGCACCCTGGTGTCGAAGCAGTGCGACGTGCTGCTCGACACGGGCGGCTACGCCGACACCGGGCCGCTCGTGGCCGAGAAGGCCGGCGTGCGGGCGCTGGGGCCGTACCGCGTGCCGCACTACCGGATCGAGGTCCGCGCGATGTACACGAACACCACGCCGGCCGGCGCCTTCCGCTCGATCGGCGGGCCGCAGACCGTGTGGGCCACCGAGTGCGCCATGGACGAGCTGGCGGAGGCGCTCGACATGGACCCGGTCGAGCTGCGGATGCTGCACCTGCTCGGGCGCGGCGAGCTGGTGCGGCCGGAGCTGCGGCCGATGGACGCCGACCTGCCCGATGACCTCAAGCGCCTGGTGAAGGGCATGGACGAGGTGCGCGCGCCGGACGCCGCCGGCCGCGGCGTGGCCATCGGCATCGCCAACCCGGCCGAGCTGCCGATCTCGACGTCGATCGTGAGGCTGCACTACGACGGCAGCGCCACGATCCTGTGCTC
>DASTOJ010000259.1:0-5347 GCA_035762565.1 Candidatus Methylomirabilota bacterium | reverse complement strand
GCTGCTGGAGGCCGCGCCGGTCCCTGATGACTCGCGTGAAATCCGGTGACGCCGGGGGCCCTGCGCTCGAACGGCGACGACGGCTCGCCATGATGGCGCGCCCGCGACCCCCGCGCCCGACCCCCGGCGCCACCACGTCTCACGAGATTCATCAGGAGGGCCGATGACCGCGTATCCCGAGCCGCTGCATCCGGCAGCCCGCGAGCTGCCGCCACGCGAGGGGGGGCTGGCGTCGTATCCCCCCGTCGAGCGCTGGCGCGACTGGGAGGAGTTCGATCCGGTCGCCTGGCCCGAGAAGGTCAAGCGCCGCTACGAGCTGATCCCGACCATCTGCTTCAACTGCGAGGCGGCGTGCGGGCTGCTCGCCTACGTCGACCGCGACACGCTGAAGATCCAGAAGTTCGAGGGCAACCCGGTGCACCCGGGCAGCCGCGGGCGCAACTGCGCCAAGGGTCCCGCCACGCTCAACCAGGTGCAGGACCCCGAGCGCATCCTCTATCCGCTGCGGCGCACGGGCCCACGCGGGGGCGGGCAGTGGGAGCGCGTGACCTGGGACGAGGCGCTCGACGACATCGCCGGCCGCATCCGCACGGCGCTGGTCGAGGGGCGCCCGCAGGAGGTGATGTACCACCTCGGCCGGCCGGGCCACGAGCTGGTCTACCTCCAGCGCGTCTTCCACGCCTGGGGCATCGACGGCCACAACAGCCACACGAACGTGTGCTCGGCCAGCGCGCGCGCGGGCTACGCGTTCTGGCACGGGATGGACCGGCCGTCGCCCGACCACGCCCACGCGCGCTTCATCCTGCTGCTGTCATCGCACCTGGAGACCGGCCACTACTTCAATCCCCACGCCCAGCGGATCATCGAGGCCAAGGCGCGCGGGGCGAAGGTGGCGGTCATCGACTCGCGGCTCAGCAACACCGCCTCGATGGCCGATTACTGGCTGGCCCCGTGGCCGGGCTCGGAGGCGGCGCTGCTGCTGGCGATGGCCCACGTGCTCGTCCGCGAGCAGCGCTACGACCGCGAGTTCGTGCGGCGCTGGGTGAACTGGGAGGAGTACCTGCGCGAGGAGCGGCCGGATCTGCCGGCGGCCTTCGAGTCCTTCCACCGCGCGCTCGACGAGCTGTACGCGCCGTACACGCCGGAGTTTGCCGCCAGGGAGAGCGGCGTGGACGCCGCCACGATCCTGCAGATCGCCCGCGCGATCGGCGACGCCGGCTCCGCGCTGGCCACGCACATCTGGCGCAACACGGCCGCCGGCAACCTCGGTGGCTGGCAGGTGGCGCGCGCGCTGGAGCTGCTGGTCGTGCTGGTCGGCGCCGTGGCCACGCCGGGCGGCACCGCGCCCAGCGCCTGGAACAAGGCGATCCCGGCCCCGCCCCTGATGCCGCCGCCGGGCAAGGTGTGGAGCGAGCTGCTCATGCCCCGGGAGTACCCGCTGGCCTTCTTCGAGATGAGCTTCCTGCTGCCGCACTTCCTGCGCGAGGGCCGTGGCAAGCTCGCGATGTACTTCACACGGGTCTACAACCCCGTGTGGACGAATCCCGACGGGATGTCGTGGATCGAGATGCTGACCGACGAGGCGAAGGTCGAGCGCCACGCGTGCCTGACGCCGGTGTGGAGCGAGACGGCGTGGTTCGCCGACTACGTGCTCCCCATGGGCCACGCCTCCGAGCGCCACGACCTCATGTCGCAGGAGACGCACGCGGCCCGCTGGATCGGCTTCCGCCAGCCCGTGCTGCGCCTGGCGCTCGAGCGGCGGGGCAGGACCTTCGACCTCACCTGGCAGGCCCACGAGGCGGCGGGCCTCGGCCAGGTCTGGGAGGAGGACGAGTTCTGGATCGAGCTGTCGTGGCGCATCGATCCCGACGGCGCCCTCGGCATCCGGAAGTACTTCGAGTCGCCCTATCGCCCCGGCCGGAAGCTGCGCATCAAGGAGGTCTATCGCTGGATCTTCGAGAACAGCGTGCCGGGGCTGCCGGAGGCGGCAAAGAAGGCCGGCCTCACGCCGCTCGAGTACATGCGCACGTACGGCGCCTTCCTCATCGAGGACAACGTCTATCGCACGCACGAGCAGCCGCCGTCCGCGAAGGATCTGGACGGCGCCGAGGTCGATCCGACGACGAGGGTGATCAGCAAGAGCGGAGCGGCGGTCGGCGTCGAGATCGACGGCCGGCCGTGCGTGGGCTTTCCCACGCCCTCGCGCAAGCTGGAGTTCTTCTCGAAGACGCTCAAGGACTGGAAGTGGCCCGAGCAAGCCGTGCCGGGCTACATCCGCAGCCACGTGCACTGGTCGAACGTCGACCGGGCCAAGGGCGAGATGGTCCTGCTGCCCACGTTCCGGCTGCCGACGCTGATCCACACGCGTTCCGGCAACGCCAAGTGGCTCTACGAGATCTCCCACACGAACCCGCTGTGGATCCACCCCGAGGACGCCTCCCGCCTGGGCGTCACCACCGGGGACCTGCTGAAGATCGCGACGGCGATCGGCCACTTCGTCGACAAGGTGTGGGTGACCGAGGCGATCCGGCCCGGCATCGTCGCGTGCTCGCATCACCTGGGGCGCTGGCGACTGTCGGAGAGCGCGGGCGGCGAGCGCTGGTCCACGGCGCTGGTGGACCTGCAGCGACCCGGCCCGGGGCAGTGGCGCATGCGCCAGGTCCACGGCGTGCGCCCGTGGTCGAGCGACGATCCGGACTCGGGGCGCGTGTGGTGGGAGGACGCCGGCGTCCATCAGAACCTCACGTTCCCGGTGCAGCCGGATCCGGTGAGCGGCCAGCACTGCTGGCACCAGAAGGTCACCGTGACCGGGCCGGGGCCCGACGACCGCTACGGCGACGTCGTCGTGGACACCAACCGGTCGTTCGAGGTCTACCGCGAGTGGCTGGCCAAGGCCCGACCGGCGCCGGGGCCCGGCAACCTGCGGCGGCCGCTGTGGCTGCCGCGGGCGTTCAAGCCTGACGTGTCGGCCTACCGGCTGGGCGACTAGGCCGGCCAGGATCTGCCGCCAGGTGTGCCGTGCGCAGACGGGCGCAGGGGCGGGCTGATGACGATGGTGATGGACTATGGCGATATGGAGTGCGTTATGGTGCGCCATAACGCAGGTCTCCACCGCACGAAGGTCTCGACAGCGATCTCGTCGCGCCGAATAATTCTCGGCCTGAACTCCGGTCGACAAGGGTGGGAATGCGTGGTAATTGTGGCGCGAAGGGGGATCAGGAGATGGCGGTATCGCACGGGACGGCGCACGGGGTAAGCCGGCGCAAGGTGTTGGGCGCGCTCGGGGCGACCGGCATCGTCGCCGCGGCGGGAGGCTTGGTCACGCTAGGGCCACGGCCGGCGGCGGCGCAGGCCCTGGGGCAGAACGAGCCCATCGACGCGGCGCTCAAGCGCGTGTTCGGGGGGCGGACGATGAAGGACGGCAGGGGCATGATCAAGCTCGACGTCCCGCTCATCGCCGAGAACGGCGCCGTGGTGCCCGTGGCGGTCGAGGTCAACGCGCCGATGACCCCGCAGAGCTACGTCAAGCACATCTACCTCGTCGCCGACAAGAACCGCATCCCGATCGTCGCGCGCATCGCCATGACACCCGACTCGGGCCAGGCCTACGTCGGCGCCAATATCCGGCTGGGCGAGACGGGGGACGTGCGCGCCATCGTCGAGCAGAGCGACGGCACGCTGCTCCAGGTGAAGCGCGAGGTGAAGGTCACCGTCGGCGGCTGCGGAGGCTGAGGGCCATGTCAGACATCGGCAAGGTCCGGCTGCGGGTGCCGTCCAGCATCAAGGCCGGCGACGTCGTGCGCGTGCGCTGCCTGGTCATCCATCCCATGGAGCGGATCGAGCGTGACAAGGCCGGCAAGATCGTCGACAAGAAGTATCACTACATCGACAAGGTCACCGTGACCTACCTGGGCAAGACGATCGCGACGCTCGACACCACCCAGAGCGTGAGCGAGAACCCGTTCTTCGCGTTCACCTTCAAGGCCACCGACCCGGGCAAGCTCGCCGTGACGTTCCACGACACCCACGGCGGCAAGTACGAGGGCACGGCCGACATCAAGCTCGGCTGAAATGCCGCGCGCCAGGCTCTCGTGCCTCGGGCTCGCGCTGCTGGCGGCGGCCTGCGCGACCGCCGACCACGCCACGGTGCCCCGCTGGGCGTCGCGCGCGATCCCGGAGGCGCGCGGCGACATCCGCGTCGAGCCCGACGGCCGGCGGGTGGCCGTGCGCTACCGCGGCTGGACGACGCGCGACTTCGGCGGATACCGGACGTACGCCTACGACGACTCGAGACCCGAGCTGCCGATCCAGAAGGCGGTCATGCCCGCCGCCGTCACCGGGGACCCGAAGCGGGGGCGGGCGCTCTTCCTCAACCGGGCCAAGGGGCCCTGCACGGGCTGTCACCTGGTGCCGGGCGACGACGTGTGGCCGGCCGGCAGCGTGGGGCCGGACCTCTCGACGCTCGCCGACCGCAAGCTGCCCGACGCCTACCTCTACCAGCAGCTCTGGGATCCACGCGTGGTGTTTCCGAAGACCGTGATGCCGGCGTGGGGAGCCCAGGGCCTCTTCACGCCGGAGGAGCTGATTCACCTGGTGGCGTATCTGCAAACGCTGCGCGGGCCGGCGGCGCCCGAGAAGGATCCCAACCGCAATCCGTTCACGCGGGCGAAGCCCGTCGGGTTCGGCGACAACCTCGATCCGACCAACAATCCCGCAGTGCTCCGGGCCGAGAGCGCCGAGGCGCTGTGGACGGCCAAGGGGCCGTCGGGCAAGGCGTGCGCCGACTGTCATGCCGGCGGCGTCGACAAGTCGATGCGCGGCGTGGCGACACGGTATCCCAGGTACGTCGCCACCTACCGGCGGACGATGGCGATCGAGGAGTTCCTCGGCGCCCACGGGCCGGAGACGACGGGCCGGCCGCTGGCGGTCGAGAGCGCGCAGAACATCGACCTCGCGATGCGCATCAAGATGGCCTCCAACGGGCTGCCGGTGGCGGTGGACACGACGAGCCCGGCGGCGAGGGCCGCGCTGGTCCGCGGGGAAGCGTCGTTCCACAAGCGCGTCGGCGAGCGCAACCACGCCTGCGCCGACTGCCACACGCCCGACCGCGGCGCCAACAAGTTCCTGGGTGGGCGCTTCCTCGGCGACGTGACGGCGGGGCTGACGCGGCACTTCCCGACGTGGCGGACGAGCCAGAACGACGCCTGGGACATGCGCCGCCGCTTCCAGTGGTGCATGACGCCGCTGGGGACGAACATGCTGGCGGCCGACGCCGTCGAGTACGCCGAGCTCGAGCTGTATCTCACCCAGTTCGACAACGGCAAGCCGATGAGCGTCCCCGGCATCC
>DASTOJ010000258.1:0-13023 GCA_035762565.1 Candidatus Methylomirabilota bacterium | reverse complement strand
GCGGGCGAGGCCCGCGGCGATCGCCGCGGAGTAGGTGCAGCCGGTGCCGTGGGTGTTGTTCGAGTCGAGCCGCGGCGCCGGAAAGCGCGTGAACGTCCTTCCGTCGTAGAGGATGTCGGTGGCGCTGTCCTTGAGGTGGCCACCCTTGACGAGCACGTGGCGCGGCCCCCGGGCGTGGATGCGGCGGGCCGCCTCCTCCATGTCCGCCTCGGTGGCGACGGGCAGCCCGGCCAGAGCGGCAGCCTCGTGGAGATTCGGCGTCACGACGACGGCCAGGGGGAGCATGGCCTCGACCAGCGCCGCGCGCGCGTCGGGCTGCAGCAGCGGATCGCCGGACTTGGCCACCATCACCGGATCGAGCACGACGCGCGTCTGCCCGTGCGCGGTCAGCCGGTCGGCGACGACCCGGATGATCCCGGCCGTCGACAGCATCCCGACCTTCACCGCGTCGGGGCCAAGGTCGCCCAGCACCGTGTCGAGCTGCAGCGCCACGAACTCCGGCGGCAGGTTGTGCACGCCGGCCACGCCGACGGAGTTCTGCGCCGTCACCGCGGTCAGCACGGACATCCCGAACACCTGGAACGCCGAGAACGTCTTGAGGTCGGCCTGGATGCCGGCGCCGCCGCCGGAGTCGGACCCGGCGACCGTCAGCGCCTTGGGAACACCCATAGACGCACGCAGTATACGTCGGGGTTTCAGCCCCGACAACCTGGCCCGGGCCCCGTCAGTCGTCGGGGATCACGACCGTGAACTCGCCCCGGACACCGGCGGCCGCCAGCCGCGCCAGGTGGGCGGCGGGCGCTGCTCGCACGATCTCCTCGAACTGCTTGGTGAGCTCGCGGGCGACGACGATCTCACGCTCGCCGAAGACCTCGCCGATCGCGGCCAGGGTGGCCAGGATGCGGTGGGGCGACTCGTAGAGCACGAGCGTCGTCTCCAGCTCGCGGAGCGCCGTCAGCCGGTTGAGCCGGCGCCCCGGCTTGACGGGGGGAAAGCCCTCGAAGACGAAGCGGTCGGCGGGCACGCCCGCCGCCGACAGCGCGGCGACGACCGCCGCCGGCCCCGGCACCGGCACCACCGGCAGTCCGGCCGCCCGCGCCTCGCGCACGAGCAGGAACCCGGGGTCGGAGATCCCCGGCGTACCGGCGTCGGTGACGAGCGCGACGGCCTTGCCCTCCCGCAGCTGGCGCAGGATCTGGGGCCCCCGGGTGAGCTTGTTGTGCTCGTAGTAGGAAACGGTCGGCGTGTGGATGTCGAAGTGCGCCAGCAGCGCGCGCGTGCGGCGGGTGTCCTCGCACGCGATGACGTCGACCTCGCGCAGCACCCGCAACGCCCGCTGTGTGATGTCCTCGAGATTGCCGATCGGCGTCGCAACGACGAACAGCGTCCCCGTCACACTCGCATCGGAGGGGGCCGCCGAGGCCCCCTCCGATGCGCTCACGCGGTCTGTTCCTTGGGCTCCGAGACCAGGACCGGCCGCTCATGATTCAGGATGACTTCCCGGGTGATCACGCACTCCTTCAGCCCCTGGATGGACGGCAGCTCGTACATGATCTCGAGCATGACCTCCTCCAGGATGGCCCGCAGCCCGCGGGCGCCGGTGCCCCGCTTCAGGGCCTCGCGGGCGATGGCCGCCACCGCATCGTCGGTGAACTTGAGCCGCACCTTCTCGAGGTCGAAGTACTTCTGGTACTGCTTGATGATCGCGTTCTTGGGCTCCTTGAGGATGCGCACCAGCGCCGGCTCGTCCAGGTCGTGCAGGGTGGCGATGACGGGCAGCCGGCCGACGAACTCGGGGATGAGGCCGTACTTGAGCAGATCCTCGGGCTGGATCATGGCCAGCAGGTCGCCCACCCGCCGCTCCTCGCGGCTCTTGATCTCGGCGCCGAAGCCCATCCCCGACCGGCCCACCCGCGACTCGATGATCTTGTCGAGGCCGACGAACGCGCCCCCGCAGAGGAACAGCACGCTGGAGGTGTCGACCTGGATGAACTCTTGATGCGGATGCTTGCGTCCACCCTGCGGAGGAACGTTGGCGATCGTTCCTTCGAGGATCTTCAGCAGCGCCTGTTGCACCCCTTCTCCCGACACGTCACGGGTGATGGACGGATTCTCCGACTTCCGGGCGATCTTGTCGATCTCATCGATGTAGACGATCCCGCGCTCAGCCCGCTCGACGTCGTAGTCGGCCGCTTGCAGCAATCGCAGAATGATGTTCTCGACGTCCTCGCCGACGTAGCCGGCCTCGGTCAGCGTGGTGGCATCCGCGATGGTGAACGGTACCCGCAGCATCTTGGCCAGCGTCTGGGCCAGCAGGGTCTTACCGGAGCCGGTGGGCCCGATCAGCAGGATGTTGGACTTCTGAAGCTCGACGTCTCCCGCATCGCCACCGGACTCGATCCGCTTGTAGTGATTGTGCACCGCGACCGCGAGGATCTTCTTCGCGCGCTCCTGACCGACCACGTACTGATCGAGCGCGGTCTTGATCTCGGCCGGCTTGGGGAGGCTGCGGATCTCCCGCGATTTTTCCTCTTCCCACTCCTCCGCGATGATGTCGTTGCACAGCTCGATGCACTCGTCGCAGATGTAGACCGTGGGGCCGGCGATGAGCTTGCGGACGTCGTTCTGGCTCTTGCCGCAGAACGAGCACTTCAACGTCCCGTTGCCCTCACGCGTCCGCGCCATCCTTCCGCCGACTCCTACCTCTGGACTTGCGCCGAGAGCGCCGCCGGCTCGCTGACCGCCCGGGTGGTGGGCTTGGACGAGATCACTTCGTCGACGATTCTATAGTCCTTGGCCTGCTCGGCGGTCATGAAAAAGTCGCGGTCGGTGTCGCGCTGGATCTTGTCCATGCCCTGGCCGGTGTGGTGCACGAGGATGCGGTTGAGCTCCTCGCGCATCCTGAGAATTTCCTTGGCCTGGATGTCGATGTCGGTGGCCTGGCCCTGCACGCCGCCCAGCGGCTGGTGGATCATGATGCGGGCGTGGGGCAGCGCGAAGCGCTTGCCCTTGGCGCCCGCGCACAGCAACAGCGCGCCCATCGAGGCCGCCTGCCCCATGCAGATGGTCGAGATGGCCGGCTTCACGTACTGCATCGTGTCGTAGATCGCCATCCCGGCCGTCACCGAGCCGCCCGGCGAGTTGATGTACAGGTAGATGTCCTTGTCGGGGTCCTCCGCCTCCAGGAACAGCATCTGGGCGATGACGAGGTTGGCCAGCTCGTCCTCGATGAACGTGGGCAGGAAGATGATCCGCTCCTTGAGCAGGCGGGAAAAGATGTCGAACGCCCGCTCGCCGCGAGGCGTCTGCTCGATCACCATCGGAACGAGAGCCATCAACGTTCTCCTTCGTGCGTGGCGTTATGCGGTGACGCGCGCGTGCTCGATGAGCAGGTCGAGAGTCTTGCGCTCGCGCAGCCCGTGGCGCAGGGAATCGAGATCACCATTCTTCTCCATCATACGCCGGACGGCCGGGGCCGGCCGCTGACTGGCCCGGGCGAACTTTTCCACCTCGGCGTCGACCTCGGCGTCGCTGGCGGTGACCTCCTCCTTCTCGGCGATGGCCTCCAGCAGCAGCGCCCGGCGCACCGCCTGCTCGGCGCCGGGGCGCAGCTCGCCCACGATCTTGGCGTAGTCCCACTGGACACCGTCGGGATCCACACCCTGGCGGCGCAGCCGCTCGCGGGTGTGCTCGACCTGGTGGGCGACCTGGCGCATCACCATGGCGTCGGGCACGCCGAACGCGTGGCGCGCCAGCAGCGCCTCGACGAGCGTGTCCTCCAGCTGGTGCCGGGACTCGGCCTCCCGCCGGGCCTCGAGCTGCCGCCGGACCTCGGCCCGCAGCGCGTCGAGGGTGTCGAACTCGCCCACCCCCTTGGCGAAGTCGTCGTCGAGCGCCGGCAGCACCTTCTCCTTGACCTCGCCGACCTTGAGCCGGGCCCTCCCCGCCTTGCCGCGCAGCGACTCCATCCGGTGGTCGTCGGCGAAGCGCAGGCTGATCTCGCGCTCGTCGCCGGCCCGCAGGCCGACGACGGCGCCGTCGATCTCCGACAGCACGGTGCCGCCGCCGACCATGAAGTGGTAGCCGGCGGCCGTGGTCGGCTCGTGGTCGTCGGGGGCGAGGGTGTAGTCCACCACGACGAGGTCGCCGGTGGCGGCCGCGCGCTCGACGCTGTTGAACTGCGCGGCCTGTTCGCGCATCCGCTCGAGCGCCTCGTCCACGTCGGCGTCGGTCACCGGGGCGGCGCTGTGCCGGACCTCCACACCGCGATAGTCGCCCAGCGCGATGCTGGGCTTGACCTCGACCACGGCCGTGAACGACAGCGGCGCGCCTTCCTCCAGCTTCAGGTCCCGGAGGTCCGGCTCGTTCACGGGGTCGATGCGCGCCTCGGTCAGCGCCCGGCGGTAGACGTCCGGGATGAGATGCTCGGCCACCTCGCGACGGACGTCGGCGGCGAAGTGCAGCTTCACGAGCGAGCGCGGCACGTGGCCCCGGCGGAAGCCCGGCAGGCTGGCCCGCTTCTGCACGCGCCCGTAGGCCTTCTCCCATTCTTGCTGCACCACGTCCACCGGCGCCTCCACGGCCAGGCGCCGCTTGCAGCTCTCGATCTCCTCGACGGCGACCTTCATGCGGGTCTCGTTTCCTCGAGCGTGCCGGGCACCGGACGCAACACCAAAGTGGTGCGAGAGGGGGGAGTCGAACCCCCAAGGGCGGTGAGCCCACCGGATCCTAAGTCCGGTGCGTCTGCCAGTTTCGCCACTCTCGCGGAAGTTCGGCCAGACGACCGGATCAGCATACCCAGTACCGCCGGACGTCGCAAGACAGCCGGCAATATTGCGGGACCGCGCCGGGCCGTCTCGATCGGTCTCGCTGGCACCCTGCTTGAAGCCCGTCTACGGTGCCGCGCGTCGGCGCGGCGTAACCGGTGATCTCGGAAACCTCTCAGTCAGAAAGGGAGAAAAGACTCATGGCAACTCTGATACGTGCAGGTGCGGCGCTCGGCCTGGCCGCGGCGCTGGTCTGGATGCCCACGGCCGGCATGGCCCAGACCCAGGCCGACTTCGATGCCTGCAATCAGCAGGCGAAGGCCAAGGGCTCGAGCCCGAGCGCCTCGCCCGGGGCAGGCTCGCCGTCGACCGGCATCAAGGACAGCGGTGCGGCGTCCGGGTCGAGCGCGACAGGCTCCGGTTCGGCGGCGGGCTCGGTAGCGGGCGGCACGGGCGCCGGCTCGGCGGGGACAACCGGCTCGGGTTCGTCCGCCGGATCGACGGCGAGTGGCGCCGAAGCGCAACTGCGCGGCATGGCAGCGGCGGGCCAGACGGACGAGGCGTACAAGCAAGCGTACCGCGACTGCATGAAGGCGCGAGGCTTCTAACCGCTCCGGGGGCCACCGACCGCGGCGGAGCCCTTTCCGTGGGAAGGGGCTCCGTTGGCCGGAGGTGTCAGGCGACGGCGTCGGACGACGCGGTGGCCGAGGCGACGGTCACGGGCGGCGCGTGCTTCCTCTCGAGAAAGCGCCGGTGCTCGGCGCGAAAACGCACGAGGCAGCGCTCGCAGATGCCGTCGGTGAACCGGATGTGCCAGCCGCGCCACGACGCGACACCACTCAGCAGCGGGTACCCTCGATAACGTTGATGCCACGCGCATCGACAGATCAGCACAGGAACCTCCCCTTCCTACCAGCCCTGCCGGAGAGAGGCTTGGAACATCCAGCAAGTCGCGTGCCCTGCGGGATCGCTCGGTCGGACCGAGACTTGGCGCATGGCTTCCGGGCACCCTGCACCGCTTTCCACGGTGAACAGTGAAAAAGTCTTCCCGGAAGCGCCGGCCCGGGGGCGGTGGGCATAATGAGCCATGCTTCGCTGGCCGTGGCCCCTGCCGCCGGTACGCCGCCTCCGGATGCTCGGGCTGGGCCTGGCCGGACTGCTGGCGCTGTTCGTCCTCGGCCTCGGCGTCTATTCCTTCCTCGCCCTGGCACGCTTCGAGCGCGTCGAGGCTCGGCGCGCCACCTACGTCTATGCGGCCCCTCAAGTCCTGGCGGCGGGGGTGCACGTGCGGCGGGCGGACCTGGCGGGGACGCTGGCGCGGCTCAAGTACGTCGAGTCGCGCGGCGCCCCGGACGCCCCGGGACAGTATCGGCGTGCCGGGGCCGCCTGGGACATCCACCTCCGCGGCGCCGCCGGGGCGGCCGCCCAGCGCGTGCGGGTCGAGGTCCGCGACGACCGGATCGCGCGCGTCCTGCGCGACGGGCACGACATCGGCGCCGCCACCCTCGAGCCCGAGATCCTTGCCAGCGCCGATGACCGCCCCGGCGAGGAGCACCGTCCCGTGCGACTGGCCGAGGTGCCGCTCGTGCTGCTCAACGCCGTGCTGGCGGCCGAGGACCATCGGTTCTTCGAGCACGGCGGCGTCGACGCCCGCGGCCTGCTCCGGGCGGCCTGGACCAATCTGCGCGCCGGCCGGGTGATGCAGGGTGGCTCGACGATCACCCAGCAGCTGATCAAGAACCGCCTGCTCGGCGCGCGCCGCACGTACGTGAGGAAGCTCCGCGAGGCCTGGCTGGCCACCCTGGTCGAATGGCGCTACCCCAAGCAGCAGATTCTCGAGGCCTACCTCAACGAGATCTACCTCGGCCAGCGCGGCGGCCTCGCCGTCCGGGGCGTGGGCGCCGCCGCCCGCGCCTATTTCCGCAAGGACATTCACCAGCTCACGGCCGCCGAGGCCGCGCTGCTGGCCGGCATGGTGCGCGCGCCCAACAGCTACTCGCCCGTCGTCAACCCGGAGCGGGCCCGAGCCCGCCGCGACGTCGTCCTGGCGCGGATGCGGGAGCTGAGCATGCTTCCGGAGGCCGACTGGCAGGCGGCGCGCTCGCAGCCGGTCCGGGTGCCGCCGGCCACCATCACCGCGCAGCCGGCCCCCTACTTCATCGATCACGTGCGCGTGGAGCTCGAGCAGCGCTTCGGCGACGTCCGCGAGAGCGCCGGCACCTCCGTCTTCACCTCGCTCGACCTGGTGCTGCAGCGCTTCGCCGAGGCGGCGGTGGTGCGCGGCCTCGACCGGCTGGAAACCCGCTGGCCACGCCTCGCGCGCTCGGAGCCGGTCCGGCGGCTGCAGGCCGCCCTCGTCGCCCTCGATCCCGCCACCGGGGAGATCCGCGCGCTCGTGGGCGGCCGCGACTACCAGGTGAGCCAGTACAATCGCGCCGCGCTCGCGCGCCGGCAGCCGGGCTCGGCCTTCAAGCCGTTCGTGTATCTGGCCGCGCTCCGCCCCCGCCGTGACGCCCCCGGGCTCACGGCCGCCTCGCTGATCGACGACGTGCCGATCACCCTGACCGTCGGCCGCGACACGTGGAGCCCGCGCAACTACAACGACCGCTACGAGGGCCGGGTGACGGTCCGCCGCGCCCTCGAGCAATCGCTCAACGCCGCGACCGTGCGCGTCGCCGACAGCGCCGGGCTGGCCCACGTCGTCGAGACCGCCCGCCTGCTGGGATTCGCGGGCGGGCTGACGGCGGTGCCGGCCGTCGCGCTGGGCGTGTTCGAGGCAACGCCGCTCGAGCTGGCCCGGGCCTACCTGCCGTTCGTCAACGGCGGCCTGCGGCCGAACGGCGCCGGCGCCGTCCGCGCGGTGTACGACCGTGACGGCTCGGCCGAGCCCGCCGACGCGGCCGAGGCCGTCGCCGTCCTCAGCCAGGCCGAGGCCTATCTGATGACCTCGCTCCTGGAGGGCGTGATCCGCGCGGGCACGGCGACCGCCGCCCGCGGGCTCGGTGTGACGGGCGCCGTCGCGGGCAAGACGGGAACCACGAACGACGGCCGCGACGCCTGGTTCGTCGGCTACGCGTCGCGCCTCCTGGTGGTCGTCTGGGTCGGCTTCGACGGCGGCGACGCCCACGGGCTCAGCGGCGCCGACGCCGCGCTGCCGATCTGGGCCGACTTCATGCGCCAGGCCATGGAGGTGTACCCGCAGCCTGAGTTCGCCGTGCCCGCCGGCATCACCTTCGCGGACGTCGATCTGACCAACGGCCAGCTGGCGAACCGCTTCTGTCCGGTGGTGGCCCGCGAGACGTTCCTGAGCGGCACCGAGCCGGCGCCATGCCAGGAGCACGGCGGGATGGGCGACCAGTTCATCGACTGGTGGCGCCGCCTGCGCGAGTGGTGGCGCCGGTGAGTGGGAGGGGAGTGCGACCCCGGGGGCTGGCGGCCGTCTGTCTCGGCGCGTTCGTCATCGTCGCCGGAGCCGGCTGCTCCGCCCGCACTCCGGGGCGCACGACGCCTGGGCTACGCACCCAGGCGGGGCCGGCGTCATGGTACGGCGAGCCGCATCACGGCCGGGTCACCGCCAGCGGGGAGCGCTTCGACATGCACGCGCTGACCGCCGCTCACCCCACGCTTCCGTTCGGCACGCGGCTGCGCGTCGTGAACCTGTACAACCACCGCGCGGTCGAGGTGCGGGTGAACGACCGCGGCCCTTCCGTCCCCGGTCGGATCCTCGACCTCTCCTACGCCGCCGCCCGCGCCCTCGACGCCGTCGCCGCCGGCGTCATCCCCGTCCGCCTCACCGTCCTCCCGAACGACTGACGACGCCGGCTGCTCGGCGACCGGCGGGGGTTTCGCGCCAGCCGCAGACGCGGCAGTACCAGCCGATGACCGATCCCCGCTCCGTTTCGTAGAGGCTGCACTTCGGGCACTGGCGCTGGCTGGCGGCGCCGGCCGAGCCTGCCACCGCCGGCGCCGGCCGGGCGACTGAGGCCGGTGCCGTGACCCTCGATGCGGCCACCGGCGCCTGAGGGCCGACGGCGACGGGCGCGGCCATCGGCTCCGCGTCCCGGGCGGACGCCGGCGCGCTCGTCCCGGTCGCCACCGGCCACGCCGCGGTGAGCGTCGAGATCTGCGCGGCGCCGACCTTGGACATCGCCCAGCCGGTGGCCAGGATCGTGACCACGAAGTTCGCGACGCCGAGGAGCACCGTCAGCAGGCCGCCCAGCATCCCGAGCGCCGAGCTCGCAAACGCGGTCGACAGGCTGAGGGCCACGAAGTTCAGCGGCGTGAGAATCACCGCGGCCACCAGCGAGGCGACGAAGACCCGCCAGGTGACCCCCCACCAGATCCGGATCTCGCCGGTGAGGGTGGCGCCGTACCACTGCTCCGCCCACTGGATCGTCAGGCGGGGGATGAGGACGGCGGCCCAGATCGTCACGGCGAGCATGCCCAGCCCCAGGACGACGGCGGCGACGGCGCCGAGGCCGACCTGCGTCAGCAGGAAGGCGGCGAGCAGCGCCGCCGCGGCGGCAGGCAGCACACGGAGCATCTGGCGCCAGACCAGGTACCAGCCGGCGCGCAGCGCGTCGAAAGTGAAGAACCCGAATGGCTCGATGGCGTCCGCGTCGTCCATCGTGTCCTCCCCGCGCGCATTCTGGGGCGCCCGGGTCTTCAATGTCAATTTCCCGCGCCGCTTGCTATCCTCGGCGTCCACCCCTGCGGAAGGAGGCGACGGTGCTCCGCGACCTGGGCGACGGTCTCGTGCTCCGGCGCGCCACGCCCGCGGACGCCGAGCCGATGGCGGCGTTCGTCGGCAGCGTGCTGCGCGCCCAGGACGGCGAGGCCCCGAGCGCGATCATGAGCGCCTGGGAGCGGGACCTCATGGAGGGCCGCCACCCATCGTTCCGTCCCGAGGACGCCACCGTGGTGGCCGACGGCCGCACCGGCGCCATCGTCTCGTGCCTGCACCTGCTCTCGCAGACGTGGTCGTACGGCGGCGTGCCGATCGCGGTGGGCCAGCCCGAGCTGATCGGCACGCTGCCCGAGCGCCGCGGGGGCGGCCTGGTCCGGGCCCAGTTCGAGGTGGTGCACGGCTGGAGCGCCGCGCGGCGGCACCGGCTGCTCGCGATCACCGGCATCCCGTGGTTCTACCGCCAGTTCGGCTACGAGATGGCAATCGGGCGGGGGGGCGGTCCCCGCGTGCGGCTCGATGCCCTGGCGCCGCTGCCGCCGGCGCCGGCGGGCTGGACGGTGCGCCCCGCGGCGGAGAGCGATGTGCCGTTCCTGGCCGAGCTGTCGGCCGTGGCCGCGAGCCGGTCGCTCGTCACCGTGCCCCGGGACGCGACGCTGTGGCGCTACGAGCTGGAGGCCAAGCGCGCGGACAGCGCCGCCCGGCGCGAGATCCGCATCCTGGAGCGTGGCGGCGAGCGGGTCGGCTACCTGGCGCACGTGATCGAGCTGTGGGGCGGAGCCCTCGCCGTCACCGCGTTCGAGGTGAAGCCCGGCGTGTCGTGGCGGGAGGCGTGGATTCCGGCGCTGCACCACCTGTTCGCGGCCGGCGACGGGCTGGCCGGCGCCGGCGGACGCTGCACGACGCTCAACTTCTGGCTCCTCGGCGAGGAGCACCCGCTCTACCGGGTCTACCGGTTCAAGGAACGCGACGACGGCTACGCCTGGTACGCGCGCGTGCCCGACGTCGCGGGATTCCTCGGGGCGGTCGCCCCCGCCCTGGAGCGGCGCCTGGCTGCCTCGCCCTGCGCCGGGCACACCGGCACGCTGACGCTGGGCTTCTATCGCGGCGGCGTGCGGCTGGCGCTGGCGCGCGGCAAGGTCACCGGCGTCGAGCCGTGGCGGCTCGACATCACCGTGCGCGGGCTCGAGTTCGGGCGGGCGTCGAGCGACCCGCGCCGGCCGCTCGCGATGTTTCCGGACCTCACCTTCCTGCAGCTGCTGTTCGGGTTCCGCGCGCTGGAGGAGCTGGAGCTGGCGTTCCCGGACTGCGTGGTGCGGACGAACGAGGCGCGCGCGCTGCTCGGCGCGCTCTTTCCCAAGGCTCCGTCCGACGTGTGGCCCGTGACCTGAGGGGGCCGCTCAGCCGCCGACGCTGAGCGGGGCGACCCGGGCACCCGGCAGCCGGCGGAGGACCTCGGGCGAGACGCGCACCTTCGACGAGCGGCTGCCGCTGCCGAGGATCACCCAGTCGTGGGCGAGGACCTTGTCGTCGACGTAGACCGGCAGCTCGCCGGGCAGCGCGAAGACGGTCACGCCGCCGAGCAGCATGCCCGTCAGTACGCGGGTCTCCTCGGCGGAGGCGAACGAGACCCGGGAGGCCTCGAGCAACCGCCGGACCGCCCGGTTGACGTCGAGCCGCGTCGTCGCCAGCACGACGCAGGCCGCGTAGCGCCGCGGCTCCGTCTTGGCGGCGACGATGAGCGTGTTGGCGGCCCGGTCCAGCGGTACGCCGTAGCGCTCGCAGTAGGCGGCGGTGTCGGCGAACGCCGGGTCGATCGGCTGCAGCTCGTAGGGCACGCCGAGCCGGTCGAGGACCTCGACGACGCGGCGCTCGACTTCGGCCCCGTCGTCGCTCACGCCGTGCCCCGGCGGAAGACCGCTCCCAGCACCGGATGCCGGGTCCGCGGCAACCCCACCGTCCGTGCGCCGGCGAACTCGATGGCGATCGGCCCTTCCTCGGCGTCGGGATCCACCTCCACCGCGACGCGCAGCGGGGAGTCCGGCCAGCGATAGACGAGGCTCCCGCCGGCCTGGCCGCGCCGGCCCTGGAGTACCCGGCCCCACTGCGTGTCGGCGCGCTCGACCGAGCGCGCGCGCGTCCGCAGGCCGACGAGCGTGACCGCCGGCGGCGGGTCGGGCGGCCCCGGCGGCGCTGCAAGCGCCGGGGCCGCGGCGGCGTCGGTCCCGCGCGACTCGGCGAGCTGCACGACGATTCCGAGCGCCTCCTTGGGATGCAGGAACGCCTCGGCCCAGCGGGGATCGGAGTCGTCGTAGCCGACGATGCGGTAGCCGTGAGCCACGGCGCGCCCGCACGCGTCGCACAGGCTCGGCACGCGGAAGGTCACGTGATGGATGCCGGGGCCCCGCGCCGCCAGGAAGCGATGCAGAAATCCGTCCTCGCCGAGGGGCTCCAGGATCTCCAGCCGGCCACCGCCCGCGAAGCCCCACTGGGCCCACGCGTACGCGCCGGAGGGGCCGCCCTCGCCGGTGGGCACGCCGCCGAGGGCGCCCACGAGCACGGCCGGCGCGTCGGCCATGCGGGACACTGCGATCGCGACGTGGTCGAAGCGGATCTCGCTCATCGTCTCGTCCTGGCAGTCTACGCCATCGGTCCAGCGCGTCCCTCGGCGTCCCGACCCTCGGCCGGCCCGTTAGCGCTGGACCGCCGGCACCCACGCGGTCGTGCGGCCGGCGATCGTGTCCCAGCGGATGCGGTCGCCCCTGGCCGTTCGCGCGAGGGGGTCCCGATCCCAGCGGCGGTGGAACAGCCAGGCGCGCGGGAAGCGGCCGCTGTCGGCACTGGCAGCCACCGCCGTCGTGAGCACGGCGCGCAGGCGGCGGCGCAGCCGCCCGGCCTCCTCGACGGTGAGCGTGCGCGCCGCGCGGCGCGGGTCGATGCGGGCCTGGTAGAGCACCTCGTCGGCGATCCAGTTGCCGACGCCGGCGGCGAACGTCTGGTCGAGCAACAGCGCTTTCATCGGCGCCGCCCGCTCGTGGAGCAGCGCGTAGAAGCGGACCGCCGGCGGCAGCTCGAGGAGGGCGTCGAAGCCGAGGCCGACCAGCGGCGGCTGGCGGCGGGGATCCTCGCGCAGCCGGATGCGACCGAGCCGTCGGGCGTCGGCCATCGCCAGCTCGCCGCCGTCGTCGAAGGTCAGGCGCAGCTTGACGAAGCGGGGCGGCCATCGCGGCGGGCGCCCGTCCCGCGTCGATTTCAAGCGCAGCGACGACCGCCCGGGAACGTGCAGGCCACCGGTCATCCCGAAGTGCATCAGCAGGGCGGGACCGCGGTCGAGCTCGAACCAGAGGTGCTTGCCGTGTCGCCGCGCCGCCCGCACGCGGCGGCCGCGCAGGGCGGCGCGCACGCGGGACGGGGCTACGCCCGCGAGCACGATGGGATCGGCCGCGCACCAGACGTCGACGAGTCGCCGGCCTACGGCGACGCGCGCCGCGAGCCGCCGGGCCGCTTCGACCTCGGGCAGCTCTGGCACGCCGGCCTACTCGGCGACGATTTCGAGCAGCTCGACCTCGAAGA
>DASTOJ010000257.1:0-10849 GCA_035762565.1 Candidatus Methylomirabilota bacterium | reverse complement strand
GACGGCCGCTCGCTGCTCATGGGGCCCGACGCCGACCTCACGCGCAAGGAGATCGCCAAGTTCAGCGTGCGCGACGCCGAGCGCTACCCGCGCTACGAGGCGATGCTGGAGCGGGTGGCCGACGTCGTCGAGCCCACGCTGACCATGAGCCCGCCCGACCTGCTGCGGCCCGGCCTCGGCGACTTTCGCCGGCTGCTCACGCTCGGGCGCGCCTTCCGGCGGCTCGGCCCCTCCGCCGGCGAGGCCGTGGAGATCCTGACGGGCGCGGCGCGGACGATCCTCGACCGCTGGTTCGAGTCCGAGGAGCTGAAAGCGACGCTGGCCACCGACGCGATCATCGGCGCCATGGCGAGCCCCTCGATGCCCGGCACCGCCTACGTGCTGTTCCACCACGTGATGGGCGAGACCGACGGCAAGCGCGGCGTGTGGGGCTACGTCCGCGGCGGCATGGGCGGCCTCACCCAGGCGCTGGCCGCCGCCGCGCGGGAGCTGGGCGCCGAGATCCGCTGCGAGGCCGAGGTCGCGCGCATCCTCGTGCGGGACGGGGCGACCACCGGCGTGGCGCTGGCCGGCGGCGACGAGTATCACGCGCCGATCGTGGCCAGCAACGCGGACGCCCACGTGACCTTCACCCGGCTGCTCGATCCCGCGCTGCTGCCCGGGGAGTTCGCGGCGGCCATCGGGCGGATCAGCTACGCGAGCGCCTCGCTGAAGATCAATGTGGCGCTGAGCGAGCCGCCGGACTTCCGTGCGCTGCCGGGTGCGCCGGGGCCCCAGCACCGGGGGACGATCCACATCTGCCCCGACCAGGACTACATCGAGCGCGCCTTCGACGAGGCCAAGTACGGTCGGCCTTCCACGCGCCCCGTGCTGGAGTGCACGATTCCCTCGGTCGTGGACCCGACGGTGGCGCCGCCCGGCCGCCACCTCATGTCGATGTTCGTGCAGTACGCGCCCTACCGGCTGCGCGAGGGGACGTGGGACGATTTGCGGGAGTCCTTCGCCGACCGCTGCTTCGACCTGCTCGACGAGTACGCGCCCAACTTCAAGCGCTCGGTGCTAGCCCGCCAGGTGCTCACGCCGCTCGACCTCGAGCGCGTCTTCAACCTCACCGGCGGCAACATCTTCCAGGGCGCCATGACGCCGAGCCAGCTCTTCGCGTTCCGTCCGGTCTTCGGCTGGGCACGCTACCGGACGCCGATCCGCGGCCTCTACCTGTGCGGCGCCGCCGCCCACCCGGGCGGGGGTGTGATGGGCACCCCCGGCCTCAACGCCGCCCGCGAGATCCTCGGCCGGCGCTTCCGCGCCTCCGGCTGATCGATATGAGGGATGCCGAAGTAGTCGGCGTCGCGGCTTGAACCGCCGTACTTTCAGCAGCTCGTCGCCGGGGTAACCGAGCTCATTCGCCAAGCTTCGGTGCGCCGCGGCCGACGAGCAGTGCGACCGCCGCCGCCAGCTCGGCCGGTTCGATCGGTTTGGCAGTGTGCTGGTGATAGCCGGCCGAGAGCGCCGCCTCTCGATCTTCGATACGGGCATACGCGGTGAGGGCGAGAGCGGGGATCTGCCCGCCGCGCCCGGCATCGAGCGCCCTGACTTTTCGGAGGAGATCGTAACCATCCTCTTCCGGCATGCGGATATCGCTGACCAGGACATCGAACGGCGCCTGTTCAAGTGCCTCCAGCGCCTCCCGGGCGTTCGCCGCGCCGGTCACCTCGGCTCCGCATTGCGCGAGGATCGTTCTGAGCAGCTCTCGCGTGTCGGCCTCGTCGTCCACGACGAGGACCCGGACGCCGTTGAGGAGCGCAGGTTGACCGCGCGCAAGTTCTCTGGCTGCTGCGATCCCGCTGGCCCCCGGCTCGCCAGCGAGATGTTCGTCCGTGAGCGGGAGGGTCACGACCAAAGTCGCCCCTTGCCCGGGTCCGGCGCTCGCGGCCTGGACCTCCCCGCCGTGGAGCTCGACGAGGTGGCGCACGATGGCGAGCCCGAGCCCCAGACCACCTCCCTGAGACTGCGAGCTGATGTGCACGGCACCGAGCCGGGTGAAAATATGTGGTAGCTGTTCGGTCGTGATCCCCTTGCCGGTATCGCGCACGCTGATCTCGACGGCGGAGGCCCGGCCCGCGAGATGAACGTCGACGCGACCTCCGCTCGGCGTGAACTTGATCGCGTTGGACATGAGGTTCCAGACGATCTGTTGCAGGCGGCCCGGGTCGCCACGGACCGGGCCGGCCTTCTCGTCCAGGACGCCCGTCAACACGATTCCCTTGGCCTCGGCCACCGGTTGCATCGCAGTGAGCGCCGCCTCCACGACCGGCGCGACCATGATGGGGCGCGTCTCGAGCTGCAGGCCGCCCGCGACGATGCGCGACATATCCAGAAGGTCCTCGATCAGGCGCACCTGTAACACGGTGTTGCGCTCGATCACCTCCAGGGCCCTCGCGGTGGTGGCCTGGTCCACCGTCCGCGTCCGCAGCATCCGGGCCCACCCCAGCACCGCGGTCAGCGGCGTGCGCAGCTCATGCGACAGGACCGCGAGGAAGTGGTCCTTGGCCAAGGTCATCGCCTCCGCCGCCCCGCGCAAGGCCCGCTCGCGCTCGAGGCTCTGCACCTCGGTAATGTCTCCGATGGCCAGCAGGATCAGGGCCGGCTGGCCGGTCGCCGAGGGCACACGGCGAGCGTTGAGGAGCATCGTCCGCCGCCCGATCGTCTCGAAGTCCTGCTCGACCTCGAACTGTTCGACGACGCTGTCTCGCGGCAGGACCTCCTCCAGCAGCGTTCGTAACTGCGGGATGTTCCACTGGCGGTTCCCGAGGTCGAAGAGGAACTGGCGTTCCGTCTCCTCCCGCGCCACCCGGAAGGTCTCGTAGAAGACCCGGTTCGCCGTCACGACGCGGAGGTCGGCATCGAGGATGACGAGCGGTGTGCGGACCGTCGCGATGATGGCCTGCGCCTGGTCGCGCGCCTCCTTCGCCTGCTCGAAGCCGCGCTTGAGAGCGTCGATGTCGACGAAGGAGATCACGGCACCGTCGATCTTGTTGTCGGTGGTGCGGTACGGCCGGACCCGCACTGAGTACCAGCCGCCATCCCGGGCCTGGACCTCGCGTTCCTGGACGGTCAGGGTCTCGATCACTTCTCTGAGCAACGCCTCCAGATCTGGGACCTCGACGCTGAGCCTGAGGTCCCCGATCAGCCGCCCGATGTCGCCCGAGGCCATGTTGAGGGCCCGTTCCGTGACTGCTGTCATGCGACGGACGCGGAGATCGGCCCCCACCATGATGATCGGGACATGGGCGCTCGTGAGGAGGTTGCCGAGGTCGTTGCTGAGCTGGCCCAGCTCGAGGTTCCGGCTATTCAACTCGTCGTTCAGGGTGGTCAATTCTTCGTTGGTTGCCTGCAGCTCCTCCTTGGCGGTCTCCAGCTCCTCGTTCGTGCTCTGCAGCTCCTCGTTGCTCGACTGCGCCTCCTCGGTGGCGGCGCGGAGCTCCTCCATCGCCGTTTCGTGCTCTTCGCTGATCACCTGAAGGTGCTGGCGGGCGGCGGCGAGCTCCTGGGCGAGCTGGGCCACCCGGCGCTCGCCCGCCGTCTTCTGTCGAGGCTCGCGCCCCCGCGCCGGATTGAGCGGCAAGGGCTCGGCGGACGGGCGGCGCTCCTCGAAGAACAGGATGAGATGGTGGCGGCCCTTCACCCCTTCCGCGGGCCCGATCGGGATCACCTCGAGGCTAACCTGCTGGGTCCCGCCGTTCGCTTTGACCCGCAGGCCCCCAGCCTTCACCGGCCCACCGCTCCTGGCCGCCTGTTGGACCGCCTGGCGGAGTGCGGAGGCCAGGCCTTCCCGCGCCATCTTGAAGAGGCCGAGGCTCGCCGCGCCCGGCGTCGCCTCGAGGTAGGGGCCGGTCTTCCCGCGGAACTGCACGATCTCCATGTCGGCGTTCACCACGACGCCAGCCGGCGTATACCGGCCCAGGATGAGACGGTCGGCCTCCTTCTCGATCGTCGCCGCGCTCCCGCCCACCGGCTTCTCCCGCGGGCCGACGATTCGGGCGCCGGCAGTGAGGCCGAAACCGAGGTGGGCCGAAGGTCCCTGCTTCCGCGCGTAGATCTTGTGCTTCTTGTCGATGACCGAGAAGAGGTCTGTGAACCGGCCGACACTCTCCGAGGGGCCGAGCTTCAGGAAGCCGGTGGGCTTCAGCGCGTAATGGAGGATCGGGATGACGCGCTCCTGCAGCACGCCGCTGAGATAGATCAACAGGTTGCAGCAGCTGATCAGGTCCAGCTTCGAGAACGGCGGGTCCTTCGTCACGTCCTGCGGCGCGAAGACGCAGATGTCGCGGATCGCCTTGCTGATTTGATAGCGTCCGTCCGTCTTGACGAAGAAGCGTCGCAGCCGGTCGGCCGAGACCTCGTTCTCGATGCTCGCGGGGAACGTCCCCGCCCTGGCCCGGGCGATCGCAGAGGCGCTGAGGTCGGTGGCGAACATTTGGAGCGGGAGAGTACTGTCCGTCGCGGCGAGGAACTCGAGCAGGCAGATCACGAGTGAGTAGGCCTCTTCGCCCGTGGCGCAGCCCGGCACCCAGATCCGGATGGGCTCGTCGTCGGCGCGCTCCTTCACGAGGCTCGGGAAGGCGCTCCGCTTCAGCGCCTGGAACCCTTCGGGGTCCCGGAAGAACCTCGTCACCTGGATGAGGATGTCGTCGTGCAGGACCTGCGCTTCGTGGGGCGTCTGCCGGAGGTGCCGGACATACGTCGGGATGTCGTCGATCTTCTGCAGGAGCATGCGGCGGGTGATCCGGCGCCGGACGGTCGCCGGCTTGTACTGCGAGAAATCGACGCCGGTGGCGATGCGCAGGACCCGGAGGACGGCGCCGACGTCGGCCTCGTCCTCCCGCTGGTCTGGACCGGCGGGGGATGGCACGGCATGGTTCACGTAGGGGTGGGAGGCGATCCTGGTCAGCTCGCGGGCAATCCCTGCCGGGGGCAGCACGAAGTCGGCGGTCGCGCGCGCGCTCTGGGGCATGCCGGGGTGCTTTGCGGATGTCTCGTCCTGGACGAGCGTGATGCCGCCCTCCGCCTTGATCGCCCGGAGGCCGAGCGTGCCGTCCGAACCGGTTCCCGACAGCACAACGCCGATCGCGCGGCTTCCCTGCTCCCGCGCCAGCGAGTGGAAGAAGTGGTCGATCGGCCTGTGGCGGTCGACCGGGGCGCGCGGCGTGAGCCCGAAGACACCGCCCCCGATCGTCATGTCAGCGTTGGAGGGGATCACGTAGACGTGCTCCGGCTCCACGCGCAGGCGGTCGCTGACGGTGACGACGGGCATCGCCGTGGTCTTGGACAGGATCTCGGGCAACCGGCTCTCGTGCTTGGGGTCCAGGTGCTGGACCAGCACGAAGGCCATGCCGGTGTCGGCGGGGAGCTCTCTCAGAAATTGGCTGAAGGCTTCGATGCCGCCAGCGGAGGCGCCGATCCCAACGATGGGGACGGTGGTTCTCTCGGATGGTTCCGAGGGAACGTCGACGGCCGGTGATTCCGGGGTGACTGCGTCGAGCACGGGTTTGGGCGGATACGTCGGCGCTGGTTGCTTGCGGGGATTCTTCCGCGTCATCGGACGCCGAGCGCGATGGGGTGGAAGCTGGGCCCCATCGGCCAGACTGGCCTCGAAGCGATCGACGAGGAGCTTCCAAACGCCCCCCCTTCTCTTTCACACTGGGGTGACGTCCGAGGCGCCGCCGTGCCTTCGTCCCGGTTGGTGTCAAGCATAGTTGTTGCCCCGCAAGGCGCAAACGCGCCCCCGAGTTTCCAGTCGCCCTTCGAGAGCAAAGCCTTCCCCGCACCCCGCATGAGCGTTTTGCAGCGGGCCGAAGCACCAGCCACGCTGTCGCCACGTCGGCGGGCGTGGAGCTTCAGACCGGGTCTGAATGCTCACGAAGCCAGTCGGGCGGCACCCTACCGCGGAAGTGGCGCAACCACAATCCGTACACCTACGGATTCTGTGGAACGCCAGGCGAGGGAGTCTCGGCGGAGAATCGGCTCTTCTGCGGGACGAGGCGCTCGATGCGGGCTTGCGCAAGAGCCAAGTTCCCGCGCACGGGTTGAAGAGCTGAAAGCGGGGGTTCCTCTCGCAGGGCACCCCCGGGCCTGTGCCTCCGCGCCGGGCGGGGGGAGCGCGAACCGAGCCAGCCGCGTTCGGCGAGACCCTGGGGTGATGTCGACCAAGCTGCCGGTCGCCTCAGATCGCCAACTAAAGACGTGGGTCGCGGGTGAGACGACGCTGGCGGTATGAGGGAGAACGCTGCAACTCCCCCGAGCCTCACCAGCTCCGTTTCCCGAAAATCCGGGATTTCAGCGATGGCGGGAGTCTTGCATAAGCTGAGATGCACGAACAGACCGCCGCGGTAGTCCACCGCGATCCCCCACGATCATCCGCGGTCGGCCGCGATCAGCGCAGAACGGAGGACGGGTGTCTTCGACGCGACGACCGGAGAGTCGGACGGCTCACGTTCGGAACCTTCGCCGGGCAAGGAGAACGTGCTTGACCGCTGAGGGTCAGGCTGCGAGCGGCCCGTCACCGAGTGGCCGCCCGGCGCCGCCGAAGATCACCATCGTCCTCGCCGAGGATCTGCATTTAGTCCTTGGCGGTATTCGGTGCTTGCTGGGGAGGGAAGAGGATTTCCAGGTAGTGGGCGAGGCCACGGACGGCCTCAGGGTCGTCGGCCTCGTCGAGCGACTGAAGCCGCGCATCCTGGTCGTCGCCGTGGCGATGCCAGGGCTGAACGGTCTCGAGATCGCGCGGCAAGTGCGTCAGCAGTCGCCGGCGACGGCGGTGATCATGCTTTCGAGGTACTCGAACGAGCAGTACGTCATCCAGGCGCTCAGAAACGGCGCCTCTGGGTACGTCGTGAAGTCCGCGAGACCACCTGAACTGGTGCGCGCGATCCGAAAGGTCGTCGCTGGGGACCGGTACCTCAGCGAGCCGCTTTCCGAACACACCGTGGAGACTTGGCTGAGACGGGCAAAGCGCGGAGCACTCGACGGCTACGAGATGCTGAGCGTCCGCGAGCGCGAAGTTCTTCAGCTCGTCTCAGAGGGCCACAGCAGCGCCGGCATCGCCAGCCGCCTGTCCATCAGCCCCCGCACGGCCGAGTCGCACCGCGCCAGCGTCATGCGCAAGATGCGGTTCGGCAGCCTCGTCGACGTCGTTTTATTCGCCATTGCCCGCGGCATCTTGGTGTTGCCTTCCGACCCTCTACGGTCGGATCGGACGTCCACGGGTTCTCGAGAGTAGGCGCTATCGCAGACGCATCTCAGAAGATCTCCGGGCACCATGGTGCGCGCGCGCTGCGAAACAGCGCATCGGCACTCGCTATCGCTCCGGGCCGCGCTTCCTCGACCCGCAGGGCGCGCGCCAGCTGCGCCCAGGTGAAACCTCCGAGATAGACCGATCCCAGCGCGGCGACGTCACAGCGCAGGTCGGGTGCGGTCGCGGTGTGCTCGACGCCGCCCTCGCCGACACGCCAGCGGCCGGTGTTCCAGGGACAGAAGGCGTCGGCGACGTCCACCACCACGCTGCCGGGCCCCGCGTACGCGCGCGCCGACAGCGCCGCGCCCACGTCCACCAGGCGCACCCACACGCCGTCGCGGACGCTGAAGCGCAGCTGCCGCGGCTCGGCCACGAGCAGGAACAGGGGATGATCAAGGGGCAGCAGCCCAGCCCGCGCCCGCGCGACCCAGTCCATGTCCAGCAGGTAGCGCCAGACCGCCCGTGTGGCCGGGGGCGAGTCGCCCATCGCCTCCACGACGATGACCGAGCTGGTCGAGACGCCGCGGTCGAACGCCAGATTGATCCGGTAGAGCGCGTAGGCGGCGGGGCGCCCTTCCGCCTCGAAGACGACGCACTGCAGCTCGCCGCCCCCGCCGCGGCGCCAGTCCGGATCGGCCAGCGTGCGGGTCTGCCACCACGCCGGCGTACGGGCGAACATGCCGGGCGTCTGCTCCGCCACCGCCGCCCAGACGGCCGCCACGAGCGGCTCGGCCTCGGTGAGCGGCACGAGCCGGGCGCGGCCGAAGGGCTCGAACGACGCGTCGAACGCCGAGCGGTCGCGCGCCAGCTCGATCTCGCCGGTGAGCGAGGCGAGGCCGTAGCCGAAGCGGCCGTAGATCCGGTCCTCCGAGGCCCACAGGTAGGCGACCGGCTCGCCGCCGACGCGACAGGCGTCGAGCTGCGCCCGCATCATCGCCGTCAACACGCCGCGCCGCCGATGCGTGGGCAGCACGCCGACGACGCTGACGCCGGCGGCGGGCACGCGGCCGCCCGGCACGGTGAGCTGGAACGGGAAGGCGCCGGCGCCGCCCACGACACGCCCAGCGTCCCGGACGCCGTACATCCGCTCGACCGGCATGAGGGCCGCCAGGCTCGCCATCTGATCGTCTCTCGGCGCCGAGCGGCCGAAGTAGTGCCAGATCGCGCTCATGGCCTCGCGCTGCTCCTGCACGGAGGCGCAGGGCCGCACATTCCAGCTCATGCCGGCTTCCCGAACAGCGGGATGCGCATGTTCGCCGACGGGCGGTACGTGACCCGCCCGGCCAGGCGCTCCGGGTCGACACCGGCGGCGAGCAGGCTCTCGACACCGGTCCGGGCGATCGTGGTCGCGATCACCTCCCCGGGACAGGCGTGCGCGCCGAGGCCGAAGGTGAAGCTCCGGGGCACGCGCCGGAGCGGATCGAACTGATCGGGGTGCGGATTGGCGGCCGGGTCGAGGTTGGCGGCGGCGAGGACGACGAGCACCGTGTCGCCCGGCTTCATCGCCTGTCCCGCCACGACGCCGCCCTCGGCGAGGAAGCGACGCGTGTTCTGCACGGGCGAGTCGTGGCGGGCCACCTCACGGACGACCCACGGGAGGAGCTGGGGCTCCGTCCGGACCCGGTCCCGCACGCCGGGCTGCCGGGCCAGCGCCAGGAGCGTGTTGCCGATCAGCCCCGCGGTCGCCTCGTAGGCCTGGGAGAGATAGCCGACGGTGTTGGCGACGACGGCGTCCACGCCGTCGCGCCGCAGGAGCCCGGCGAACAGCGCTCCCAGGTGGCCCGCCGCCGCGCCGCCCCGCTCCAGCTCCGCGGGCGTCGCGCCGGGCGCCAGGCAGCGCGCGAAGTCGCGGACCCGGCTCGCCGTCTCGGCCAGCGCGGTCGGGGCGACGCCGAGCAGGCTGGCCACGACGTAGACCGGCAGGCGGAACGCGAATTCCGCGAGCTGGTCGGGCTTGCCGACCGGGTCCAGCTCGCTGGCGAGCTGCTGCGCCCAGCGGGCGCCCTGCTCGGCGATCCGACCGGGATCGATCGACGCCACCCGGGCGGCGACGCCGGGCTTCAAGCGCGTGTGCGTGACGCCGTCGTTCATCCGCACGAGGTGGCCGAAGATCTCGCCAGCCGGCGAGCCGAGCAGCGCGCGGGGCACGGGCTCGCCGGGGGGACGCACGCGACACCGCTCGCTGGTCAGCACGGCCGTCACCGCCTCGGCTCCGGCCGCGACCCAGAGCTCGAGCGTCTCGTCGCGATGGATCGGCCGCTGTGCGACCAGCTCCGCATAATACGGGTAGGGATCCGGGTGCGTCACGGCCGAGATCGGATCCACGACCGTCAGCCGCGCGTGAGGTAGACGGGGCTCGTCCAGGCCTGGGCGCCGTCCTCCTGGGTCACGCGGATCCAGTAGGCGGAGCACCCGGCGGGCGGGGCCGGATCCGTCACGTCGAACGCCAGCTCGCGGGCGAGGTCGCGCGCGGGCAGGCGGCGCATGAACGCGCGCAGGTCGACGCCGCCGGCGGGGATTTCGCGTGTCGCGCCGTCGGCGAGGTCGCCGAGCGTCACGTCGAGGTCGATCACCGGCGTCCGGAACCTCAGCACCGCGGACGGCGGCGCCTCCAGCGTGACGTCCACCCCGTCGTCGTCGCCGGTGGTGTTCGACACCCATTCCAGCCGCGTGTCGGTCCGGCGCGTGATCCCCTTCTCGGGATTCTCCATGGCGAACGGCTCGGCGGCGAGGATGCGCCCGGCCGACAGCTCGAGCGAGCCATCCCAGCGGGTGAGGCGGTCGCGCCCGCGCACGCGGGAGCCGGCCCAGGCGATGCGATAGCGGTTCGAGCCCTCGAACGAGGTCGGGGTGTAGGGCGCGATCGCGTGCAGGCGGTCCAGGCCCCGGAAGACGTCGATACGCTCGATCGGTCCGGTGCCGGCCACGCGGCCGGCGAGGCGCACCGGCCCGGCCGCGCGGCCCTCGGCGCCCATGGGCAGGCCGTTCACCGCCAGCTCGACGTGGATGCGCTGGGCGGCCGTGGCGCCGTAGCAGCGCCGCGCCCGGATCGCCTCGAACACGGCCTCGCGCGTCAGCGACTCGGCCAGCACGCAGGTGAGGCCGCCGTAAGCCCCGAACGTCGAGGCGCCCGGGTGGCTCGCCCCCGGGCGGCCCTTGTGGCCGTCCGAGTTGGCCACGACGCCGACCTTGTAGCCGGCGCGCAGCGCATCGTGCAGGAGCCACTCGAAGCGCCCCCAGTCGGAGTAGATCTCGACGACGGGCTCCAGCCGCGGGTCGTGGAAGCCGACGATATCGGCGTAGCGGCCACCGATGTGCGGAATGAGCAGGACATCGTCGCGACCCCGGAACTGCTCGAACAGCTGCGTCACCGGGAAACAATCCGTGGCCGCGTCCGACATGTCCTCGACTTCCGCGTGCGAGGAGCGGTGCAGGGAGGCCAGGTCGCCCCGGAACATGACGTTGCGGTCGCCGCCGCCCGGCGTCATGCCCGACCACTCGTAGCCGACGAAGATGACGCAGCGGCCGTCGGCGTGGAAGCGGTCGATCCAGCCG
>DASTOJ010000256.1:0-24008 GCA_035762565.1 Candidatus Methylomirabilota bacterium | reverse complement strand
GGGCAGCCTCGTTGGCCGAGCGGCTGCGGGCGCGGATCGACGCCGAGACGGTTTTCAAGTCGTTCCCCGCGTACTACGGCGCCGCTCTGGGGGCCATCCTCCACGACGCGGCGGGGCCGCGCGAGATCGCCGTGCAGACGGCGCGGAGCCTGGCGCGGCTCTACGCGCCGGCGCTCCGGCTCGTTCCGCTCGGCGCCCAGGCCGAGGAGGGCGCCCATGTCGGCGACACCGAGACCAGCATCGACAGCCTGCAGGCCGCGCCGTTCCTGTTCTGGGCGGCCGGCGCGACGGGCGACGCTCGGCTCCGCGAGGTCGCCACGCACCACGCCGGGACGATCATCCCCCTGCACCAGCGTGACGACGGCTCGTTCATCCAGTCCAGCTCGCTCGACGCGGCGACCGGCCGGCTGGTCCGCCACTACACACACAAGGGCCTGAGCGACACGAGCACCTGGGGCCGCGCGCAGGCGTGGGGCATGCTGTTCTCGACGCAGAGCTTCCTGGCCGACCGGACGCGCGAGGCGTGGCTGGGGGCGGCCGTGCGCAGCGCCGACTGGTGGCTCGACCACGTGCCGGCCGATCGCGTGGCGTTCTGGGACTTCGACGACCCGACGATCCCGAACACGGAGCGCGACACCGCCGCCACCGCCATCGCGCTGGCCGCGCTGCTCAAGCTGAGCCGGGTCGCCCCCACCGAGGCCGGGCGGACGCGCTGTCGCGAGGCCGCCGAGGCCACCGCCCGCGCGCTGGTCGAGCGCCACCTCACCCCCACGCATCCCGGCGACCGGCGCGCGCCCGGGATGCTGACCGAGGCCTGCTTCAACAAGCGCGCCGACGCCCGGGCCCACGACCGGGCCAACCGCTGCGAGTTCGTCGTGGGCAGCTACTATCTGTGGGAGAGCCTCCTCGGCCTGGCCGGCCGGATCGACCCGCTGCACGTGTGAGGGCCCCGGGGCACTCGGCCCCCCCAGAAACACTGGCTCGAATGCCGGGGTCTTGACGGAGAATGGTGGCGCCGTAGCCGACAAGGGGGACGCCACCATGCGAGCCGGGTCGATCAGCGGTGCCGCACTCGTCGTGCTCCTCGTGGGGATCGCAGGCCCGGCGTTCGCTCAGGGCGGCGGCGGTGACACGAACGAAGAGGTGAAGAAGGCGGTCGAGCGGGCGGTGGGGTCGTCCATCGCCACGTCGGTCGCGGAGTCCCTGTCGCGCAGCATCGTGAGCGAAGGCCTGCAGCTCATGCCGACGACCACCATCTTCGGCAGCCCCTTCTACAACCGGACCGACGGCGATTTCAGCTTCGGCTCCTTCAAGTCGGACACCGGCGGCGTCGTGGTCGGCGCGCTGCACAAGCTGCATGACATCCTGCTCGTTCACGGGGCGCTGGGCGGAGCGTTCACCAGCACGGAGGTTTCGGCCGGGGGGCTCGACACCGACATCGACTCGACCCTCGTCGACACGCGCCTCGGGGCGAACCTGATCTTCCTGAACACGCAGCCCGTCAAGGGCTGGCTGACGCTGGAAGGCGGCTTCGCCAACTTCAACAGCAACGTGGCCGACGACATCTGGGCGTGGCGCGCGGGGCCGTCGGTGACCCTGAGCGCGCGCGGCGGGCCCATCCTGTTCGAGCCTTCGGTCGGTGTGGCGTTCTCGAACACGTTCGAGGACGACAACGCCGACACGATCACCTCGTTCCAGGGCGGCTTCAGCCTGAAGTACCGCGGCGAGAAGTTCCGGCCCCAGCTGAACTTCGTGTACCAGAAGGTGGTCGACCCGGATCTCGACGACGACGGTTTCATCTCGGTGGGGCCCGAGATCCTGTACGCGATCACCCCGTCGTTGCTGGTGGGCGGGGCCTACAGCTACGGGACGTCGCTGACCTCGGGCATCGACATCGATTCGCACACGGTGACGCTGCAGGTCCGCTGGAGCTTCTGACGCGCCGGGTCGGGTGTCGAAGAGCGCTGTGACGTTCCGCGTCGTCGTGCTGGCGGTCTTGCTTGCCGGAATTGGCGACATCGTCTCGGACTTCCTCTACCTCCAGGAAGAGCTCAAGGTGAAGGCGCCGGCGCGACCGGTCGCCGAGGTCGTCACCGGCATCGGGGAGCGCTACCTCGGCCTCGTCGACGCCGACGGCGCGGTCCGCGTCTGGGACTTCGAGACCGGCGGGCAGGTCGCCGTCGAAGGCCGGCGGCCACGCCAGGCCCGGGCGGTCTTTCCCAATCAGCGCGGCGCCAACCTCATCGTCGCGGAGGCGGACGGGCGCGTCTACGAGACCGCCGGCATGTCGTTCGCCACCAAGGCCACGCTGCTGGGCACGGGCGCCGCGGCCGACGCCGTCGCCGTGTCGCCGCGCGCGCCGGTGGTGGCGGCGGCGGGCGGCGGCCGGCTCCAGGTCTACAACCTGGTGACGAGGCGGACCGTCGCAGTGCCGATGAAGGATCGCGTGACGGGGCTGTGGGTCTCGGACGACGGACGGTTCGTCGCCTACGAGGCCGGCGCCGTCGCCTGGGTGCTCGACGCGGACCGCCAGGCGTCCTTGCCGATCGAGCCGGCGAGCCCCGCCGGCAGGATCCTGTTCTACTACGACTCCACGGGCGCGCCGGGCCTCGCGCGCCAGGATTCGCCGGCGCGCCTCGGCCTCTACAAGCACGACGGGCAGGCCTTCGCCAGGGCCGGCGAGCACACGTTCGGCTCGGGCCCTCAGGATTTCTGGATCCGCACCGGCGGGCAGATCTACTGGACGAGCAAGAACACGCTCAGCGTCGCGCCGCTGGGCGCGGGGCGGGGCCGCACCGTCTTCACCGCCAAGGAGCCGATCGCCCACATCCGCAACGTCAAGGCCGGCGACGACCTGCTGATCGTCCATCGAAGCGGCGTGCTGGCGGTGCTCAACGCCAAGACCGGCAAGCTCGTGGCGACGGGCCTCAGCACCGAGAACGGCTGGGCCGTCATCGACTCGAGCAAGCGTTACGACGGGTCGGTGAGCGGGAGCCGCGAAATCGCCTGGGTGATCCAGAAGATCGACCTCGATCTCGAGAAGTTCGCGCGGCACTTCTACGAGCCCGGGCTCCTGCTCCACTACGTGAGCCCGCAGCAGCTCGCGTTCGCCTCGGCGGGTCACCAGGGGCCGATCCCCCTGCCGCCCACCATCGCCGAGATGAAGCTGCTCGAGAACGTCGCCGGCTCCGGCCGCACCGTGGTGCTGGCCACGGCTCGGAACGTGAAGGACGACGTCTCGGGCATCGAGGTGTACCACAACGGCAAGCGCGTCTCCGACACCGCGCGGATCACCGACGAAACGGCACGCCGGGACGACCTCAAGTTCCGGTCGGTGGGATTCGGGATCCATCCCATGCCGGGCCCCAACACGCTGGCCGTGATGGGCGTGGGGCGCCTGGGGATCGAGGGGCCCACACGGGAGCTGGCGTTCGAGCGCCCGGGGGCGGCGAGCCGCGTGCTCCACGTGGTCGCGGTCGGCATCGACCGGTATGCGGCGTCGGCGCTGAAGCTCGGCTACGCCCGGCGAGATGCGGAGGCCATCGCGCAGCTGATGCGGGCCTCGAAGGGGTTCGACCGGGTCGCCGTGGCCGAGCTCCACGATGCGAACGCCGGGCGCGAGCCCATCCTGGCCACCCTGCGGGCGACGGCCGCCGCGGCGTCGCCCGGTGACGCGATCGTGGTCTACCTGGCCGGGCACGGCCTGGCCATCCGCGGCGGCTGGTACTTCCTGTCGCCGGCGATCGTCGAGCCCGAGGAATCCGAGATCGTCCGCCTCTCGGTCTCCGCGGAGCAGATCGCCGCCACGCTGCGGGAATCCAGGGCCTCGCGCATCGTGCTCATGATCGATTCGTGCAACTCGGGCGCCGTGGTGAAGGACATCAAGGGCCTGCTCCAGAACCGCGTATATGCGCAGCTCGGCCGGGCGACGGGCTTCGCCGTGCTGGCCGCGTCGCGCCAGGACCAGGCCGCCCTGGAGCGTGCCACGCTCGGTCACGGCGTGTTCACGGCGGCCACGGTGGCCGCGCTGACCGGGGCGGCCGACCGCAACGGCGACGGGCGCGTGACCGCGCGCGAGCTGGCGGGTTATCTGTCGCGGCAGATCCCCACGCTGGCGACCGAGCACCTCAACGAGATCCAGATTCCGGTGGCCTACGCCCCGAGCGAGGACTTCGTCGTCCGGTCGCTGCGGTGACCGGCTCGACGCGCCGGAGCGCTCGGGTCCTCCTGGCGGTGGTCGTGGGGGCCCTGGTCGCGGCGGCGCCGACGGCGGCTCAGGGCCCCCGGGGCAGCGGGCCACCGGCCGGTGGAAGCTTCAGGGAATGCCCGCACTGCCCGGAGATGGTCAGGGCAGCGACGGGAGGTTTCGTCATGGGCGACACGTCGCGTGGTGCCGCCGACGAACAGCCCGTCCGCCGCGTGATCATCGCCCACCGGTTCGCCTACAGCAGGGAAAAGGTCAGCGTCCAGGACTGGAAGCGCTGCGCCCTGGCCGGCCTGTGCCAGAGCCTGAGCGCCGGCGGCACCGCGAGCCTCGAGCCCGTCGTCCTGGTGTCGTGGATCGAGGTGCAGCAATACCTGCTCTGGCTCAGCCTGGAAACCGGTGTCGAGCACCGGCTGCTGAGCGAGGCCGAATGGGAGTACCTCGCGAGGAGTCCCGCGGCGGCCGCGCCCGGCTTTCACTCCGACGGCCTCGAGTGGACGAGCGACTGCTGGCACGCCGACTACACGGACGCACCCACCGACGGCTCGTCCTGGGACTCGGGCGGCGATTGCCGCTACCACGTGGCGCGCGGACGCCGGTCCGGCGAGACCGCGCCGTCGACCACCCGACGCTATCGGTTCCTGTTCAACACCAGGGATGCCGCGCTCGGCTTCCGCGTGGCGCGGACGCTGCGTGACTAGCCACGACGGGGGCGCCGCGCATGGAACCGCCTCCTCTCGTGCTCAGTGGTGTGCGATGAGCTGACAAGGTACGACGCGCGCATGAGCCGACCCAGCCGCCGGCCTAACCCTGCTGCTGCAGTGAGGAGGCCTCGAGGGGGAGGCGTTGTGACCCTCCCATACGGCCTCGTGGTCAAGGCGCTGGAGCCGGCATGGCGCGTGCCCGCGCGAGTGGCTCGAGCTCACCGCCGGGCTGCTCGCCGAGCGCGCGTTCCCGCGCACGCCGGACGCCGGTGACTGCGTGTTCTGCGCGTTCCGGCTGGTCTGCCTGTGGCGACAGCGTGTACGAGCGCGCCGGGCTGCTGCTGACCGGCGCCGGGGGCGCGCTGGCGCGCTTCGCCGGACTGGAGGGCTGGCCCCCGGAGACGGGAGGGACGGCGAGTGAGCGTGCACGCGTATCTGCAACCGGCGGCCTGGCGCATGGACCGCGAGGAGCGCGGCTGGCTGATGAGCCTGCCGGGGCTTCAGTGGGAAGAGCCGGCGGGGCTGGCGTTGCGCGAGACCGAGCGGCGGTATCTCGAGGCCGAGCGCCAGCGGGCTGCGAAGCGCAAGGAGCGCATCGGCCGCCACGGCCCGCGCTTCGGGACGACGGTCCACCGCGCTGTCGGTCTGGCGCTGGCCGATCCGCGCTGAGCGTCGCCGACGCGGTGCGGCGCGCGGCCGGCGTGACCGGCCTCGCCGAGCGTCTCGTCGAGGCCGTCGAGGACGTCGCGCGGGCGGTCGACGCGTTACGCCGCGAGGGCTTGCTCCGCCGACCCGGGCCGGACCTCCAGCTCGAGTACGCGCTGGCGGGGCCGTGGGACGGCGGCCGGCTTCTGAGCGGCTACGCCGACCTCGTCTGCACGACCGGCGATCGCCTCGACGTGCTGCGGCAGGTGCCCGTCCGGCCCGCTGCGGCTTGCTCTTCACCGCGGACGGCTCGATCCACTGGGCTCGATCGCTGACGATCGGAAAGACCGCCGCCGGCCGGGTGGCGGCGCTCGGCGCCGCCACCGCTGCCGGGGCCTGGGGAGGTTCAGCGGCTCTTGACGCGGAACTCGGCGCGGCGGTTCGCCTCGTGGCACTGGGCGGTGTCAACCGCGCAGGCCGGGCGCTCCTTGCCGTAGCTGACGGTCGTCACGCGGTCCGCCGCGATGCCGTACGCCGAGAGATATTCGCGCACCGACTTGGCGCGCCGGTCGCCCAGCGCGACGTTGTACTCGGCCGTCCCGCGCTCGTCGCAGTGGCCCTCGATCAGGACCGCCGTGTCGGCGTTCTCCTTCAACCAGCCGACGTGGACCTGGAGCGTGTCCAGGGCCTCGGCCCGGAGATCGGCCTTGTCGAAGTCGAAGTGGACGGCCTTCAGTTCCTGCACGGCCACGAACTCCTCCTGCCGCGGCCGCGCCGTCGGCTCGGCCTCCTTCTCCTCGGCCTTCGGCTCGGGCACCATCGCGACCACCTGCGGCGCGGGCTCGACCTTCGCCGGCTCGGGTTCCGCCGGAACCGGGGTGGCCATCGCCGACTGCTGTGGCACCGCGGCGGCCTCCGGGACGCTCTTGCGCGAGTGCTCGCGGTTGAGCACCAGGCCCACGTGCGGATGGGCGCCCCTGACGAAGCCGAACATCTGGTTCCCGTTCTCGCTCAGCTTGAGATCGACGGTGAACTGGCGTCCGTCGGTATAGTCGCGCAGCGTCACCTTGTCCCGCGAGATGTCGGCGAACACGCGGGTGCCCCATAGCCCTGCGAGGCGGATCTCCTGGGGCACCGCTTCCGCCGCGCCCGTGCCCTCGAGCACGAGCCGGCCATGCCCGACCGGGCCGCGCTGCACGAGGTCGAGGGTCAACGCGTCGTCGCGGATGGCATGGAAGAGCCCGGTTCCCGTCCAGTTCCCCTTCCACCGGCCCGAGATATCCGTCTCGGACGCCTCGGCGACGGCCGCCGATGGGTCGGTCGACGGCCGCATGGTCGAGCACGCCGCGGCCAGCGGCAACATCAGAACAAGCAGTAGGATGCGCATAGCCCCTCCCCTTGGTCACCTGGGTCGCGGAGCGGGGTGGCATTCGACATGCCATAAGGGAAAGTTCCAGATCACAGCGAGTTAGTCACCACCCGCTCGGGGCGAGGGTCAGGATGCCGGCGCCGCGATGCCAAGTTGCGCCTCGTCTACCTGGCTGGCACCCGCCACAGCAGCACCTGGTGGCCGGGTGCCTGCGGCACGGTGACCGTGCGCTCCGGCGCCCAGTCGCCCATGCTGAAGTCGTGGGAGACGATGCGGGTGCCGGGGCGCAGCTCGCGCAGGAGCTTGGGGCGGAGCCGCCTGTTGAGGTCGGGGCCCAGGTAGAGCGCCACCACCGTGGCCGGACTCACGTCGGTGGTGAAGAGATCCTGGGTGATGAACCTCACGCGGTCGGTCACGCCGGCCCGGGCGGCGTTGATCCGGGCGTTGACGATGCGCTCCGGGTCGAGATCCACGCCGACCCCGCGCGCGCCGCGGAGCGCCGCGGCGATGACGATCTCACCCTCGCCGCAGCCCAGGTCGTAGACGACGTCGCCGGGACCTACCTTCGCAACCTCCAGCATGACCTTGATGACCTCGGGCGAGCTGGGAACCCAGACGACGTCCAGGCGCGGTCCGTCCGGCGAGACCGGCGCGCAGCCGCCGGCCAGCGCGAGCACGAGGAGCCAGCCGAGACCGATGCCGGAGACCTTCCCGACGCGCACTACGCGCGGAGCCGGTAGAGCCGGAAGAGGGGGGTGTCGATCGCCAGCACCTCGCAGCGCGCGAACCCGGCGTCGCGCGCGCAGCGCGCTGACGAAGGCCGCGCCGGACGCCTCGCAGGAGACCCCGCTGCCGGTGCGGTACGTCTCGACGACGCGCTCGGGCGCGTGCTCCACGGGTCGCGGCGCTCGGCGGCCGGCCCCACGGCGTCGTCCACCGCCAGGAGTCCGGCCACGGCCTGCTGCTCCAGCCACTCTCGCGCGTAGCGTTCCGCGATGCCTGCGGTGGCCGCGAGTCCGGCCGGCGTCAGCGCGCCCTTCGCTTGTCCGGTGGTGTAGAGGCCGAGCCGTTTGAGGCGCTCGGACAGCTGCTCCCCGGAGAACGACGGCGCCGCTTCCAGCATGGCACGGGCCCCCGTGCGTAGGCTACAGCACAGTGCGAGCGCAGGAGGAGACCATGAAGCGGAAGAAGAGCCGGGCGTCCAGGAAGGCAAAGGATCTCCCCCCGCGGTCAAGAGGACGGCCACGGACGCACTAAGCCCGCCAGCACCCCGAGCGGACCCATTCCGATTCCGTATCCGAACTAGGCAGCGCCCGACCCAGGCGGTCGCTCGCCCGCCTCGGGCACGCTGCCTGATTCGGCTGGCCTCTCGCCGGTTCCGAGAGAGCAGCGTTTTCACGTGCTTGCGCGGCGCTGGAAACAGGGTGCGGAACTTGCTCGCCTGGCCCCCCATGAACGCCGCATCGAAGACCGAAACCCGGGAAGCCAGGCGTCGTCGTGGACAGGAGGGCCGAGCGATGAAGGTCGCCGAGGTTGCCGCTGGTCGCAAGAAGGTGGAAGCTGCCGCTGGAGCCGGGACCAATCTCTACGGCCTGGCGCTCCTCGTACCTTTCGGTGCCATCGTGTCGTTTCCGGTGTGGCTGGCGCCGGCCCCCATCGCGATCAAGGACTTCGGGACCCCCGACGTGGCCCGCGTGTTGACGGTCCTGTTCCTGGTGGCCCTGCTCGCCGAGCGCGCGCTGGAGATCTTCGTGGGTACGTGGCGCAGCCCCGGCATGAATCAGCTCGGGCTGGTCGTCCAGGCGATCGAGCACAGGCTGGCGCGGCTCCGGACCCAGTCGCGGCCCGATCCGCGGACGCTCCGCGAGGCGGCCGGGGAGCTGGAGGAGGCGAAGCGGCAGGAGCGGCGGTACCGGTGCGAGACCCGACAGATCGCGCTCTGGGTCGGCCTCACGCTGGGCCTCCTGGTCAGCGGCGTGGGGCTGCGGGCGCTCGAAACCCTGATCGATCCGAATGGCTGGTCAGCGAGCCAGGCCTCGGCCTTCCGCCTGGTGGATGTCGTGCTGACGAGCGGCGTCATCGCCGGCGGCAGCGAGGGCATTCACCGGATCGCCACGGTCTTCGACAACTTCATGAGCGCGACCGCCCACCGCGCCAAGGGCAGCGGCGCGTAGGGAGCTTCGGGCCGGGATCCGCCACAAAAACACCCGGTGCAGGCGTGTCACCTGGACCTCGATCGTGCGCTCCGGCCTCCAGTCGCCCATGGCGAAGTCGTGGGAGACGACGGGGGTGCCGGGGCGCAGGTCGCGGAGCAGGGTGGGCCGGAGGCGCTCGTTCAGCTCGGGCAGCAGGTAGAGGGTCACCACGGTCGCCGGCGTGATGTCCGTCTTGAAGAGATCCTGCTGGACGAACGTGATCTTGTCGGCCACGCCGGCCTTGGCCGCGTTGATGCGGGCGTTCTTGATCCGCACGGGGTCGAGGTCGACGCCGACGCCACGGGCGCCGTAGCGTGTGGCGGCCTCGATGAGGATCTCGCCCTCGCCACAGCCCAGGTCGTAGACGAGGTCGTTGGGGCCGACCTTCGCCGCCTCGAGCATCGCGGTGATGACGGCGGGCGGGCTGGGGACCCAGACCACGTCGAGCTTCGGCGGCGCCTCGGCCGGGACGCCGGTCGTGGCGGCCGGCAGCGCCGTGGCACAGCCGGCGAGGAGAATGACGGCGGCGATCCAGGTCGGGACGGGCGCGTGAGTTCGCATGCGGAAACTTATCCCAGTCGGACGGCGCTCTGTCAACCGCGGCGCCTCGGAAACAGTGTACGGTACCCAGAGTGGAGGGGCGCCTCGGCCCCCCTCCAGGAGGGAGTTCCATGCCCCGCATCGATCCCGTCTGGGCCACCGTCGCCGAGCTGTCCCGCGCCTTCGGCGAGCGCACGCTGTCGCCGGTCGACGCCGTGGAGGCGTTGCTCGAGCGGATCCGCAAGCGCGACCCCGTGCTGCGCGCCTACATCGCCCTCTACGAGGACGACGCGCGGCTCGCCGCCGAGGCCGCCGACAAGGCCATCCGGGCGGCGCACCGCGTCGGCCCGCTGCACGGCGTGCCCATCGCGCTCAAGGACCTGGTCGACCTGCAGGGTCGCGTCACCACCGGCGGCTCGAAGGCGTGGAAGGACCGTGTCTCGCTCGTCACCGCGACGCTGGCCGAGCGGCTGATCGCCGCCGGCATGATCGTGCTTGGCAAGACGCACACGGTCGAGTTCGCCATGGGCAGCTTCGGGACCAACACCCACCTGGGCACGCCACGCAACCCCTGGGACCCGGTCGTGCACCGCACGCCGGGCGGCTCCTCCAGCGGCTCGGGCGTGGCCGTCGCCGCCGGGCTGGCCCCGGTGGCCATCGGCACCGACACGGGCGGCTCGGTGCGGCTGCCCGCGTCCTGGTGCGGCGTGGTGGGGCTGAAGGTCACGGCGGGGCGGATCAGCACGCACGGCGTGCTGCCGCTGAGCACGACGCTCGATACGCCGGGGCCGCTGGCCCGCTCCGTCGAGGACGCGGCGCTGATCTTCCGCGTGCTGAACGGCCCCGACCCGCGCGACCGGCAGACGCTGGCGTGGACACCCCTCGACCCGCTGCCCGAGCTGCGGCGCGGCGTGGCCGGCCTGCGGCTGGCCGTCATGCCGGAGGCCGAGCGTGAGGGCGTGACCGGCGACGTGCTTGCCGCCTACGACGCCTCCGTCGAGCAGCTCGCCGCCCTGGGCGCGCGCATCGTCCGCCCGGCGCTGCCGCACCGGTTCCGGCACTATGCCGCGGCCACCGGACGCATCATCGGCGCCGAGGGCTACCTCTTCGTGGGCCACCTCGTGGACGACCTGAGCCTGCCCCTCGACCCGCACGTCCGCCCGCGGATCCAGCTCGGGCGCGACGTCTCGGCCCGCGACTACCTGCACGCGCTCGCCGAGCGCGAGACGCGGTGCCGGGAGTTCGCCGTCGCGCTGGCCGACGTCGACGCGCTGCTCACGCCCACGACGCAGACGGCGGCGATCCCGATCGACGAGGTCGACCAGTCCGGCACCGCCGCCCACTTCACCCGCGCCGGCAACTACCTCGGACTCTGCGGCCTCGCCCTGCCGAACGGCTTCACCCCCGGGGGCCTGCCGACGTCGCTCCAGGTGCTCTGCCACGGGGGACAGGAGGCCATGGCTCTGCGCATCGGCTGGGCCTACGAGCAGGCGACCGACTGGAAGGCCCGCCGGCCGCCGGAGGGTTAAAGCTTCGGGACGCGGAGCGTCTTGCTGATCATCAGGGAGCCGGAGACCGCCCACAGCAGGGCCAGGGGGTGCAGCACCCCGGGCCCGAGGCGGACGGCGCCGAGCGGGAGCGCGTCGCCGATCAGCCCGAGCCAGGCGCACGCCGCGACGACGCCGACCAGGACGAGACTCGAGGGAATGGGCGTGCCCTCGAAATACTTCACCTTACCGGTATCCGCGGCCAGCTGCTCGGCCGTGACGTTGAAGCGGGCCAGGCGGCTGACGCCGCAGGCGACGAAGTAGAGCAGGACCCCGACGTCCCACAGTCCTTTCATGCCGGCGCCGTGGGCGATGGCCGCGGGCGCCACGCCGAACGAGATGACGTCGGCCAGCGAGTCCAGCTCGCGGCCCATCGCCGAGTGCTTGCGCCGCCAGCGCGCGACGTTGCCGTCCAGCACGTCCAGCCCGAGGGCCAGGGGGATGATCGCGGTCGCCGCCAGCAGGCACTGCACGTCCCGCGTCTCGGCGTAGGCCATGACGGCGAAGACCGCGAGCGTGCCACACGCGGCGTTGCCCAGCGTGAGGAAGTCCGCCAGGTGGAACCCGCGGATCATGGACAGGTGCCGGGGCGGCGGCCCGGAGGGGATCATGGCGCCCGGCCCGATGCTAGCACCGTGTGATACGGTGCGGGCTGTGACGACCGACGCCGCCCAGGATCCCCGAGCCCTGATCGAGGCCTACTATGACGCCGGTTATACCGACGGCCTGCCGGTGGTGCCGCCCAGCGACGCGTCGATCGAGGCGATGCTTGCGGCCGGCGGCTTCCGCGGCGACGAGGTGATCGGCGAGATCGCCGGCCGCAACACGGTGGTGACGGCCGACAAGGTGGCGATCAACGCGGTCATGGCCGGCTGCCGGCCGGAGTACCTGGGCGTCGTCGTCGCCGCCATCCGGGGGCTCTGCCACCCGGACTTCGCCTACCACGGCCCGGCCAGCAGCACCGGCGGCTCGGCGATGGTGCTGATCGTCAACGGGCCGGTCGCGCGGCGCCTCGGGATCAACAGCGGCAACAACGCGTTCGGCCAGGGCCACCGGCCCAATGCGACCATCGGCCGCGCGGTGCGCCTGACGATGATGAACGTGATGAACACGCGCCCGGGCCTGCTCGACCGGGCCACGCTGGGCACCCCCGGGAAGTACTCGTTCTGCTTCGCCGAGCACGAGGAGGATCACCTCTGGGAACCGCTGCACGTGGCGCGCGGCCTGCGGCCGGAAGACAGCGCGGTCACCCTCTACGCGTCCAACAGCCTCTACCAGGTCTACAACCAGCTGGCGGCCGAGCCGGAGCCGCTGCTGCACTGCTTCGCCGACGCGCTCTGCAATCTCGGCTCGCCCAACGTGAAGGGCTTCAACCAGTCGCTGCTCGTGCTGGCCGGCGAGCACGCCGCGGTGCTGCGCGCGGCCAAGTGGAGCCGCCGCCAGGTCCAGGACTTCCTGGTCGAGCACGCGCGCCGTCGCCTGGCCGACCTCAAGCGGGCCCGGCGCCTTCCGGGCGCGGTGGCGGCGGCCGACGAGACCACGTGGCGGCACGTGTTCGAGCGGCCCGAGGATATCCTGATCGTGTTCGCCGGCGGCCGCGCGGGGAGCTGGTCGGCGTGCCTGCCGGGCTGGGGCAACAAGTGGACGCGCGCAGTGACCACGCGAATCGGGACGAGGTGAGCGCCATGAAGATCTTCGATCCCACGTCGAGGCCCGTGGAGCGCGCGGTGGAGGTCGCCCGGCGGCCCGCCACCCTGCGGGGGCTGCGCCTGGGGCTGGTCGACAACACGAAGTTCAACTCCGACACGCTGCTGGGAAAGCTGGCCGAGCGCCTGGCCCGGCGCCACGGCACGACGGTGGCGCTCACGAACCGCAAGCGCTCGCCCAGCCACGAGATCGACGAGGCGGCCATCCGCGCCCTGTGCAGCCAGGCCGACCTGGTCGTCTCGGGCATCGGCGACTGAGGGTCCTGCTCGTCGAGCAGTGTGCTCGACGCGATTCTCATGGAGCAGCAGGGGGTGCCGGCGGTCGCCATCGTCACTACGCCGTTCCGCAGCACCGGCGAGGCGATGGCCGCCAGCTGGGGCAAGCCCGGCTACGCGTTCGTGGACACGCCGCACCCGATCGCGAACCTCACGGACACCGACCTGGAGGCGCGGGCCGACGCGCTGGCCGACGCCGTCGAGCACTGCCTGCGGGAAGGACGCGCATGAGCCCGGGCTCGGCGTCCGGCTTCGACCTCGGCCCGCTCGCTCCGGCCGACCGCGAGCGCCTGGCCCGCGACCTCTCCGCCGAGGAGCGTCGGGTGCTGCTCGACCACGGCACCGAGCCGCCCTTCTGCGGCGGCCTGCTCGACAACAAGGACGACGGCGTATACGCCTGCCGGCTGTGCGCGCTGCCCCTGTTCCGCTCGCGCACGAAGTTCGAGTCGGGCACCGGCTGGCCGAGCTTCTACGAGCCCTTCGACCCCGAGCACGTGACCTCGGTGCGGGACCGCAGCTATGGGATGGAGCGCGAGGAGATCCGGTGCCGCCGCTGCGAGAGCCATCTCGGCCACGTGTTCCCCGACGGCCCGCCGCCGACCCAGCTGCGCTACTGCCTGAACTCCGCCTCGCTGAAGTTCTTTCCCGCCGGCGCCGAGCTCTCGCGCGAGGCTCCGCGGGACGGGTAGCCGGTCAGCGCCGGAGTCGGGCGTGCTCGCAGCCTGACACTTTGAACGGACCGCGTCCGGCGAAGTGCTCCTTTCCGCGACACTGTCAGATTTCCGAGAACGCTGAAACCCCGCTCGATCCCACGCGTCCGCCTGTCTCGCGTGGTCTGGCACGCGGCTCGCTTGGCAGCCCGTGAGACGGAACTGGCGCACGCACGGGTTCCGGAGGGAGGCAGGCATGTGCACGACGCACGCGCGCGCGCTGATCGTTCTCGGCTGGCTGGGAGCGATCCTCGGCGCCGGCGACGCCGCGGGGCAAGTTCCGCCGCTGTCCAGCGTTGCAGTTCCCCGGCCGCCGAACCTCGGCGAGTTCCTCCGTGACGAGCAGGCCGCCAGGGTGCTCGGGAAGGCCTTGTTCTCGGACATGCAGGTGGGCAGCGACGGGGTGCAGGCGTGCGCGAGCTGTCACTTCCTCGCGGGTGCGGATCCCCGGAAGAAGAACCAGATCAGCCCGGGCTTGTTGCGAGTCGTGTTCCGGCGGGACGCCGCCGGTAACACCGTGGTGGTCCCGAACCCCGACCTCGAGTTCGACGGTCAGGGCCCGAACGACACGCTCCGCGAATCCGACTTCCCGTTCCGCCGGCTTGCGGATCCGACCGATCGCGAGTCGACGATCCTCGCGGACACCAACAACGTGACGTCGTCGCAGGGCGTGCATCACGCGATCTACGGCGCCACCGGCCGGCCGCACCCCGATCCCGAGAACTTCCGCGTCGGACAGGGGTCCCGGGCCGCCAACGTACGTCGCGTCGAGCCGCGCAACACACCGACGATGATCAACGCGGTCTTCAACCACCGCAACTTCTGGGACCTGCGGGCCGAGCACGTGTTCAACGGCGTGAACCCGTTCGGCGAGCGCGATACTGGCGCGTTCCTGTACGGCGTCGAGGGCACCGGGAATCTCGCGAAGGTCCAGGTTCGACTGCCGAATTCGAGCCTCGCCTCGCAGGCCGTCGGGCCGCCGACGAATCGCTTCGAGATGTCGGCGGACGGGCGACCGTTCCCCATCGTCGGGCGCAACCTCACGCTGGAGATCGGGCGGCGGCATCGGGCGCTGGCCCGGCGCCTGCGGAGCGTGGTGCCTCTTGGAGGCCAGCTCGTTCGTCCCGATGACAGCCTGCTCGGCCCCTACAGCCGCTGGCCGCGCCGGGGCCTGACGGTCGACTATGAGAATCTGATTCGGCAGGCATTCCAGCCCCGCTGGTGGGCGTCGAACAAGCTGGTCCACGTCGCCGAGGACGGGACGACCACGGTCGTGAGCCGTCCCGACGGCAACCCGCTGACCGGCGAGTACACGCTCGTCGAGTACAACTTCTCGCTGTTCTTCGGGCTCGCCGTTCAGGCGTACGAATCGACGCTCGTCTCGGACGACACGCCCTTCGATCGATTCCTGGGGGACCCGGTGAACGCTCCCCTGTCAGCCGCGGCCGAGCGGGGTCGTCAGATCTTCTTCAGCCTCAACCCGGCCCCGGCGCCGCGGGGCAACTGTCTCTTCTGCCACTCCGGGTCGCTGCTCAGCGAGGCCTCGGTGGATTCGGTGGCCGCTCGCGGCATGATCCGCACCTCGGGGGGCCAGCTGAGCGACACCGGGACGCGCAACATCGGCGTCCGGGAGACGACCGAGGACCTCGGCAACGGTGGCCTCGACCCGTTCGGGGCATCGCTCTCGGTCGCCGTCCGCGACTCACCGGCGGGGTCGATCCTCGCCGCCGACGGCACGTTCAAGATCCCCGGCCTCCGCAACGTCGCGCTGACCGCGCCATACTTCCACAACGGCGGAGAGGCGACGCTCCTCGACGTGATCGACTTCTACGCACGCGGCGGCAACCAGGGTGGCGCGTCGAACCCGATCCAGACGCGCGACGGCGTGGTGATCGGGGGGCTGTCGGTCCTCAATTTCAACACGGCGGCCGACGCCGACGCCGTGAAGGCCGATCTCGTCGCGTTCCTCGAAGCGCTCACCGACGAGCGGGTTCGCCGCGCCGCCGCCCCGTTCGATCGTCCGCAGCTCTTCGTTCCCAACGGCCATCCGGGCGACGACAGCTTCGTCGCGCAGCAGAATGGTCAGGCCGTGGACTCCTTTCTCGAGATCCCTGCCACCGGACGCCAGGGCGGGCGGGTGCTACCCGGCTTCCTGGACGACTGATCCCCCCGGCGTGGTGGCCGGCCCCGACGGCCGGCCGTCGCGAGGGGTTTCGGCGGCGGCGGCGAGCACATAGCTTCCGGTTGACCTGGGACTCGGCGGTCCCTACTGTGTCGCTGGTATGTACCTCGCCCATTTCGGGTTCGCGGAATGGCCGTTCGCCAACACGCCGGACCCGCGCTTCGTCTACCTGAGTCCCCGGCACGAGGAGGCGCTGGCGCACCTGCTCTACGGCGTGCGCGAGCGGGGCGGATTCGTGCAGCTCACGGGCGAGGTGGGGACGGGCAAGACGACCATCTGCCGCTATCTCCTCTCCCAGCTGCCGGCCGGGGTCGACGTGGCGCTCGTGCTCAATCCCATGCTGACGCCCGAAGAGCTGCTGGAGACGGTGTGCGACGAGCTGGGCGCGGAGCGCCCGCCGCTGGCGTTCACGCGCAAGGCGCTCGTCGACGCGCTCTCCCGGCACCTGCTGGCCGCGCACGCCCGCGGGCGGCGCACCGTGCTGATCGTCGACGAGGCCCAGGACCTCAGCGCCGACGCGCTCGAGCAGCTGCGGCTGCTCACGAATCTCGAGACGGCGACCGAGAAGCTGATGCAGATCATCCTCATCGGCCAGCCGGAGCTGACCGCGCTGCTCGCTCGCACGGAGCTGCGGCAGGTGGCGCAGCGCATCACCGCCCGCTATCACCTCCTGCCGTTCGGCGAGCGGGACACGCGTGCCTACGTCTGGCGCCGGCTGCAGATCGCCGGGCAGCGGACCTCGCTGTTCGAGCCGGGGGCGCTGGCGGCGGTGCACCGGGCGTCGCGCGGCGTCCCGCGGCTCATCAACGTCATCTGCGACCGCGCGCTGCTGGGCGCCTTTGCCGAGGGCCGACGGACGGTCGACGCGCGCACGGTGCGACGGGCGGCGCGGGAGGTGGCGGGCGAGGGCGCGCCCGTGAAGCGCCGGCGGCGCCTGAGCGCAGCCAGCGCGGCGGTGGCCGTCGCCCTCCTGGCGGTGGCGGCCGGGCTGGCGGGCGCCTGGCGGGTGTCGTCCGGCGAGGCGTGGTGGCGCATTCTTGCGCCGCCGGCCCGGCCCGTCACCGCTCCGCCGGCGAGCGCCGTGGCCGCCATGGCACCCGCTGCCGAACCGATCCCCGCGGCCGCGATCGCCCCGCCCAGTCTCGACGCGCTGCTCGCCTCGGCGCAGCCGCCGGGCGATCGGGCCGCGGCTCTGGCGCGGGTGCTCGCGCGCTGGGGGGTGGTCGGCGCGCCGACCGACGACCAGTGCCGCCTGGCGACGCGCGCCGAGCTCGAGTGCTTCGACGGTCGCGGCAACTGGACCCTCCTGCGGCGGCTCGGCGTGCCGGTGGCGATCAAGCTGCTCGCGGCGGACGGCGCGCGTCACTGGGCGGTGGTGACGGCGCTGGCGAGCGACACGATCACCCTCGAGTTGGGAGACCAGGAGCACACCGTCCCGCTGGCCGCCGTCGAGCCGCTCTGGGACGGGACGTTCTCGCTCACCTGGCGCCCCCTGCCCGGCACGGCGCGCACGCTGGGGCCCGGGATGCAGGGCCCGGGCGTCGCCTGGCTGCGCCGCGCGCTGGGCAACGGTGCCGTCTCCGAGCGCCCGGCGGTCTACGACGAGGCGCTCGTCGAGCGGGTCGTGGCCTTCCAGAAGCGTGAGGGGCTCGAGCCGGACGGCGTCGCGGGGATCGAGACCCTGCTGCGCCTCAGCGTGCGGCTCGACCAGCGGGCGCCGCTGCTGCCGGCGACGCCGGCGGGGAGGTGAGGGATGTCCTACATCCTGGAAGCGCTCAAGCGGGCCGAGGAGCAGCGCGGCGCCACGCCGCGCGCCGTGCCCACGCCCCGGGCGCTGCCCGACGGCCCGTCGCGCGCGCGCTGGTGGTGGATCGGGGGTGGCGTGCTCGGGGCCGCCGTGGTCGTGGGCGCGGTCGTGTCCTGGACCACCACGACGACTGCGCCACCCGCCGCGGTCCCCAGCGTGGCTGGCAGTCCGTCACCGGTCGCCTCGTCACCGCCCCGCCTCGAGCCCGCTCCGCGGGTAGAGCTGCCGCCGCCCCGCCTCGAGCCCGCGCCGCGGGTCGAGCCCCCGACGCCACCGCGCGTCGAGCCGGCGCCGCGGGTCGCACCGTCGCTGCTCGCCGAGCCCGCACCGCGCGCGAGCCGCCGGTCCGCGCCACCCGCGCGCGGTGCGGCGACCGAGGCCGTCTCGGCGCCCGCGCCTCGCCCGGCGCCGCTCCCGGCCGCCGAGACGGCCCGCGCCGCTCCGCCTCAGGCGCCGGCGCCCGAGCCGGCCCCGCCGGCACCGGCGACGGGCGACATCAAGGCCCTGACCGCCAAGCTCTCGCTTCAGGTCCTCGGCTGGGCGCCCGACGCCAAAGATCGCTTCGTGTTCCTCAACGGGCGCAAGTACCGCGAGGGCCAGACCGTCGAGGACAAGCTCCTCGTGGAGCGCATCACCGAGGACAGCGTCGTCCTCTCCTTCCAGGGTCAGCGCGTCACGCTGAAGAGCCCGTAGGCCGCGCCGCGAGCCTAGGCCTTCGACACCTTCACGGCGGCCAGCTGCTCGATGATCGTCATGGCCACGCTGGTGTCCATGTCGGCCAGGCCGGCGGCCATCGCCGCCTGCTGGTAGCGCTGGGCGACGTTCGCGAAGCTGACGGGCACGTGCAGCTCCTTGGCGATCGTGTTGAACGTCTCCAGGTCCTTGTTCATCAGGAACACCTTGAAGCCCGGCTCGAACTTCCGGGGGACGATCGCGGTGGGGATGCGCTCCAGCGCCTTGCTGCCCCCGCTGCTGGCCTTGACGACCTCGTAGACGACCATGGGATCGAGGCCCGCCTTCACGCCGACCGCCACGCCCTCCATCATCGCCAGCGAGTTGACCGACGCCATCATGTTGTTGATCGCCTTCACCGTGTTGCCGGCGCCGACCGGGCCCACGCTGAAGATGTTGGGGCCGATGGCGCGCAGCACCGGGCGCGCCCGCTCCAGCACCTGGGGATCGCCGCCGACCATGATGGCCAGGGTCGCCGCGCGGGCGCCGGCCACCCCACCGCTCACCGGCGCCTCGAGAAAGTGCACGCCCCGGGCCTGGGCGCGGGGCTCGAGCTTGCGCGGCGTGGAGGGGAGCACGCTGCTGAGATCGATCAGGATGGTCCCCGGCCTGGCCAGGTCGATCAGCCCGCCGGGCTCCAGGTAGAGCGCCTCGACGTCGGGGGACGCCGGTAGGCACGTCAGCACGACCTCCGAGCCCTCCACGACCTCGCGCGCCGACTTGCCGGCCCTGGCGCCGGCCTGGACCAGGTTCTCCATGGCCTTCGCGCTCTTGTCGAAGACCGTCATGGGGAAGCCGCCCTTGAGCACGTTGCCCGCCATGGGGTTGCCCATGTTCCCGACCCCGATGAAGCCCACAGAGACCGCCATGTCGAATTCCTCCGGGACTGTTGGATTGGCCGGATGATACATCGCCCCGACCCGCCGCCGGGGCCCCCGGTGTAATCTGGGTCCCATGGCTGACGCCGAGGATTTCGCCACGCTGTTCGCCCGCCACGAGGCCAGCCGCAGCCTCGAGGTGGGGCAGGTCGTGAAGGGGCGCATCATCCAGATCACGGCCGAGCACGTCTTCGTGGACGTCGGCGGCAAGGGCGAGGCCTGGATCGAGCGCGCCGAGCTGGCCGACGACGAGGGCCGCCTCCACGTGGCCGTGGGCGACGAGGTCGAAGCCACGGTCGTGAAGACCGGCGACGAGGTGCGCCTCTCGCATCGGCTGCGCCAGGGCGCCCAGGCGCGGGAGGCGCTCGGAGTGGCCGCAGAGACGGGGGTCCCGGTCGAGGGAAAGGTCACCGCCGTGATCAAGGGGGGCTACGAGGTCACCGTGGGCGGCCTGCGCGCGTTCTGCCCGTTCTCGCAGATGGACCTGCGGCGCGTCGAGTCCGAGCAGGAGTACGTCGGGCGGGTGCTCGAGTTCCGCGTCGCCCGCTACAACGAGAACGGCCGTAACATCGTGCTCTCGCGCCGGGCGCTGCTCGAGGAGCAGGCGGCCCGGGCGGCGGAGGAGACGCGCAAGAGGATCGCCCTCAACGCCGTGCTGCCCGGCACGGTGACCTCGCTGGCGGACTTCGGCGCGTTCGTCGACCTGGGCGGCGTGCAGGGGCTGGTGCCGATGTCCGAGCTGTCGCACTCCCGCGTCGGGCGCGCCGCCGACCGGCTGCGCGTGGGCGAGGCGGTGACGGTGAAGGTCGTGCGGATCGACGAGGCCAAGGGCAAGCTCACGCTCAGCCTCAAGGCGCTCGAGGGCGATCCCTGGCTGGCGGTGCCCGGCCAGCTGCGCGAGCGGCGGGTGGTGCGCGGGCGGGCGGCGCGCGCCACCGAGTTCGGTATCTTTGTCGAGCTGCTGCCCGGCGTCGACGGCCTCCTGCACGCCAGCGAGATCCCGCGCAGCCGCCAGGCCGCGCTGCGCGAGGCGGTGGCGGCGGGCGCCGAGATCTCGGTGATGATCGTGGCCATCGACTCCGGCAAGCGCCGCGTCGCGCTGGCGCTGGCGCCCGACGACGCCGCGGTCGGCGACCAGATGGAGTCGCGCGTCGCGGTGGGCGCGGTGCTGACGGGAACGGTCGAGCGGGTCGAGTCCTTCGGGGTCTTCGTGCGCCTCGGCCCCGGGCAGACGGGCATGGTGCACAACGCGGAGCTGGGCACGTCCCGCGGCGCCGACCATCGGCGGATGTTTCCGGCCGGCAGCGAGATGAAGGTGCTGGTCCTGTCGATCGAGGAAGGGGGCCGGCGGATCCGTCTCTCGCGCGAGAAGGCGATCGCGCACGAGGAGCAGGCGGAGACGCAGGCCTACCTCAAGGACGCCAGGAAGGGCGGGGGCTTCGGGATGACGCTCGGCGAGCGGTTGAACCTCCCGCCGCGGTGATGCGTCGGGCGGCCGTGACGGTCGCGGTCGGCCTCGTGCTCTGGGCGGGGCCGGCGGCGGCGCAGCGCCGGGCGGCGCCGGCGGCCACGTCGCCGGCCGAGCTGGCCGCCGCCGTCACGCGCGCCACCCAGCATTATCGAGACGTCCTGGCGCGATCGGTCCCCATCCACGAGGCGCAGGTGCGGGAGGCCGTCGAGGTTGTGCGGGAGCGACGACAGCTCCACGTGATCGGGGCGCTCTCGGCCGAGGCCGTCGAGCAGGCCGAGCGCGCCCTCGGCGCGGCGCAGCGGGACCTCGACGAGACGCTGACGGCCATCGACGAAGCTGACCGGCTCCTGTTCGAGGCGATGGTCCAGGAGCGGATCGCGCGCCTGGCGCCTCTGCCGCGCGGTGGGTACGAGGACACCGCGGCGCTGGTGCGATTCAACGGCACCTCGCCGTGGTCGCTGAAGAACGTGCCGAAGCTCGACCAGCAGTTCGCCGGCGTCTTCGGCCGCCCGCTCCCCATCAGCTCCTTCGGCCAGACGGCCGTGCACGACCGGCTCGGGTTTGATCACCGCGCGGCCATCGACGTGGCCGTGCATCCGGACAGCGCCGAAGGGCGTTGGCTGATCGAGCACCTGCGGGCCTCCGGCATCCCGTTCATCGGCGTGCGGGCGACCGTGCCGGGTGCCTCGACAGGCGCGCACATCCACATCGGGCCGCCCTCGGGCCGGCTGCTCGCCCGCTGACCGTGGGATAATCCGCGCGTGCTTCACGTCCCGTTCGACGGCTACCATCGTCGCGCCGTCCCCGCGCCCGACCCCGAGCTGACCCAGGTCGGCCCCGGCACACCCGGCGGCGAGTACCTGCGCCGGTTCTGGCAGCCGGTGGCGTTCGCGCGCGACATCGCCGTCACGCCGCTGCGCGTGAGGATCCTCGGCGAGGACCTCGTGGTCTTTCGCGAGCGCGGCGGGCGGGTGGGTGTGCTGCACCTGCACTGCGCGCACCGGGGGACGTCGCTGGAGTTCGGCATCCCGATCGAGCGCGGCATCCGGTGCTGCTATCACGGCTGGGTGTTCGACGTCGACGGCCAGTGCCTGGAGACGCCCGGCGAGCCGGCGGGCAGCCGGTTGCGCGAGCGCGTCTGCCAGGGCGCCTATCCGACGCACGAGTTCACCGGCCTGGTCTTCGCGTACCTGGGCCCGCCGGAGCGACGCCCGGCGTTTCCGCTCTACGACAGCTACGAGGTGCCGGGCCACCGGCTCATGCCGGCGGCGACGTTCACGCTGCCGTGCAACTGGCTCCAGGTGAAGGACAACAGCATGGACCCGGCGCACACCGCGTTCCTGCACGCGCTGAGCAGCGGCTACCAGTTCACCGCGGCGTTCGGCGCCGTGCCCGAGCTGGACTGGCTCACGACCGAGGCCGGCATGGTCTACATCGCCACGCGGCGCGTGGGCGACCTCGTCTGGGTGCGCGTCTGTGACTTCATGCCGCCCAACGTCCACCAGTTCACGCGCGAGATCGAGGAGGCCACGGCGCCCAAGCCGGCCAGCCGGCCGGTGATCATCCGCTGGGCCGTCCCCAACGACGACACGCACACGACCAACTTCGAGCTGGCGCAAGTCGACCCGGCGTGGGGGCTCACGGCCGAGCAGGTGGCGCAGCCGGGCTTCGGCCAGTCCGGCGACCGGCCGTACGCCGAGCGGCAGCGCTTTCCGGCCGACTTCGACGCCCAGTCGAGCCAGCGGCCGATCGCGGTGCACGCCCTCGAGCACCTGGCGTCGACCGATCGCGGCGTGATCATGCTCCGGCGCATCGTGCGCGACGGCATCCGCGCGGTCGCGGCCGGCGGCGATCCGTTCGGCGCCGACCGGCCCGACGGCAAGGTGGTCCGCACGTTCACGCAGGACCTCGTGCTCCGCATCCCGCCGGCGCCCACGCCGGAGGCCGACCGGCGACTCTTGCGCGCCATAGGCCGGCGGGTCGTCGAGTCGCCCGCGGTCGACTGACGGAGGGTTGCCGTCCGCACCTTCGGCGAACCAGGCGCTGCACCTGACCGGGGTTGCTCACCCGCCGTGAGGAGATGTTGATCCATGATCATTGCCTTGGCGTCGCCGTGTGTCGCGGCAACCCTCGATGAGGGCCTGGACAAGATCGAGCGGCTGCTGTCCGAGGCTTCGGCCCAGGGGGCGGAGATCGTGTGTTTCCCGGAAGCCTATCTCCCGGGCCTGCGGGGACAGGATTTCGAAGTCCCGCCCTTCGATCGGGCGCAGCAGGAACGGGCACTCCAGGCCGTGGCCCAGTGGGCGCGAACATATGCGGTGGCCACTGTCCTCGGCATGGAGCGGGTCACGGAGGCGGGCCGCCAGATTGCCGCCTGCGTCATCGACGCCCGGGGCGAGCTTCAGGGATATCAAACCAAGAACCAGCTGGCCCCGACCGAGGATGCGTTCTACGTGCCCGGAGAGACCCGGCGACTCTTCGAGATCAACGGGACCAGGTTCGGGGTGGCGATCTGCCATGAGGGCTGGCGCTATCCCGAGACGGTGCGATGGGCGGCGGTGCGGGGCGCCCGGATCGTCTTTCATCCCCACCACACCGGGAGTGATCGAGACGGGGTGCGTCTGACGGAGTGGGGTGCGGTCAGCGGGCCTTACTACGAGAAGGCGATGATGATGCGCAGCCTGGAGAACACGGTCTACTTTGCCAGTGTCAACTATGCTTTGCGCTTCCAGGAATCGGCGACGAGTCTCATCGCCCCGTCCGGCCAGTGCCAGGCGTACCTCCCCTATGGGAAGGAGGGCGTACTGGTGCAGGCCATCAAGGTCGAGGAAGCTACCGGGCTGCTCGCCAGTCGATATGCACCCGAGCGTTATCAGGAATTCACGCCGACGTGAGCGCGCTTCACCCCGTGCGAAGCGCGGCCGTCACCGGCAGGCGCGCGGCCCGGATCGCCGGCAGCAGCCCGCCGGCGGCGCCGATGACGAGCGCCCAGACGAAGCCCTGGGCCAGCAGCGCGCGCGTCACGCGGAAGTCGAAGGCCAC